>BOBW01000336.1 GCA_026002595.1 Spirochaetia bacterium | reverse complement strand
ATAGGGTGTAATGTTTCTTATCCGCTATATATTCTTGGCAGTCCATTCCGCGCAATGCCGACCGCAAATATGAATCTATATCGTCAGAATCCGATTGCTTTCTAATCTGGTCTATATACCTCAAGCCAAGTCTGACAAAAACACCATATTTGTCATGCTCGGTTATTTTAATGATATTGCTAAAAATTTTGACAAATTCACCCATAAACTCTTCAAATTTTGAATATTCACAGGTTTCCAGGATAATTTGCTCCGGCTCAAGCAAAATCACCGCATTTTGAGACGGATTTTCGAACCTCCATTGCCGAATTTCCATATGTTGAAGCCCGGACGGCCCTACGGAGATGACAAAATTTTGCTGATTTGGATGTATGGGATAACCGGTTTTTCGCAGAAAATCCTGGATTTCCGGGATATATCCCTCAAATTTGGGGATTGGGCTGAACCGAACCTGCGCCAAAACAAGGGCCAGGGGCTGCTTGGATAAGGGCTTATAATCGCAATTTCGCTTTACAGGCATATCTTCTACTTTACACTCCGCTTTACAAATAATCAAGATACCAAATGGTTACATAACAGCGATTTTTGTTGTAAAATATTGCTATGTTACCGTCTGTATTGGCCAGTCAGCTCCAAAGAGGGCTGTCTGACTATATAGAAACCACTTTTCCCATGACCAACCAGGTCTTCCGGGGGTCCATAAAGCGATTTCTGGACACACCGGGGGCTGTTTTCCATGAACCATATATAAACATCCGTTTACCCTTTCGTATCGCCGAAAATGATGATGCAAACCAGTTTACCGCTATTCACCCGCAATTCAAGCCCTATGTCCACCAAAAGAGCGCTTATGACCGCATTTTGGGCGATAACGGTAAATCAACCCTTATAGCTACCGGCACAGGTTCTGGTAAAACTGAATGTTTTTTGTACCCCATTTTGGAATACTGTTACCGGCATCGTGGGGAACCGGGCATAAAAGCCCTTATTGTGTACCCCA
>BOBW01000335.1 GCA_026002595.1 Spirochaetia bacterium | reverse complement strand
GGTGCGGGGAGCGGGCTGGGCGGAACCGGCATTCCCCGCGGCAAGGGCTTGCAAACCTGCGCCGCCATCCAGAGCCCTGGTGCCCCCTGAGCCGTTATAGCTAATCATGCCGGCAGGGGTCATCCCGTAGGTATTGGGGACATAGCCGGTGATCTCAACCCCTTCCTTCATGCCGAAGCCCAAAAAGCCCCCCATCATCACGGTCTTGTGGGTGACCACCTTGGCCCGCTTGCCGTGTTTTGCCCACACCTTGTCGAGGCATTCATCATAAGTAAGGGCCCGTTCGACAAATTCTTCCATATTGAGCCCCCTACGCCGCAGCCTGATTTTCAATTTTGATAACACCCACCGATTCCAGGTTGACATCCTGCACGATCTCGGGCACCGAAAGGATCACCAGTTCAGGCAGTTCCCTTTCCGAAGATGATTTTACCAGGGCACGGGCCGCGGCGGAACAGAGCACGATGGGGAACCAGCCCTTTTCCTGCACAGCGGCCACGGACCGCGAAAGGGAATGTATCCACGCGGATTGCAGCTGGGGTTCCAGGGCCGAAATGACCCCGGAACTGGTCTCCACCCGGCTGTCGATGATCCGCTGTTCCAGGGCCTGGTCCAGGGTCAGCACCCGGAGGACCCGGTTCTCATCGGCGTACTGGTGGCATATCTGCATGCCCAGGGCCTGCCGGGCCTTTTCCGTAAGGAAGCCCACATCCCGCGAGGCCGGGGCGTAATCGGCGACAGCCTCCAGAATGGACACGGTGTTTCTGATGGAAACCCGTTCCCGGAGCAGGCCCTGCAGCACCTTCTGAATTTCCCCAAGGTTTACCACCTTCTGGGCTTCCTCCACCACCGCGGGGTATTCCTTCTTGAGGGTATCCAGGATCGCCTGTGTTTCCTGACGGCCAAGGATGTCCTGGGCATGGCGCTTGATGAGCTCCGTCAAATGGGTGGCGATAATCGAAGGGGGGTCCACCACGGTGTAACCCGCGCCGCTTCCCCCGGCGAC
>BOBW01000334.1 GCA_026002595.1 Spirochaetia bacterium | reverse complement strand
ATCCTGTAAGTAAACAAAACTCACAAGATTTGTCAATGCTTTTTATAATTTCCTACGGAAAATATCCGTTGAAATTCATTAAAAAACGCAGGGTTTCCGGCGACAAAAAGCCGTACATCCTTCACATAGGAAAAATTACGCCGGATACCCTCGTTCAGGGTACGGAAGTTCCGGAAAACATCCCCCCCTTCTATGGGGGGCAGGGCGGCGGATTCCGAAAGGTCCGCGTAAACCACCCCGTTCCGGTACAGGAGGGAACGGAGCCTGGTTTCCCGGGGAAACAGGGGCGCCGATTCCTGGGAAACCGGTCCCAGCAGGACCTCCTCCACATACCTCCCGATATCCAGTTCCTGATCCGGTGATCGTTTCAGCATACGATCCTCTACTATCATCGACCAGTTGTTAATAGAATAGAATACAAAGGTACGTCTGACAAGCCCCAAACCCCAAAATTCCGCAAAAGCGAAGGTTCCCAGGAGCAAAAGCGCCAAAAGCCAGCAGCGGCTTTTATTCTGAAAGAAAGAGCCAAGGCCGTCCCTAATACTCAACCGAAGGTTCCCCCCTTGATACCGGAAATCACATTCATTGAATGGCGGTAAATCCTCCTGATCGCTCAAAGGTACTCACAAAATCACCTATTCCTTTATACAATGCTTCGGTTATTTTTTTCAAGTACGCCTCATCGGCCATAAGGAGGGCGTCTTCCTGATTGGAGACGAATCCCAGTTCCACCAATACCGAGGGCATCCGGGCGTTCCGCACCACAAACCACTCCTCCGCCTTGATTCCCCGTGAAGGGCTGGATTTTCCCACCGCTTCGGTGATCCGGTTCAGGATGGACTGGGCCATCATGATGCTTTCGGTGGTGAATTCCTCTTCCAGCATGGCGTTGCGGATAGAGATGATATCGGCGGAATCATCGTACTTTGACTTGTCTATCACATCCCGGCGGTACTCGGGGCTTAAATACCAGACTTCATAGCCCCGGGCAGCCTTGTTTAACGAAGCAT
>BOBW01000333.1 GCA_026002595.1 Spirochaetia bacterium | reverse complement strand
AGAAGAGGCTCCGGCGGTCCATGTTCCCTAAATTCCGCAGTTGGACCTCAATATTGACCCTGGATTTGTCCTCCAAAACTGCCCGGATATCCATGATGCTGGACTTGTCGCCGATAACTTCCGCTGTAAAGGTCTTGTTTTCCAGAATTTCCAGCGAGACAAGCCGGTTACTGCCTGACCGCTTAAGCACGGCGTTGAGGAAGGCTAAAAGCTGCTCCTCGTCCCCTTTTTCGCCCATGACTTTGAAAAAGAGGTAGTCATTCAATGGATTCAGGCGCTCTCCGGGCTTTTCACCGTCTAAAGGCTTGGTTTCCATGAGTAAAGTATACTGCTTTTGTTCCACAGTCATCAACCGTTTCTTCACGGCGAATGTATGAAAGAATTTTTTAACCATCTGATCCCAAAAATGGATAAACTTAAGAATTTAACCACGGACCACACGGACTACACGGACAAAAGAAAAAAAATGAAAGCAAAAGTCCGTGTGGTCAGTGTGGAAGAGTCCGCTTGCGCGGGGGAGGCCGGTAGGCGGCTTGTGGTTTCTTTAATAGTCAGAGCATAAAAAAAGCCCCCCAGGACCGGGGGGCTTTTTTGTCTTCGATGGATTAGCTAGTCTTCAGCGTGAGCGTTTTGCTTGCCGGGAGGGTAATGATGTTCACATTGGCCTTCGCATCATTTTTGGTTGTGTCCTTCTTAACATTGTACACTTCCCCCGTGATGCCGAAATCATCTTTGTCAAAGGTGATTTTTTTATCCCCATCAAAGGAAGCCCATCCGCTGGTTTTGGCAAAGTCGTCAATGAGCTTCTTGTCCGCGTCCAGCGCAGGGTTAAGGGTATAAGCGCCCGCTGTTGTCCCATCGGGATGAGCGATCTGAGCCTCAGTAAAGCGGGTCCCCGCGGTGGTTAAGACAAACTGAATCCGCCCGAGGGCGGCGTTATAGGCGTACGTGCCCCCCAGCAGGTCGGTATTGGGGTTTACCTCAGTCGCTATAGCCGGAGAACCGGATGAT
>BOBW01000332.1 GCA_026002595.1 Spirochaetia bacterium | reverse complement strand
AAAAAAATTCGACACCATATTTTTTTGGCATTTCATATTGCAGTAAATTTTTAACATAGGTCCTTTCCGGATCTTTCTTTAGCAATCCCGATTCTCCCTCAAATATTTCCCGGTATTCATCGAGGAAATATTTCTCCAGAAAATCAATGGCATCACTTATTCTTCTGATGTGTATAAAGTCGCCGATAGCACTCTTTATCTCGCTGCTTTTCACAATGTTAAGCCCCAATATGTACGCTATTTCAGTTTTATGTTCAATTCGCTGATACAGTTAAAAAGATAGATCATCTCGGTTGGTTTGACACGCACGTCTTCTGTTATGAAATACGTTTTGTAGAGCAGATTTTTTTGGGTATCAATTTTTAATTCCGAAAACCATTTGTCAAAATGCTTGCGGAAGAGGGCGCCGCCACAGGCGCAGCGGTCACCGTTGATGACCTGGCCTGGATTGTGCCCCACCAGGCCAATGCCCGGATCGTGCAGGCGGCGGGGAAACGGCTGGGCATCCCGGAGGAAAAATTTTTCCTCAATATCGAAGAATATGCCAACACTTCCGCAGCCTCGATTCCCATTGCCCTGGACGAGATGAACCGGGGCGGCAAACTGCACAAGGGTGACCTTATCCTGACCGTCGGTTTCGGTGCGGGGCTCACCTATGGGGGGAATCTGATTATATGGTAATAAAAGACAAAAAATTCGCCTTTCTTTTTCCCGGGCAGGGCGCACAGTATCAGGGTATGGCCCTGGATTTTCTTGAGACGGGCAGCGCTGCCGTTAAAAATCTTTTTGATCTGGCTTCGGAGGCTGTGGGAAAGAACATGAAGTCCCTGCTCCGGGATACGGATGCGGAAACCCTTATGCGGACCGATGTTTCCCAGCCTGCCATCACCCTGGCGAATCTTGCTGCCGCGGCATATCTTGCGGAACAGGGGATCAAACCTGCGGCCTGCGCCGGGTTCAGCCTGGGGGAATATGCCGCCCTGGCTGCTGCGGGGGTGGTTTCAACGGAAGAC
>BOBW01000331.1 GCA_026002595.1 Spirochaetia bacterium | reverse complement strand
TCGACCTGTGCCAAGCATACTGTTTCTGCTGCTGACGCTTTGACCATTCTGTTCGATGGCAAGTTGCCTGGTTTCGTCGGAAATGTTGCTTTAAAGGGCTGAATGGTTACAAAAATTTTTATGCCCCCTATCTTGAAGAAGAATGGGATTGTGTAACAGGCATCTTCAATTCCCCCGAAGGGCGCCTCGATGAAAGTCCGTTTCTCATCGGCCTCACGGTCCCCTTCCCCGGCTGCCTTGCGGGGGCCCTTGCCTGCGGCGCATCAGCAAAACTGCGTTTTGGCAATAAGGCCGCGATCATTGCCGGGGGCGGCTATGCGAATACCGAACTGCGGTTCATGGATGATCCGCGCATCTTCGATTATGTTGATTATCTTTCCTTTGATCGGGGCTACGGTTCATGGAAAGCGATATTGGATCAGAATAAGCGGGATGGATCGATCATCTACAAAACCATGTACCGATCAGAGGATGGAAAAATTACCGCCGACCCCGCAATCAGTTGTGGCGGCACAAAAAACGATGCCAATGATTTTGCCCGGTTCCGCCGGATCGATGATGAGTCGATAAAAACAATTTTCCCCGATTACCGGGATGTTGACTTTTCCCGCTACCTCTATCCCGTGGACGATGTGAACCCCATGCATCGGCTCTGGTCAGACGGCCACTGGCTCAAGGCCTATCTTGCCCACGGCTGTTACTGGCACGCCTGCGCCTTTTGCGACATTACCCTGGACTATATCCGCAGTTTTGCGCCCGTGGACACGGCGGCGCTCTTCCGCCACCTCACGGAACAGGCGGAACAAACCGGCGTCCACGGAGTACATCTGGTTGATGAGGCGGCGCCGGTTTCTTCGCTGGTGCAGCTTGCACAGCTCAACCGCGATGCCGGACTGCCCCTCACCTTTTGGGGAAATATTCGTTTTGAGAAAGGCTTCACCCCCGACACCGCCGCCATCCTTGCCGCCGGGGGGCTCGTGGGAATTTCAGCGGGGATCGAAGTGGCAACTGAAG
>BOBW01000330.1 GCA_026002595.1 Spirochaetia bacterium | reverse complement strand
AGTGTATACAGCATGGTGAGCATGGTTTCGTTTAGGAGCCCGTCCCGTATATTTGCATTAAAAATCGCAGAAAGACTATCCTCGACACCGGGAAGGTCCGCGTTTTGCAGCTGATTGATAAGCTTCTTTTCCATGTCCGCGGGATACACGAACATATTCTGCCGGGGCACGGGCAATATATCCACCCATTTGAAATCCCCGTTTTCCCGGTGAGCGGCGGAGGGCATATAATCGCGGCACTGGTTGTATCCTTCCCGGATGCTCATAATATCCTGATAGAGTCCGGAACCGGTAAAGCGGACCTTTACCTGCATGGCCGTACATATTGGGACCACCGTGGAACGCAGTAATGCTGTAATATGTTCCCGGAAATATTCCTGCTGAGCGGGCCTGAGAAAAAAGAAAACCCCCAGCCGGTTAAGGGTTTGACTGTACAGCAGTCCCGAACGCTGTTGGAGCCATTCTTCCAGGGCGCTGAAGATCCGCTGCTTGGCCGTATTGAGCCGTTCAATTGCCTCCATGTCCTGCCGGGCATCGCCGCCCTCTTCAGGGGCATCAAGGTTGATGAGTACCACACAAAAATATTTACCCTCAAGAACAATACCCGCATGTTCCGCAAAATTATACATTTCCGTTCTGCCGGTATAAGACCCGCTGAGCAGCTTGTCCAGAAAAACGGATTTCAGTATGGAGCCGCGGGTATCCGCATCCTGGCGCAGCATGGCGTTGGTATTGATAAGCTGCAAAACAGAATTGTTGAGATAATTCAGGGTATTTCCTCCATGATACGCGGGAACCCCCGATGTCTCACCCAGGAGCCGGAAGGCGCCCATGAGCCGTTTGCTGTTCCGGGCCGCCAGAAAGATTGCATATCCCAAAGAAAGAAAGACGGCGGCAATATTGAGGTAGAGGGTTAAAAACCGCAGGGTCTGTACCTGCCGCAGCGCAACCTTTTTTGGTATCACCGAAACATACAGCAGGCCGTAATCAGAATAACTGTATGCGGCAATGGTATCGGC
>BOBW01000329.1 GCA_026002595.1 Spirochaetia bacterium | reverse complement strand
TATCCGTTATAAACCCTTGGCATGTTTTTATAACCCATATATACACGGCGTCCGGGCTTTGAAACCTTTTCGATACCGTGAATGATCGGGGCGGTTGCGTCATCGTATTTCAGAAATACCCTGATCACATTGGCCCCATCCTGATTTGCCTTCTTGAAATTTTTGATATACCCCTCGGTCTTCAAAATCTTGACGATCTCAAGCTTGAGCTTGGAGGTAGGGATATCAACTTTTTCGTGACCTGCCATTCCGGCGTTCCGGATCTTGGTCAGCATGTCCGCTACGGGATCAGAAATGCTCATCCTATGCTCCCTCCTACCCTACCAGCTTGATTTAGTGACACCGGGAATAAGCCCTTCGCTCGCAAGTTTGCGGAAGCAAAGACGGCACATCTCATATTTCCGCAGATAGCCCCTGGCCCTTCCGCAGATCCGGCAGCGGTTCACTTTTCTGGTCTTATATTTAGGCGTCCGCAGCGCCTTTATGATCATCGCCTTTCTTGCCATTCACAATCCCCCTTATTTTCTGAAGGGCATACCGAACTTGCCCAGGAAGGCCTTGGCCTCCGCGTCTGTTTTCGCCGTTGTTACAATGGCGATGTTAAGTCCGGATACACGTTCTATCTTATCAAAATCTATTTCCGGGAAAATAATCTGCTCGATGATACCCAGCGAGTAGTTCCCATGTCCGTCAAAGGCATTCTGGTTGATCCCCCGAAAGTCCTTGACACGGGGCAGGGCCACATTCACCAGCCTATCGAGGAATTCGTACATCATGGCCCCCCGGAGGGTTACCTTGACGCCGATTTCCTGTCCTTCCCGGATCTTGAAGTTGGCGATACTCTTGCGGGCCTTGGTTTTAACCGCCTTCTGCCCGGTAATCAGGGTAAGATCGTCAACCGCGGCATCCAGGAGCTTCTTATTCACCAGTGCCTCGCCGACTCCCATGCTGACTATGATCTTCTCAAGCCGCGGGATCTGCATGGTAGAGGTGTAGCCGAACTCCTTGAATAACTCAGGG
>BOBW01000328.1 GCA_026002595.1 Spirochaetia bacterium | reverse complement strand
GATGGTGGCCTCCGTGGTGGAGGATGAGATACTCTTTGGCCTTGAAAATTTCGCCGTAGATCATGCTGAAATTGAAGGCCGCCTGACCGAAGCCCTCACTGCGGCGGGCATCCCGGAACTGCGGAAGCGGGCCATCAGCACCCTCTCGGGGGGTCAGAAGCAGAAGGTGGCCATTGCGGCCATCACCGCCCTGCGGCCCCGGATCATCGTCCTGGACGAACCTTCCGGCGAACTGGACCCCCGTTCCAGCCGCAAAATTTTTGAATACCTGAAAGAACTGAACGAAAAACACGGCATCACCATTGTGGTGGTGGAGCAGAAGATCATGCTCCTCTGTGAATTCGCCAAACGCCTTGCGGTGATGGAAGGGGGCGCCCTGGTACGGCACGGCACGGTGGGCGAAGTTTTGCAGCGCCCGGACATTCTTGAGGGCGCCGGTGTCAATATTCCACGGGTAACCACCCTGGGTGAAACACTGCGGGAGAAAGGGCTTTATACGGGGGCGCTGCCTCACGATTTGAATCAGGCCCAACTGATGATGAAAAATGTACTTGATGCAAAGGAGGCCCGCCGTGCTGCGCTTTGAACATGTCGGCTTCAGTTACCCATCATCGGCGGGTCAGGAGACTATCATCAACGATGTGTCCTTTACGATAAAACCCGGTGAATTCGTTGCCCTGCTGGGGGAAAACGGCGCGGGAAAATCCACCCTCTGCCGCCTTGCCAACGGCCTCCTCAAGCCCAGTGCCGGGCAGGTTCTGCTGGCCGATCTCGACACCCGCAAAGTCAAAACCAGCGTCCTTGCCCGCCGGGCGGGCTACCTTTTCCAGAACCCCGACCGCCAGCTCTGCCAGACCAGCGTCCGGGAGGAGATTCTTTTCGGCCTTGAATATGCCCTTTCAGATGCGGGCCTATCCGCCTCGGAACTGGCGGTTGAAAAGCAGCGCCGCTGTGAGGAAATGCTCGCCCTTTTCGGCCTTGATGGCAGCCGGGACCCCTTCGGCCTTTCCCGTGGGGAACGGCAGCA
>BOBW01000327.1 GCA_026002595.1 Spirochaetia bacterium | reverse complement strand
CTGGGCGGTTTTCCGCCCAGAGCACCACCCGATCGCCCTTGCGCAGGCCCGCCGCGAGGAGGCCCCGGCCTATGCGGCGGCATTCCGCCGCGAACCGGGTATAGGTCCAGATAGTAAAGTCCTTCTGTTTGCCGGAACGGTAGAAAATGGCGGAATTGTTCCCCCATCTCTTCTCATTCCCATCGAGCCATGCAATAAAATTAGGGTAGGGTATATCCGGCCAATCGGCGATGTAATCTGAAAAATTAAGCATGCATTGCTCCGCTTTCGTATAAGAATGATCGATACGCCGCTGTACAGCGGGACCTTATATAGACAGAATAACACTTTTTGTCTTATTTGTCGATGCTTTTCTTGAACTCCAGGAAGCCGTGCTTGCCGTTTTTTTTACTTCATACATGGCGGCGTCCGCCGCCTGGATAAGTTTTTCCACCGGGGTACTCCCCTGGGGAATTTGCACCGCCCCGATACTGATACCGCAGGGAACGGGAACCTGTTCCCCCAACTCCCAGCCGGCGCCGAAGCGGCGGAGCAGGGTATCCCGGATTCTTTGCAGATCATCAGGGCTTTTGTCTTCCGCGAGGATGACGAATTCGTCTCCCCCGTAGCGGTAGGCTGTTCCCAGGTTTTCCCCCTCGCCTGAGAGGAATTCTCCGATATCGCAGAGCAGGGTGTCCCCTGCCAGATGTCCCAGGGTATCGTTGGTGGTCTTGAAATCATCCAGGTCCATAAAGAGCAGGTACCCCGAGGAATTGCTTTGCCTCATCCGCTTAACGCTTTCCTCAATATCGGCCATGAATTTCCGCCGGTTGGGCAGACCGGTCAGGGCATCGTTGTCCGCCAGCTTCCGTATCAGTTCTTCGTTTTTTTTCATTGATTCAAGGGCATGTTCAAGCCGTTCCTGGTATACCCGGAGTTTGATATGCCCCGCCAGCACCGAAAGTACCGCATCGGCATCGTCGATTGCATGTTTGTTCATGCGGACAGGATGCCGCCGGTCCATGAGTCCCACAAAGGCGATAAGGCTTTTCTGTTCAA
>BOBW01000326.1 GCA_026002595.1 Spirochaetia bacterium | reverse complement strand
AGGAAAACCTGTATCGGGCCGTGCGCCGGCTCTAGCGCGGGAAGGGCATCCTCGCAATACTGTTGGCCGTCTTTTGGGGTAGACCTCACCGTGTTTATGTGATTTTTTTGTTGACAGATAGAATATGCAATGATACACTGACATATACAATGTTATAATATATATAACATATGAAAAAAGTTGATATATTGTTTGTATTGGAGGTGCTATGATAGAGTCGGCGCCAAAAGGGAAAAAGCCTGTTTCACGATACAACCATATAGCTACGCGCGTCCGGCGAAATTGGCAGCTTTATCTGCTTTTGGTGCTGCCTGTCACATTTTTGGTCATCTTTGCGTATGTGCCCATAGGCGGCGCGCTGATGGCATTTAAAAATTATCGGATTATCAACGGTGTATTGGGGAGTCCCTGGGCAAAACAGCATGGCTTCGGTAATTTTATACGGTTTTTAACCAGTTATAATTTTTGGAGCATTTTACGCAACACATTGGTTTTGTCCGTTTACAGTATTGTGGTGAATATGCCCTGTGCCATTCTGCTGGCCCTCAGTCTGAATTATATGAAACACCGGTTGTATCGCAGATTCGTTCAGATGATTTCCTATTTTCCCTATTTTATTTCCACCGTAGTTATGGCAAGTATTTTGCGCATTATGTTTAATACAAGCTCCGGAGTTTTTGGGATATTGTTCAACCGGCTTTTCAGCGTCAATGTACTCGCCAGCGCTTCCGCATTTGCTTCCCTCTATGTTTGGTCGGGGGCATGGCAGGGTGTGGGCTTTTCGGCGATCATTTATATTGCCGCCTTAAGCTCCGTTGACCCGGAGCTGCACCAGGCCGCGATGATTGATGGCGCCGCAATTCTTCAGCGTGTAAGGCATATAGATCTGCCGGCCATAATTCCCACGGCGACCATCCTGTTTATCCTGGATATAGGGCGTATTCTCGGCGTGGGATATGAAAAAATTCTGGCAATGCAGAATCCCAATAACATGGGCGCCTCGGAAGTAATCTCCACCTACACATACAAGGTTGGGCTTAT
>BOBW01000325.1 GCA_026002595.1 Spirochaetia bacterium | reverse complement strand
ATGCCGTAAACCAGAATGTCCGCCTTGGAATCCAGCAGGATGGACCGGCGGACCGTGTCGGACCAGTAATCGTAGTGGGCAAAACGGCGAAGGCTCGCCTCAATGCCGCCGATAAGCACCGGCACATCCTTGTAGGCGGCGCGGATTCCTTCAACGTATTTAAGGGTAGCCCGGTCGGGGCGGGAACCGGCTTTACCGCCGGGGGAATAGGCATCATCGGAACGGGGCTTTTTTGCGGCGGTGTAGTTGGCAACCATGGAGTCCATGTTGCCCGCCCCAACCAGAAAGCCCAGCCGGGGACGGCCTAAAACAGTATAGGATGAAGGATTTTTCCAATCAGGCTGGGGGATGATCCCCACCCGGTACCCGGCGGCTTCAAGGACCCGGGAAATCAGGGCCGCCGCAAAAGAAGGATGATCCACATAGGCATCGGCGGAGACAAAGATAAAATCGCAGGATTCCCAGCCCCGAGCCGCCATGTCCTGACGGTTCAGGGGCAGAAATTCAGTATCAGACCCCAACGACTGAGGTGACCTGGGGGACTTCCTTTTTAAGGTAGTTTTCGATGCCCATTTTAAGGGTCATCTGGGCCATGGGGCAGCCCCCGCAGGCGCCGGTCAGCTTGACTGACACGGTGCCGTCATCCGCAAGGGACACAAATTCCACATCCCCGCCGTCCGCCTGGAGGGAAGGCCGTACATTATCAAGGGCCGATTTAACCTGTTCTTCAAACATAATGATCTCCTATCGCCTTAAATTATTTTGCGCCCTTATGGCCCGTTATCCCGGCAGCATTCCTGTTTCCGCCGTGGACCGCCGGGGCCTTGCGGAACTTACCGCAAAGATGGAAGAACTTTTATCAGGGAGCGCCCTTTGTTTCCGCTTCCCCCCGGATCGCACCGATCTTGCAAGCCTGCTCCACCGCAGCGGACAGGTCCTTTCGGAAAGTTATGAAGACAACAGTATTACTGTTGAAGCCCGTGTGGATGAGAAAACCGCCGGGCAGCTGGGGGAATTCATTGTCAGAGGTAAACCATGACCATTGAGCAGACTGTTGAGA
>BOBW01000324.1 GCA_026002595.1 Spirochaetia bacterium | reverse complement strand
CGCGAGGATGCCCACCAACGCCGCAAAGGCCGCGATGAACTTGCCAAGCACCAGATCCCATTCGGAAAAGGGCATCAATTTTTTATCCCTGTCCTTTCATTTTGAAAGTTTTTCCAAGGGGCTTATCGACAGCCGGGACCTGGCTTTTTTTATTCTTACCACGGCCTTGTTTCTGTTCCTCAATACCCGTGTCCTGCTTTTCAGGAAGTGGAGGTGATGATCGATGACTAAACGGCAGCTTACTACCCTCACGGTTCTGACAATCGCCGCCCTGGTATTGGGGCTTTTGGTGAGCCGCCGAATCTGGTTCCGGCTGGACCTGACGAAAAACAAGGCCTATACCATTTCGCCCATTTCCCGGAACATCCACGCCGAGATTCCCGACCAGGTGCGGATCACCTATTATGTTTCGGACAAGCTGGCCGCCATCCACCCCATGCCGGGGGAGATTGAGGACCTGCTCCGGGAATACGCGGCCTATTCGCGGGGGAAGATACGGCTCACCGTGCGGGACCCCGCAAAGGCCAACATGATCCGGGAGATCGAAAGCCTTGGGATACAGAGCCAGCAGATCCAGACCGTGGAGCAGGATCAGGCCAGCGTTGCCACGGTATATTCAGGCATCCTTATCGAGTACCTGGAGCAGGTGGAAGTCCTGCCGGTGGTGTTCTCCCTGGATACCCTGGAATACGACCTTACTTCCCGGATACGCTCGCTGGTAAGCGGCGAGGAGCGGCTCATCGGGGTCCTTTTGGGTGACAGCTACCGGCAGTGGAACAACGATTACAACTTTTTGAACCAGGCTTTAGTCCAGGCGGGTTACCGGGTCCGGCTCCTTTCGCCGGGGGAAGAAATTTCCGACACCCTGCCGGGGCTCTTCGTCATAGGCGGCGTTGAGGAACTGGATGAATGGGCCCTGTACCGGATAGACCGCTATATCCAAGGGGGCGGCAAGGTCCTCTTTGCCCTGGACGGGGTCTATGTGGATATCAACGGGGGCTTTGAGGCCCGTGTCATGTATGATCAGGGGCTTCTCTCCATGGTGTCATTTTACGGGGCCAC
>BOBW01000323.1 GCA_026002595.1 Spirochaetia bacterium | reverse complement strand
ATGTAGACCAGGGACTGGCGGTAAAAACCCGGCAGGTAATCCTCCAGGGTTTCCAGAATCAGCCGGGGGCCGCCCCCTTTTGCATCGGGAAGGAAGCCCTTGGTGATCACCGCAATGGCGGTTTCCCCTTCCCGGATCGCGGGGACATTGAGGATATGCTTCACCGTATCCAGCAAATAGAGGGACGGAGCCGCAAGGATGATAAACTCCCGGTCCGATGCGGCTTCAACAATGTCCGCAGAGGCGCGGATATTTGCGGGCAGAACCACGCCGGGAAGGTAACGGGGATTTTCGTGGGTCTCATTGATCACCGCTACGGCGGAGGGCTCGTGGGCCCAGAGCGCCACCTCGTTACCTTTGTCGGCTATCACCTTGGCGACCGCAGTCCCCCAGGCCCCCGCTCCCAGAACGGCGATTTTTGCGCCCATTTAGTGCGTTGCCGCCAGCTTTTCGAGTTCATCCACCCGTTTGGCAATCACCGCAAGGCCGTCCTGCCAAAATTCTTCCCCTTCGATGTTGAACCCCGCCTTGCGGGCCACATCCTCTGCGGAAGCCTGCCCGGTGGCCCGGAGGATTTCCCGGTACGAGGCCGCAAAACCGCTTCCCTCTTTCTGCGCACGGGAATACAGTCCCAGGGCAAAAAGCTGGCCAAAGGCGTAGGGGTAGTTGTAAAAGGCCAGGCCGGCGCGGTAATAGTGGCCCTTGACGGCCCACATGTAGGGATGGAGCTGCGTCCCGTCCAGGCCGTCCCCGTAGGTCTGCCGCTGGGCGTCCAGCATAAGATCGCAGAGTTCCTCCGGGGAAAGCTCCGCCTCTGCGCGCCGTTTAAACAGGGCCCTTTCAAAATAGAAGCGGGAAAGGATGTCCACGATTACCTGACAGCTGTCCTTGAGGTTTTCTTCGATCAGGGAAAGCCGTTCGTTTTCCGGGGTCTGTTTGAGGGCCCCCTCATAGACAATGGTCTCTGCGAAGATGCTCGCCGTTTCCGCAAGGGTCATGGGGTAGCCGGAAAGGGCGCGGGGCAGGTCCTTGATGATTTCGTGGTGCCAGGCATGGCCCAGCTC
>BOBW01000322.1 GCA_026002595.1 Spirochaetia bacterium | reverse complement strand
GTGACGGAGAGGACCAAGGCTATCGTGGTGATCAACCCCAATAACCCCACCGGCGCGGTCTACGATCGGGACACCCTGGAATCGTTGTAGTAGATATACCGGGTCAGATCCATGGGGATCCGGGCCCCGCCCCGGATCACATAGGCCGCAGCCAAATCACTTGACGCCGTAAAGCGCAGCGCATTGGCACGTACCGCGTTCCCCAGGGTTTCCCCCTCGTAAAAGGGATACTCCAGCTTCGCCATCCCCTCTATGTCGGAGCTTGTCTCCTGCACTCCGGAGATTAGCTCTTCCCCGGTCCCGGTTCTGCTTAATGTCCCCCGTAATGCCCCTTCAAAAAAGGCCGCCGGCCGGGTGATTGCCTTGTTCCCTACCGTTATGACATCCCGGTCTTCCAGGGTCATCCCCGTATTCCCCTGATAGTCGAATATCCTCGTCTCCCCCGCCGCTTCCGTGCTGATCCGGGATAATATGATCCGGCCGGGATCCGCGTTCAGGGTAAAGCCGTCGGCGTAATTCTGTACCAGGCTCTCCAGTTCTTCACCGGGCAGGAGTTCGTAGGTTCCCGGACGGAATACCTCCCCGGTAATCTGTATTGTCCGGCCGGCGGGGAGGATCCTGATCCGGTCCCCCGGCTTGATATAGGGGTTCTGCGCCAGGGTCCCGTAACGCTGGAACTGAAACAGGTCATAGGCGGTCTCTTTGTCCGCCGCGGAGCTAACGGTTACCCGCCGTGATGATGCTTTGGCGCTCAGGGCCGATGCCGTGCCGCTGCCGGCTGCGGCCGCAGGAGTAGTATTACTACCAACCGCAGTACCGTTTTGATTTTCCGCAGCGGCAGTTCCGCCTGATACCGGGACAACAGATGCCATGCTCGTGACCAGATCGGAAATGCGGGTCAAGCCGTCAACACTCCGGTTCCCCGTTATCGCCGTCTCCCCGGTTACCATCACATTAAAGCGGCCCAGACGGATCAGGGTAAACGCGGGACCTGAGAGCGGGAAACTCTTTGAGACCAGGCTTTCCACTTCCCTCCGCACCTGGAGGTAGGTCTTGTTCCGGGCATTG
>BOBW01000321.1 GCA_026002595.1 Spirochaetia bacterium | reverse complement strand
TATCTTGGGATAGAGAAGTTGCATCCGAACAGCCGGATACCGAAGAAGGCGAGCAAGAAGCATAAGCTGACCGCGGGGGAGAAAGCGTACAACAAAGGGCTTGCCCGGAAACGGGTGATCATTGAACATGTGAATGCCCGAATAAAAACATTTAAGAGTATGGCATATCCATACCGGAATCATTGCAGTCAGACCGAAGGTCTGCGGCATTTGTTAAGAATGTCGATCATTTGTGGTATTATTAACTTCGAACTTCAGGTTTAATGTAGTTAGCAAACAAGTCTATTATTTTTTATTTTTCTTCGTTTGTTTATTTTTTACAGCCCTAGTTTTTCCGCTTTTTCGCCTCGTATTCATAACGATGACAGCTTTCCATTTCCCCGTTGTTCCGGGCGATCGTTGCCATCCACTGCCAGGGCCGGGGGTCCTTGGGGGCCCGCGCGGCGGCTTCCCGCAGGCAGTCGAAGGCCTTTTCCAGGTTTTTTTCCCGGTAGCGGAGGATACCCAGGCTCAGGGGAATCTCCGCAGATGCGGTGAACAGGGGCATGGCCTTTTCCAGTACCGCGGCGGCATAAACGCCGGCCCCGGCCCGTTCCAGACAGCCCGAATATTCCAGCAGCAAGTTGATGTCCCGTGGTTTTTCCTTGAGCAGGGATTTAAGGAACACCGCCGCCTCCCGGTAGCGGGCGGTCTTGCGGTAGCCGTAGGCCAATACCCGGCGGAGGCTGGGGTTTGAGGGCTCCCAGAGCAGCAGGGTTTCCAGTTCCTTCACCGCATCCTCATACTCAAAGGTATGGACAAGGTAGAGGGCCCGATCCCGGCGGATGCTGTAGTTATCCGGCCAGCGCCGCACATAGCGGTCATAGGCGGCCCGGAGCTCTGCGGCCCATTGTTCTGCGGCGCGCTGTTCCGCGGCCTGAATTTTCCTGAGCCGTTCCCCGGCGGCAAGGATACCGGGATACCTGTTCGCCGTTGTTACGGCCGCGGCAGGGGGAGTTTCAGAGAGGGCTTCCAGTGCGGCGATTTCCCCCAGCCGGGCCCGTTCGTGGTCTTCCTGCACCTGGTATGTC
>BOBW01000320.1 GCA_026002595.1 Spirochaetia bacterium | reverse complement strand
CGTAGCCCTTGTCAATAAGGGATTGCAGGGTGAGGAAGCCCCCGGCGGACTTGGACATCTTCCCCCTGTCCAGGACGAGGAATTCGTTGTGGACCCAGTACCTTACCCAGGGCTTTTTCCCCGCGGCGGCCTCACTCTGGGCGATCTCGTTGGTGTGATGGATCGGCACATGGTCGATACCCCCGGCGTGGATATCGAACTGTTCACCGAGGTATTTGCCGCTCATGGCGGAACACTCGATGTGCCAGCCCGGATAGCCCCGGCCCCAGGGACTGTCCCAGACCAGGGCCTGGTTCTCAAACTTGCTCCTGGTGAACCAGAGCACAAAATCGTAGGGGTTTCGCTTGTTCTCGTCAACTTCGGTACGGGAAATCTTTTTTTCATCCAGATGCAGCAGGGCCAGTTCCCCGTAGGAGGGGAATTTGGAAATGTCGAAGTAGAGGTTTCCCCCGGCGGAGTAGGTAAAACCCTGGGCCTCAATTTTTTTGATCAGGGCGATCATATCCCCCACATGTTCCGTGGCTTTGCAGACCACCGTGGGGCGGATGATGTTCATCCGTTCCGTGTCGTTAAAAAAGGCCCTGGTGTAGAATTCCGCAACCTCAAGGACGCTCTTGCCCCGCTCCTCGGCGCTTTTGACCATCTTGTCGTCGCCCTCGTCGTTGTCCCCGCTCAGATGCCCCACATCGGTGATGTTCATCACATGGGTTACTTCATAGCCCATCCGGCGCAGAGTCCGGGTGAGGATATCGTGGGTCACGTAGGCCCGGATGTTCCCGATATGGGCGTAGTTGTACACCGTGGGCCCACAGCCGTAAAAGCCAACCTTGCCCGCTTCACGGGGTTCAAAGGCCTGTAGTTTCCGTCCCAGGGTATTAAATAGGGTAAGCGGCATTTTTCCCTTTATCCTCCGTTAATACTGAACAAAATACGGGAATTTTTGGGAAAAAGCAAGCGGGAACAGGGCGCCTGCATTTACTTTTTCTGAGTGACAAATTTACTCAGAGCCGCGATATTTCTGAAAAAAAACAACCACAAAGATACTATGATTTAAATTAACGGGGTTAGTGGTACTC
>BOBW01000319.1 GCA_026002595.1 Spirochaetia bacterium | reverse complement strand
AATATCAAGGTGAAAGAAACAGTTTTGCTGGAAAAAGACTGGGAGATCAAACAGATAGATCCCGCTCAAAATATCGATCCCGCCGCATTTACAAATACCGATGGCTGGCTGGGGGCCGCAAAGTTTCCCGCCCAGGTGCATGACATACTCTACGAGCACAAAAAGATACCCGAGGAATGGCTTGTGGGCTGGTGCCGGGATGTGATCTGGACCGATGATTACGACTGGCTTTACCGCTGCGTTTTCTCCGGCAGAGTCGGCGCGGCGGCCCGCCTGGTTTTTAAGGGCCTGGACACGGCTGCGGACATTTATCTTAACGGGGAAAAAATAGCCTGTCATGATGATTTTTACCTGAGTGAAAGCATTGATGTTCCCAGTCTAAAAGAACAGAACTCCCTTATCATCCATTTCCACAGTGTAAAGGGCCTGCTTGCGGGAATGGAATTAAAAGAAGAGTGGAAAGGCAAGGTGGATAAGGGCAAACTGATACGGAAGCCCATGCATGATTACCCCCCAGCCAATTCCGCGGGGGGCAGCGAGTATCAGGGATCGGTGCCGCATTTTACCCCCATTGGCATCTACCGCGATGTGCTAGTGGTTTATCCCGACGAAGCGGAAATCGCGGAAACGGATTTGCGGGCCCTGCTGCATGAAAACGGGACGGGCAGTGTCTCCCTCAAGGCTGATATTAAGGGCGGTGCCGATGAACTCAAACTTCGTGTGCTGGATGAAACCGGCAAAGAATATTCCGCCTCAGTTAAATGTGACGCGGCCAAATCCGGCGCCGTCAGTATCAATATCGATATAGAAAAACCACTGCTCTGGTGGCCCCGGGGCATGGGCGCCCAATCCCTTTACGATGCGGAAATCACCCTGTATAAAAACAACAGGCCCTGCGACTGTATCAAAAAACGGATCGGGTTCCGCCGCATAGAAAATCCTTCTTCAATGGAATTCCTCGTGAACGGCAAACGGGTCAGGCTCTGGGGAGGCAGCATGGACCCCCTTCAGGGTTATACCCACTGCTGGCAGCCGGATCGGGCCCGCCGTCTTTTTACTATGGTTGAAAACGCCAACATGAAC
>BOBW01000318.1 GCA_026002595.1 Spirochaetia bacterium | reverse complement strand
GTAGGAGTTGGAGGCGGTGGTGGCGACAGTATTACCCGATACCGAAGCGCTGTCGTTCATGGTAAACGTGCCGCCGCTGTTGACAAACACCCCGCCGCCGTAGGAGGTGGCGTAGGCGGCGGCGGCGGAGTATGTATTCCCGGTAATCTTTGCGTCTTCCCGCATTTCAAGTTTCCCGCCCGAGTTTACCCTTACCAATGAATTGTTATTACCGGGTGCTCCCCGTAAGGTGATATACTTATCCAGTACCAGCGTAATCTTGTCCGGTATCGTAAAAAGGCTTCCGTAACTCGAAAGCTGTATGATCCATTCAGCGCCTACACCTTCCAGAATGATGGTGATGCCGACAAAAACACCGGTAGTAAGGTTCTGAGGGGGCACGGTCTCATTTGCATCCAGCACGATACGGTAACTTTCTCCATTAACTTCATTGGAGCGAATCCACGTAAGGCCCGCAACAAGGCCGGAAACCCCCGGTTCAGGTACGGTGCTGCTCCCCACATAGAGCCCCGCAGTTTTGGCCACCGTCACCGTCCCCACTCCCGTCGAGGTAACGCCGTCAATAGTTACCTTGAAATAATAGGCGCCGCTCGGCGTCGCTGCCGTGGTAGTAAGCGTTATATTCGTGGGGCTTCCGGCGACGGTCACCGGTGTGCTTACCGTAACGCCTGCCGGACCGGAAGCATCCAATGTCCCGGCAGCGTTGCTAAACCATGACAAACTCACCGCCACACTGCCTGAAATACCGCCGGTCGCAACCGCAAAGGTTGCACTGCCCGCCGTCCCGGATGTGAGCGTGCCGGATTGTGCGCCGACAGTGGTCACGGTCTTTAGTACTCCCGTATTATTCGTCACCGGTTTCCCGCTAAACCCCGCCAAGGTATTCCCCGCCGCGTCTTTAATGTGCTTCGCGGCATCGCTGTTTTGCGTGTATGACACGGTAACGGTTTCGCCGTTGGATGCCGCGGAGGCAAGTGTCAGTGTAATAGTTGTTTCGCTTACCGCCGCACTCGACACCGCCGGATTTCCGGCTATGCCGTCCACGGTAAAGTCAGGTGCAAGCGGTGCGCCTGTCACCGCTTGCACCT
>BOBW01000317.1 GCA_026002595.1 Spirochaetia bacterium | reverse complement strand
TCGCTCTGGATGTACTCGCCTTCATCAAGGTAGATCACATCGTTCCGCGCAAAGGAAAGGGTGTTGGTTAGGGTAAGCTTTTCCGCAGGGGAGGAACCGGCCAGCAGTTCCGTTGTTTTGGTACGGGCCTGTTCGATGACCGATGTTGTTTCTTTGATGGAAAGTTCATGCACCATGGGAATACAGGTGCCGGGCAGGATATCGTGGAACTGGTTCACCAGCAGGGTTTCCAGCAGGGGATGCACATCGTCCCCCGATGCGGGAACACTATCCTCCAGCGCCTTCCGCACGGTGGCATATTCCAGATCATGGATGCCGATTTCCGCAAGCCGGTTGTTCCGTTTAATCTGATGCTGATTGGTCAGGGTGCCCCGGTGGAGTTCCAGGTAGAGCTCCCCCGCATATACCGAGGGCTTATGTATCTTCTGCTCCAGGTCTTGCATGAAGGCGCTGACCGTGGTGTATCCCGTGCGGGGCAGGCCGTCCACATCAGCGACCCGCCGGGCAATTTCCAGCATTTCAAACATGGGCCCGCCGCCGCCGTCTCCGTAACCAAAGGAAAAGAGTTTTTGCTTGGTGACGGTTTTTTCCCGCACGCTGTTGCCGGTGCGTTTTCCGCTGACCATGTATTCCATCAGGTTCTCCGGATTCGGCCAGAGATGGGAATGGTTCAGGTGGGTCAGCACACGGGTCCCGTCCAGGCCCTGCCAGTAAAAGGTGTCGTAGGGAAACTTGTTGGTATCGTTCCAGGACATCTTGGTGGTCAGAAAATACTTGACCCCCGCCAGCTTCATGATCTGGGGAATGGCGGCGCTGTATCCAAAGGTATCCGGGAGCCAGAAGGCATCGGCGGTGTAATTGAAATGCTCCCTGGTATAGCGCTGGCCCCAGAGAAATTGCCGGGCCATTGCCTCACCTGACACCAGGTTACAGTCACATTCAACCCAGACACCGCCGTTGGGCTCGTAGCGCCCTTCCTTAATTTTCTCGCGTATACGCTCAAAAAGGCCGGGATAGTTGCGGCGGATCACTTCACTGTGATAGGCGGAACTTTGCACAAAGCAATATTCGGGATACTGCTCCATGAGGG
>BOBW01000316.1 GCA_026002595.1 Spirochaetia bacterium | reverse complement strand
TGGAAGGGTTCAAGCACGACTTCCTTGAGGCCCACGGCTTTGACGTGAGCGGCGTCGATTACGAACTGGATGTTGATCCGTTGAGTATCGGCTAATAATCAGGGATAATGCCTTATGAACGATAAATTACTTTTGACATTGGTGGACAAGTTCAACGATGGGTCCATTGCGGAACTGGATTTGGACGACGGCAGTATCCACCTTATTCTGCGGAAGGACGGGGCTTTTGCCCGCTCAGCCGCGCCTGTGGCCGGGACGATCCCCGGCGCTTTGCCTGCATCGGCTCAGGCCGGTGCTGCAACTGATGGTTCCGCCGCCGCAGTGCACTTAGGGCTCCCGGTTGTTCCCGGCGCCGCCGGGCCTACCGGGGAAACCATCACCAGCCCCATTGTGGCCACCTTTTACGCCACACCGGGACCGGACGCCCCGGCCTTTGTCACAATCGGCTCCAAAGTCAAGGCCGGGGACACCCTCTGCATCCTGGAAGCCATGAAGATGATGAACCACCTGGAAGCGGAGTTCGACTGCGAAATCCTTTCGGTAAAGGCGGCAAACGGGGACCTGGTCGAATACGGCCAGACCCTGTTTGAGGTCAAGCGGCTTTAGGGGCGCGTTTTGGCAGCACAAAATTCGGCTCAGCCGGTCCGGGGCGCCGCAATTCACCGTCTCCTGATCGCCAACCGGGGTGAAATCGCCGTGCGGATCATCCGCGCCTGCCGGGAGATGGGGATCGAAGCCGTGGCGGTCTACTCCACCGCCGATGCGGACAGCCTCCATGTGCGGCTTGCGGATCAGGCGGTCTGCATCGGCCCGCCGCCCTCGGCCCAAAGTTACCTCTTACGCAACAACCTCATTATGGCGGCGCTAAATACCGGTTGCGAAGCCATACATCCCGGCGTGGGCTTCCTCTCGGAGAACGCCGGTTTCGCCCGGCTGGTACGGGAAAAGGGCCTCATCTTTATCGGGCCAAACCCGGATATCATCGACCTTTTGGGGGATAAGGTGATAGCCCGTGATACCGCCAAACGCTTCGGCCTCCCGGTCACGCCGGGCACGGAAGAGGCAGTCTCCGACCCCGTAATCGCCGCAAAGGCCGCCCGGGAGC
>BOBW01000315.1 GCA_026002595.1 Spirochaetia bacterium | reverse complement strand
CATTCGCATGTACCGAAATATAGATGATGGCCTCGTTCTCCTTGAGGGAGACCCCATTGGCAATGGACACCCGGTTTTCCAGGGAGGGAAAGGTGTCCCCTTCACGGGTAAGGAGAACCCGTTTATCCGGGAAACCGGTTGAAAGGAGGGAATGGAGCTGTTTTGACACATTAAGAACGATATCCTTTTCCACCGAATGAAGAGCTTTGCCCCCGATGGTAAAATTCCCCACCGCTCCGGTATCCTTGCCCCCATGACCGGGGTCCACGATGATCGCCGCGATCCTGAACCGGGAAGCTTCCTCCGCCTGATACCGGGAGAGGGCGTTTCCCGCGGCGCTGACAAACCCTTCCGGAAAAAACAGGAGCCCCCGGACCAGATA
This sequence comes from Spirochaetia bacterium, assembly GCA_026002595.1. Classification (GTDB taxonomy): domain Bacteria; phylum Spirochaetota; class Spirochaetia; order Treponematales; family Breznakiellaceae; genus BNUT01. The sequence continues at coordinate 730 of BOBW01000315.1, read as the reverse complement.
GGGAGCGGGGACGGTAAATACCTCCCGGCCGTCTACCATGAGCAGTGCCGTCTCCCCCGGTTCCCCGGCCGCAAAGGCCGCGGTATGCCCGGCAACGGTAAACACCCCGGAACGAAAAAAGGGGTCCCAGCGGAATGCCGGTGAGGGGCCGATGGCAGTGAGGGCTTCGTCCAGGGAATAGAGTTTGGTGTTTGCAGGGGGGATTTGAGCGGAGGCGAAGACAGGCAGGAAGAGGAAAATAACCGCGAAGGACACAAAGTGCACGAAGGAAGAAAAGGAAGGGAAAACAAGATTTGAATTCTCCTTTTTTTCCTTCGTGTACGCGAACCTTTGGTTCCTTGTGTCCCGAAACCCTTGGTTCCTTGTGGTTAATATTCTTTCTCTTGGCCTTGCTGACATCGTTTTACCAATCCCTAGCTGCCGTTTATTTCGTCCACAAGGTATGCCGCGCCCTGATAAGCGCCCCGGACCAATGCGGCCCAGAACCGGCGGCCCAGCAAAAGGGCGCCCTCCCCCGCCTCGGTTGCTTCTTTTACCGGCAAAGAGAGGCCGGTGATGAGCCGTACCGCTTCCAGTGATTCTTCAATGGTCCGGCCGGTGTAGTCACGGAGGCCGGATGTGGTGAAGGCGGGAAACGGGAGGATGGCAATAGACTTAGCCGGGCCGCTTTCCGTTACTGCGGCAGACTGCGGATCGCTTAGTTTTTCCAGTGCGGCCCGAAGTTCGGCAT
>BOBW01000314.1 GCA_026002595.1 Spirochaetia bacterium | reverse complement strand
CCTACGAAAAAACGCAGTCGGCCTGCGGCCTTTGTGCGTTTTTTCTCCGGCACATTTTTGCGGTTGCTGGAAACCTTCGGTTTCCTTTATCGCAACCGCAAAAACGTCGTATAGCTTTCACGTTATGCGACATTTTGGCTGAATTATGGTTAAATAAGAAAAAACACTTGACAAATATTACGATAAATTATAGGCTGGAAATATGAAAAAGAGTATGCTTGTGTTTTTATTGCTTTCATATAGTATTTTTGCAGAAGATAATGTTGAAGTAGATAATGGTATACTCGTTGATGTTTTGAATAATGAACCAAGGGGATTAGGAAATATTATTGAAATGAAATTTTTGAATAAAATATCAGGACAAGAAATTTATTATACCGGAAAGGATAGTTGGGGAGATGGGATATTTTGGATAAAAATAAATGGTGAAAGAGTTGATATAATAGAAACATATATAAGATATCAACCAATGGTCAAATGGCATGGATTATATATTGTTGAAATATTTATTCCAACAGGATCACCATTTAGTCATTCATTCTTTTATGATTTTAGAAACAATATGGTATCCCCAAGGATAGATTTAGCTATATATTATGATACAGATAAAGATTATATTATTGCTTTACTTGATGGTAGGTTAGGCGTATATGATTTTAAAAACATGAGAATAGCAAATGTTTATGAATGCGAAGAAGAATTCGAAGCATTATATTTATTAGTGTTTGGAGAATATGAAATAAAAATAGTAGAAAACAAATTATATTTTAGTTTTGTAATAAATACAAGAGAAATTAATTTAGAGGGAAATTATGTTTTTGAATATTATTAAGACAGCCAAAACGTCGCATAACATACGCTATACGCTGCGCCGCAGTAGCGGCTTGGCCTACGAAAAAACGCAGTCGGCCTTTGGCCTTAGTGCGTTTTTTCTCCGGCACATTTTTGCAGTTGCTGGAAACCTACGGTTTCCTTTATCGCAACTGCAAAAACGTCGTATAGCTTTCACGTTATGTGCAATTTTTTTGAAATTTTCTGGAGAATGTTATAATGACCATTGACAACAGGAATAATAGATTATATTATTAGAAAGGGGTATATTTTATGAAAAAG
>BOBW01000313.1 GCA_026002595.1 Spirochaetia bacterium | reverse complement strand
GAGGCGGATGTGGAAGCGGTGATGGGCGCCTATAACCGGACCCAGGGGGAACCCTGCTGCGGATCAGAATTACTGCTGCGGCAAATTCTCCGGGGCAAATGGAAGTTTAAGGGCCACGTTGTTTCCGACTGCTGGGCGATCCGGGACTTCCACGAGAACCACCGGGTAACCAATTCCGCCCAGGAATCCGCCGCCCTGGCCCTCAAGGCCGGCTGCGATGTGAACTGCGGCTGCGTATACGCCCAGCTCATGGATTCCTACAAACACAAACTGGTAACCGCGGAACAGATCGCCGAATCAGCGGTCCGGCTCTTTACCACCCGCTACAAACTGGGCCTTTTTGATGGAAGTGAATTCGATAAAATCCCCTACGAAGAAAATGACAGCCCCGCCCACAACGCCCTGGCGCTTAAGGCGGCGGAACAGGGAATAGTATTACTGAAGAATGACGGCATCCTCCCCCTGAAAAAAGAAACCCTGCGCAGTATTGCTGTTATCGGCCCCAACGCCGACAGCCGCATTGCCCTGAAAGGCAACTACTACGGAACCCCCTCCCGGTACATCACCGTCCTTGATGGCATCCGCGAGCTGGCAGGTGATAAGGTGCGGATCAATTATTCCGAAGGCTGCCATATCACGAAGGAACGGGTGGAACACCTTGCCCGGTCCGATGATCGCCTTGCCGAGGCGCTTACCGCCGCGGAACACAGCGATGTGGTGATCCTCTGCCTGGGTCTGGACGAAACCCTGGAAGGGGAAGAGGGGGATGCCGGTAACGCTTCCGCCTCCGGTGACAAGCGGGATCTTCTGCTGCCCGCCCCTCAGCGCAAACTGCTGGAAGCGGTCTGCGGAACCGGGAAGCCCGTGGTGCTCTGCCTTCTGGCGGGAAGTTCCATGGACCTCCAATACGCGGACGCCCACTGCAAGGGCATCCTCAACCTCTGGTATCCCGGCGCCCAGGGCGGGCTCGCTGCGGCGCGCATCCTCTTTGGTGAAGCATCCCCCTCGGGCAAACTGCCGGTAACCTTTTACCGCAGCACCGAGGACCTTCCCCCCTTCGAGGACTACGCCATGCAAGGAATTTTATAATGTTTGTACAATTAAATTACACATGAAACCTTTAA
>BOBW01000312.1 GCA_026002595.1 Spirochaetia bacterium | reverse complement strand
ATAATAGCTTCCGGCCCTTATTTTAACATAAGGAGCAGGAAGATGAAAAGCGAAAAACCTCAGACCTCCGGTCTGAGGTATGTGGGTATCGACCTGGGGAAACGGACCTGGGTGATGATGATGGTGACGCGGACAAAGGGCACAAAGTAAGAAAGAATTATTTTTCCCTTCGTGTTCTTCGTGGCCTTTGTGGTTTTTATTTTTTGAGCTTTATAGTAGAATAATCCCGGCATGATTAGGCTAAAGAACGAAAAGCAGATCGCGGGGATTCGGACCTCCTGCAAACTCCTCAGCGCCATGTACCGGGAGCTTATCCCCCTGGTGAAACCGGGGGTGGAGACCATCGAACTGGACCGCTGGGTTCAGGCATGGATCAAAAAAGCCGGGGGCAAGCCTGTCTTTTTGGGGGTTGGGGACCGGAAGAACCCCTATCCTGCGGCGATCTGCATATCAATAAACAACGAGGTGATCCACGGGATTCCCTCTAAACGGAAGATAAAAAATGGGGACCTGGTTTCCCTGGACTGCGGCATAGATTTGGGGGGCTTTATCAGCGATCAGGCGGTGACCGTGGAGGCGGGGCAGGTGAGCGATGAGCTCCACGCCCTCAATGTTACTACCCGGGAATGCCTCTACAAGGGGATTGCCGCGGCAAAGGCAGGGGACCGGCTTTTGCAGATCAGCCGGGCGGTGCAGGCCCATGCCCTGGCCCACAACTACGGCATTGTGCGCCAGTGGTGCGGCCACGGGGTGGGGCTTGAACTCCACGAGGACCCCCAGGTGCCCAATTATCCCCACGGGCCCAATCCCCGGATGACCGGGGGCTTTGTGATCGCCATCGAGCCCATGATCAACCTGGGGACCGGGGATGTGGAGACCCTGGAAGACGGTTGGACCGTGGTCACCGCCGATGACAGGCATTCCGCCCATTGGGAGCACACCATCGCCATCTTTGCGGATCATACGGAGATTCTCTCCGATCCCCTGGAAGGGATTCCCGGCTGCGGGGGCGGTGCGGGCGCGAATTTGTAACTATTGGCTTAAAATATTATTTTTATAATATAAACACAGTTCGCGCCATTAAAACGGCGCAAACCGCAACGATATACGCCATTAAAACGGCGC
>BOBW01000311.1 GCA_026002595.1 Spirochaetia bacterium | reverse complement strand
TACATATACCGTGCGCCATTCTCTTTTTTGGCGAGTTCGGATAAAAAGCCGATGGGTATATCGGCACTTTTTTGGGTTATCACTTCTCCTTCTTTGGTGAAGGATACTACGATTTTATTGATGATATTCCGGCAGGTCATTTCGGCCATATTGGCTATCCATGGGCCCTGCATAATGGTGATCTTGTTGTTCATTATTATACTTTTCGGCATTATTTAGCTACGGGTTAATGTCAAATTTGTCGTCCGATGCCGCTATATGTAGCGGAGGCAGATAAAGATACGCCAGGTAAATTTAGTGCCTGTCACCTTTGTGTTTTTTACCGCAACTCTGGCTATATCCGGGGAGTTCAATAACTAAAGGACTGTCTATCCTCATAAAATCACCTTAACCATAGTTTAGTCTTTTTAACTTTTTGTTCAAAGTTCGTCAATACGCCTATGGTCATACCGTCTGAATAATACTACTATACCGCCGCAATTGTTTTAAATCCGCTGCATACTGTTCCGTAAGTGTGGGGGTATCACCGGAACCATTCGGCGGATATTTACTCTTGAAATAATGGGTAATAGGAAAGTCTGATCCCAACAGAACCCGTGAAGCAAACCCCGCCTCCATAATAAACCGCAGATCCGCTTCCTCAACAAAGGCCGTATCGCAGTGTACATTGGGATAGGCTGCAAGAAGCTTGATGGTCTGATCCAGCGGCCGGCAATGGGCCAGAATACACCGGGCCGCCGGGTATTCATCAAAAAAAGAACTGAACCGGTTTGCTTCGTCCTGGGCATCATATCCCGTATGGATAAGTACCGGCAATTTATGCCGGGAAGCATACTCAAAAAGTTCATGCAGCGTATCAAGCGCCCTGGTGTCTGCAAAATCCCAATGGTGAGCGCGGGGGTGCAGTTTGATACCTTTGTAGGGCAGGCCCTTCATGGCCCTCTCAACACTAATGCCTTGATCGATGTAGTCCGGAATATACCACAGGAAAGGCTTAATAGTATCCGGGGAATATCGGGAAACCACAACGGCGATTTCCTGCTCAATCTCGGCATACTGAACGTCATCCTTGCCGCTGGTTGTGGAGGAAAACACCGCTTCCTCCACACCGGCATCGGTTATTATAC
>BOBW01000310.1 GCA_026002595.1 Spirochaetia bacterium | reverse complement strand
CCCCCACCAGGACCACCGAGGAACCCATCTTTTCCAGAATGGGCTTTACGGTGTCAAAGGTTTTCTGATCCCCGCCAACCATGATCGCCAGACTGCCGTCGATGGCCTTGGGCTCCCCACCTGAAACCGGGGCGTCAAGAAAGTTCACCCCCTTGGACTTGAGGGCGGCCCCCACTTCCTGTGAAGCGGCGGGGGCAATGGAACTCATGTCCACCACAATTGCCCCGGACTTGACCCCCTCGATCACGCCGCCTGAGCCGAGGATGGCTTCCTTTACATGGGGGGAGTTGGGCAGCATGGTAATAATAACATCACTGCGGGAAGCCACATCCTTGTTGGAGGTTCCCTTCTCCGCGCCCAGCGTCACCAGGTCATCAATTTTCGCAAACTTATCATACACCACCAGTTTGTATCCGGCACTGATCAAGTTCTTCGCCATGGGCCGGCCCATAATTCCCAATCCGATAAATCCAACAATCATATTTAACCCCTATATAAGTGCGGCAGATGCCGCACGATTTAATCGAAGCGCAACGAAGTTGCGCAGTACTCCTTTATTTGTGAAGGGCCTTTTTCACGGCCCTGTATACATCACCTGCGGCGAGTCCGTATTTCTCCAGCAGTTCATCGTAGCTGCGGGCGGATGTGCCGAAGATATCATCTATACCGACTTGCTGTAAGGGTATGACGCCTTCGCCGGGCGCGGCGTTTTCCAGAATGATGGAAGCGATGGTCCCGCCGAGTCCGCCGGTCTTGACCGCCTCTTCCGCGGTGACGATTGCCTTGCGGCCCCTGGCATATTTTAAAACTTCTTCCTTTAAGAGGGGCTTGAGGGTGCTCACGTTGACCACCTGCACGGCGATGCCGTCTTTCTTTAGAAGCTCCGCCGCTTCTACAGACTGGCTCACCATGACCCCGGTGGCAAAGATACACACCGGCGCGGGACCGGAACCCTCAGCGGTATCCAAAATCGGATATATCTTGCCGATCTGGTAATCCCCTTCGGCGGGGGTGAACACGGGGAGATCGTTCCGGTTGATGCGGATGTATACCGGCCCCTTGTACCGGATCATGGCCGAAACCATCTTGGTCACCTCCGCCGCGTCGCAGGGGTTGAGGACCGTCATGTTGGGGA
>BOBW01000309.1 GCA_026002595.1 Spirochaetia bacterium | reverse complement strand
TACAGCCCGGTAAAAAAGGTGAAATTCGCCGTGGAGCCCACCCGTGTGGGTCAGCGGAGCGATTACGATAAGCTGATCCTTGAAGTCTGGACCGATGGGACCGTGAAGCCCGATGACGCCCTTGCGGAGGCCGCAAAGGTTGCCAAGGATCATTTTTCGGTTTTCATCAACTTTGACGAGAACAACTTCGGCCTTGACGAGGACCTCGACGAGGATGATGAGCGGATCAGGCAGATTCTCAATACTCCGGTTGAAGAGTTGGAACTGTCGGTCCGGTCTTCCAATTGTCTCAAGAACGCGAATATTAAAACCATCGGGGAATTGACCCGGAAAACAGAGGATGATATCGCCAAGACCCGGAATTTCGGGAAGAAGTCCCTCCTGGAAATTAAGGAAAAGCTCAAGGAATGGAATTTGGATCTTGGAATTACGGATGTCAATGTTCTCAAGAACGCGGTAAAAATTACCTCTCAAAAGGAAGCGGAAGATGAAGCATAGAAGAGGGTTTAACCCCCTTGAACGGATGGCGGCCCACCGGAAAGCACTGCGCCGCAATATGGTAACATCTCTGTTCCGGCATGAACGGATCAGGACTACCAAGGCAAAGGCCCTTGAAATACGCCGGAGCGCTGAAAAGCTGATCACCCGTGCCAAGGTTGATTCGGTTCATAACCGGCGGCTGGTTTCCGCCCGGCTTTTTGATGAAGGCATTGTGGCAAAGCTCTTTACCGATATTGCCCTGCGGATGAAGGACAGGTCCGGCGTTTACACCCGGATCATCAAAATGGGGGAGCGTCTTGGGGATGCTTCGGAAGTGGTGATTCTTGAACTGGTGGATTACAAGCTGGATACCGAAGAAGGCGCCGACAAGAAGGCGAAGAAAGATGCCAAGGCTGATAAAAAAGCTGCAAAGGATTCTGCGGCTAAAGAGCCAGCGGATAAGGAATCGGGGGCAAAACCCGCAAAAGAAAAAGCGGCTAAAAAGCCCGCCGCCAAAGAAAAGACTGTCAAGGCGAAGGGGAAAAAAGAAAATGTCTAAAGCGCACCGCGACAAGGGAATTCGGGAACTTGCTTCCCATGGACGGGGCGAGTGCCCGGTCTGCAAACGGAATAACGTGAAGATCCTGTATGAACAGGA
>BOBW01000308.1 GCA_026002595.1 Spirochaetia bacterium | reverse complement strand
GATCCTCGGTCTTTTTCACATAGGGGATCTTGTATTCCTCGCTGGCCTTTTCGGCCCTTTCAGGAATGAGGTCCTTAAGGCCGGTAACCTTTACCCGCTTACCGAACATCCCGGTAAGATTTTTGAAGTAAATGCCGCTGATATTTCCGCAGCCAACAACACCGATTCTTTGAATGGCCATCTTAGTACATCCCCTTTTCACTCTTGAATTCATCCACGGAAAGACCCTTTTCCACCGCAATACGTTTGCTGTCGGCGGCCCAGAGCAGGCCCCGGGCCATCATGGTCCAGGCTTCGGGGATATTAAACACATCATCATGATGCCCCAAGGCGTTATAGAACACCCGGCCATGACCCCATTTGCGGGTCCATACCTGGGGCACATCCACCTCGCCGTTTGCCGAATGGTACCAGCGGACTGTGGGGAAACGGGTGGTCGCCAGCACTTCGTTGGCGGCGTCCGTATGGAGGTAGTACTGCTCCGAAGAGACATCAAAATCCTTTACCCCATCGGTAATGGGATTTGACTTGCTGATGATATTTACCCGATACGCCGTGCCGTCACTGCCCGGATGGGCAACCCAGTTTGCGCCGGTGATAAACTGCCAAAGCACGTTATTACGGAAGGCATCGCACATGCCCCCATGGTTGCCGGCCAGGCCCACCCCGGAGCCGACAGCCTCGGAAACATTTTCAAAAAAAGGTTTGGGCAGTTCCCCTTGCGCCATGGTCCAGACCGGAATAAGCAGGTCCTGGGACTTCAGCAGGGACAGATCCTCAAAAGAATCCAGGGTTTCAGCAACCGTAACCTCAAAATCCTCGGATTCAAGAAATTTCCTGAACCGGGCCGTTATCAGCTTGGGCTCATGACCGTCCCAGCCGCCGCAAAGAATCAATGCCTTTCGTTTCATAAACACTCCTTATTATTTGTCCCCGTGGATCACTTTGTAATGAGGCGATTTGGGATCGATCTGCATAAGCTCCACCCGGATGCCGTCAGGGTCTTTCAGCCATGCCTGATAATTAAAATCGCAGCCCTGGTTCGGTTCCACATCAAGGGCATAACCGGCTTTTTTGATGTCCTCACAGACCTTGAAAATATCATCAACCTCAAGGCAGATATGGTTAAACCCGCGGAGGG
>BOBW01000307.1 GCA_026002595.1 Spirochaetia bacterium | reverse complement strand
TAGAACGCAAAAGTTTGTCCCCCGGAAAATGGGAGACACGGGGCTATGAAAAGCGGCAGCTATTTGAATTGCAGATTCGCCGTTGGGTAATAGAATATCAGGCGGAAATAGTAGTAAACGAAAAGGGGGAACAGAAAGTTGCTCCGTTTCCGGAAGGCCTTACCCAGGCAGCCCAATATGGGAACAGCGTAAAGGCCCATGGGGTCTATATGGCGGTACAGCAACTGATTCCTTGCGAAAGGGTAAGCGAACATTTTGACAGCCAGCTTCATCTGCCGGTCAGTACGGGAAGCATCTGCAATTTCAAGCAGGAAGCATCGGAACTGCTTGAAAGATTCGAGTACTGGCTAACAGGCCAGTTACAAGCAGAAAAGGTATTGAATCTTGACGAGACCGGAATAAATATCGCATCGAAACGGGTATGTCACAACATCATAAACATAAGCCTCAAAACGAAGGTTTTAGGTTGCATTTGTATTTGTTAAAATACTTCCATTTGCGGGGAGCACTTTTCAGCGTTCGTATCGGTACAATGTTCCGTTCCATGTCTGCCGTAAGCTGTCTGAACATTTCGTCCTTCCGGCTGTCGTTTTCCTCAATCATCAGCCGGATACACTGTTCTTTGAATAGCCCAATCGCAATGTTCTCGTTTATCCGCACTTCATACTTGAGACGTTTCTTTTTCGCTTTTTTCGCCGCGCGGCACTCTGCCGCTGTTATAAGATCCTGTACCATGTTAAACACCAAGGTCTGCGCCCAAAAGTCCTGCTCCACGTAGATGCTTGCCTTCCCCGTCACGCTCTCAAACTTCAACTTGTTTTTCAGCGTGTGGTATTTTTGCTCTATCCCCCACCGCTTCCGATACAGGCGTAATATATCCGCGGTTGTTCCTTCCGTCAGATTAGTCATAAACGCCGCCGCTTCCCCGTTCGCAAATTTCGTCTTTATTATCCGCACCCGCTTCGATTTCTGTCGTGCCAATTCACGCATCCGTTCCGGCGATTTCTCCCTCAGGTGTCCCAGCCGCGCTCGGGTGTACACTAATTCCACTTCCTCGTCAGCGCCCCGCATCCGGGCCCTTTCCGCCTCATAGTTCCCCTTATGCAGCCGAATCAGGTATTTTACCCCCTTCTGCTCCAGTA
>BOBW01000306.1 GCA_026002595.1 Spirochaetia bacterium | reverse complement strand
AAGCCCTTAACCGTGCGGAAATTGGCGTCCGAGCGTTTGATAAAATCGGCAACGGCGGAAAGGAGCTTGAGGTAGGATTCCCCATAATGGACCAGGGCGGGCCGCCATTCAACGATCCTGATTGCGGAAGCGCTTCGGTCGCCGACAAGATCCGCCAAAAAATCTTCCAGGTCGATTCCGCTTTCGGGACTCCAGCCAGCGGTTCCGCCGGTGTCGGGGAGGATTTCACCTGTTTCGGCGGTTCTACTTTGATCCTCAACATGGAGGGCGATGATCCGGGCCGCCGGGTACTTTTCCCTTAACAGGGGGATCATATAACCCAGCCCCGGCTCAATCAGGATAAGGTATTCGGCTTCCCGGAGATTAAGGGCATTGATGTATTTTTCAGCTTCCAGACGGGGATTGTACCGGGAATGCAAAGCCTGCTTCATATTATAAATAGGGGCGTATCAGCTTCGACACTGCCTGGACATCCGCCGTAAAGACCGCGAGGACTTCGGTGTTAAGGCTTTTGGACAGCCGGTGGGCAAGCAGTTCCCGGTCTACGGAATTGGAAAAAAGGACGAGGCAGCGCCGGGAGGGGAGGGCCGTTGCCGCACCGAGGGCGGATACCATAGAGTTCACCCGGGCGCTGAATTCCGGGAGCCTGCTCCCTTCGAGAACAATGCCCTGCATGGAACTGCGGTTTCCATACATCTTTTGGATTTCCCTTTGGAGCGCCGTTACCGGCGAGAAACTATCCCGTTTTTTCAGTCCCTGCAGTAACAGGCCCGGCCTTTTTACGGGGCGCAGGAGTTCAGGCGGGGAAACCCGGCCCCCCGCCCTGATATTGTTAAAAGCGGCTTTAGCTAAAAGCCCCATTTATTCGATTCCCAATTCCTTAAAGAGCTTCCGGTAGGTATCGAAATATTCCGATTTGGCAAATTCCTCAATTTTCTCTTCCGGAAGGGATTCCAGAAGCTGATCCATGTAGGAGAGCACGGTCTTTAATTCCTGTTTGAAAGGAGCGGGAATATCGGCGCCTGGCGTTTCCGGGGCAGCTTCCCCCAGGGTTTCTTCCTCAAGGGGGAGCAGAGCAGGCGTTTTTTCTTCCGCAACAGGATTCTCCCCGGCGGCTTCTTCAAGGCTGTCATCAAGGGTAAGATC
>BOBW01000305.1 GCA_026002595.1 Spirochaetia bacterium | reverse complement strand
CCTCTATTTGTATAAAAACGGCGGCCTCTTTATACGGGGATTTTTTTTCAGGGATGTCAAATACATCCCCGAAATGATGGCCTTTACCGCCCTTTTTATGGTTGTGTTTGGGGTCATCAAGGTTGTGGAACATATCATAAAGGATATTATTCAGCGGATTGGACTTAACGGGATTGACCGCTTCCTGGGTTTCATCTTTGGTTTCGTGGAGGGGCTCGTCCTTATCAGCCTTGTCCTCTGGATTTTTACCGTCCAGCCCCTTTTTGACGAAAAACCCCTGCTGGAACGGAGTTTCTTCGCCGAATACATCCTCCCCGTCATTAACGGCAAAGGGCCGGCTATAAACCGCCATGTTTGAAAACGTCCTGGGCCAAAGCGCCGCGGATCAGCTGCGGAAGGACCTGGGTGCGGGTATCCTTGCCCCCTCCATGCTCTTCTTCGGCCCCCCCGTGTCCGGCAAGGGAACCACCGCCCTGGAACTGGGCCGGGTCCTCTCCTGCGAAGGGGACGCCCATACCGCCGCCGGTAAAACCGCCTCCTGGACCTGTACCTGTTCCGCCTGTGCCCGGCACCGGCTCCTTGCCCATCCCGACCTGTTGCTCCTGGGTCCCCGGTCCTTTTCCGGGGAGATTGCCGCATCCCGGGCGGTATTTCTGAGGGAAAAGGATGCTCCCTCGGCGCAGACTTTGTTCATCCGTGCGGTGCGGAAGCTTTTGGTCCGTTTTTCCCCGGTCCTCTGGGAGGATGATCCAAAACTCAGCAAGCTAAACCCCCTGCTTCAATCTTTGGAAGAAGATTTGGACGCCCTGCCGGGGGCTGATGAAGCTGGCCGGGAAAAGTTTTCCGCATCCATCGTAAAGGACGCCCTCAAGCTTGAGGCCGAGGGGATTTCGGATCTGATACCCGTGGCCCAGATCAGGCGGGCCGCATACTGGGGGCATCTGGCCCCTTCGGGCAGGCGGAAGCTCCTGGTGATCGAAAACGCCGACCGTATGCAGGACGGGGCCCGGAATTCGCTCCTTAAAATCCTTGAAGAACCCCCGGACCGGCTTACCATTGTGCTCACCAGCTCCCGCAGGGAGGCGATCCTTCCCACCCTGCTTTCCCGGCTGCGGCCCTACCGTTTCATGAAGCGGGATGAAAAGCT
>BOBW01000304.1 GCA_026002595.1 Spirochaetia bacterium | reverse complement strand
TGAGGTATTTTTCGGTCCCGCCGTACTCATTGTCGATGGTGTCAAAGGCGGCCTGGATGTATTCCCTTCTGGTTTCAAATATCGGGGCAAGGTTGGGTATCTGCGCGATATAGGGGGCGTACTTTGCCGCTATATATTCACCGGAAAGCAGATAATCCTGAATCACCGTTTCCCTGTCCACCCCGAGGGCGGAGAGGAACATGGCGGCGGCGAAACCAGCTCGGTCTTTTCCCGCAGTGCAGTGGAACAACGCGGGAAGGTTATTTTCATCAGACACTGCGGCGAAGAAACTTTTGTACTGTGCCTGGGCATCTGTGACGAAGAACTTGTTGCCCGTCACAAGGATCTGCTCGTTCTGCGCCAGGGGTGCGCGGGCCAATGTCCGGGTGTCCATAAGGCTGCCCACTTCAATGGGAAGCTCAATGGTATTCTGAACCGTAGAAATAGCGGCGTCAGGGGCGGCGGTCTTTTCCCCCGCGTCCCGGAAATCCACAATCGTCTTAATCCCGATGCCTTCCAGAAGAGCCACACCTTCGGGGTTCAGTTTGTCCAGTTCCCCGGCCCGGAGGATTTTTTCCCAGCGGACGTTTTTGCCGTCGGCGGTGCGATAGCCGCCCAGGTCGCGGACATTGTAGACCCCTTCGAGGGGCAGCAGACTCCCCGGCGCGGGCCGCGCGACTTCCGGCTCGGCGGGCGCCGCAGTTTCCTTTACCTCGGCAGACTGACATCCTGAAAAAACAGAGAGGATCAACAAAGACACAATGGCGCCTCCAATAGAGAAATTCCTTTTCATGATTCTTCCTTAATGCTGCAAAAATAATTCTCCATACGGAGAAAAACGATACTAAAAAATGTTGGACATAATTTGTGATTCTGTCAATCTGCGGTAGTCCCGCCGTCCACCGGGAAGGCTCGCCTTTCACTAGTCCGCAGTGGTACCACCGTCTACAGGAAAGGCGACACCGTTGATAAAGGCGGCCTCATCGGAGGCGAGGAAGAGCGCCGCGTTTGCCACGTCCGCCGCAGTGGCGAGCCGACCCAGGGGGACTTCGCCGAGCCGTTCGGAACGGAACTGGGGGTCCTTGAGCCGTTCCGCCACCAAATCGGTTTCCACCGTGCTGGGGTGAAGGCTGTTACAGCGGATGTTATCC
>BOBW01000303.1 GCA_026002595.1 Spirochaetia bacterium | reverse complement strand
AACATAAAACCATTATGATCGTGGACGGCATGGGGGGCGGCATCGGCGTTCAGCTCATAAATAAACTGAAAGAGATCATTGAGGATGACACCGAAATTATCGCCCTGGGTACCAATGCGGTTGCCACCGAGCGGATGGTCAAGGCCGGGGCCGGCCGGGGGGCCACCGGGGAAAACGCGATCCGGGTTTCTGTGGGGGATGCGGATTTTATCCTGGGGCCTATCGGTATTGTGCTCGGCAACAGTATGATGGGGGAGATTACCCCGGTGATGGCCGAAGCGATCCTTGCCGCCCCCGGCGAGCGCATCCTCCTTCCCATGCAGCAGGATCACTTTTTTATCGCCGGCCTGGAACAGATGCCCCTGGCAAAGATGACCGACAGGGCTGTCGAGATTTTTAAGGAACGATTGAAGGCTCAGGCAGGAAGCGTAGCCTGAAACAATTCATCAAATTTGATGATCCGGGTACAGACTTTTTCTGCCAAATGGGGATTGTGGGTAACCACGAGGAGGCCGAGGCCGCGTTTTTCCACCGCCCGCAGCATCACTTCCCATATCTGGGCCTGGGTTATCACATCAAGCATGGTACTCATTTCATCGGCTAAAATGATTTTGGTCTGCGGCCCCAGGGCGCGGGCTATGCAGAACCGCTGTATCTCACCCCCTGAAAGTTCCTGGGGATAGCGGTCAAGCCATTCATGTTCAATGCCCATGTCTTTAAGGAATTCCCCGTTCGGCTCCCAGGCTTCCCGCAGGGTACGGCCCATTTTCCAGCGGGGGTTCACCGCCTTTTCAGGATGCTGATACACAAGCTGTACCGGGCAGTAGCCCTTGCAGTAGCCCTCGCGATAGCCATTCACAGAAAGGGGCTGCCCATCAAAGAGAACCTCCCCGGTATAGCCCTTGTTTTTTCCCGCAGTACAAGGCGCGATGTAGCCCGAGAGGATCTGCGCCAGAGTGCTTTTGCCGCAGCCCGACGGCCCGATAAGGCCGACCCGTTCCCCCGCTTCAAGGCCCAGGCTTACATGATCGAGGATGAGCTTGTTCCTGTCATAACCAAAAGAAATGTTCTTCGCTTCAAACAGCATGGATGCAGCGTACCTCCCCGTTCCGCAGTTCCCGCATGGGAATAGAATCTTCATTTTCGCATGACG
>BOBW01000302.1 GCA_026002595.1 Spirochaetia bacterium | reverse complement strand
ATCAAATGCGAAAGCATTTATTCTTGGAACATATCATGGTTTGGATGCGACCCATTTTCAGGCATACCTGGACGAATTTTGCTTCCGCATGAACCGGCGGTTTTTTGCTCCACAGCTTTTTGACCGGTTTTTGTGTGCCTGTTCTTCTACCTCAACCATTACTTACAAAAATCTTGTGGAGACATCTTGATAGTCATATAATTATATAAAGCAGGGGGCACTTCACATAACATACGCTATACGCTGCGCCGCAGTAGCGGCTTGGCCTACGAAAAAACGCAGTCGGCCTTTGGCCTTTGTGCGTTTTTTCTCCGGCACATTTTTTGTTGCCCTGGAAACCTACGGTTTCCCTTATCGGGCAACAAAAAACGTCGTATAGCTTTCACGTTATGTGCAATTGGGCCTAACATGGTAAAAAAATAATAAAAATAAACAATAAAACACTTGAATAATATATTATTCTGATATAAAATTACCTATGAAATATACTGGAGTTAAAATGTTAAACAAAAGATATTTAATATTGGTTTTTTTGGAAATAATAATATTTATGGAAATATTCCCATTGGATATTAAGAAACAAGACCTTTTAAACATTATAAATAATATAAACATTAATTTTTCAATGTATCCAACATTAAATAGTTGGAACAAAAAGGAAAATGTTCCATTATTGGATACAGATAGGAAAAGAAATTATAGAACAATAATTACAGAAGCCGCCAAAGAAAAACCAAATTTTGATGGAAAATATAGGATTGTTGAATTTGGATATGGTACAAGTGCTCAATATTTTTTTATAATAGATTTAAATAATGGAAAGGTATTTGAAGGCATCCCATCAACATCTGGTATAAAATATACAAATGATAGTTCTTTAATTATAATAAATCCAATGGAAAATTTGCTACAAATTTGGGATGATATAATACCAAGTTGGGAAATAATACGATATCTAAAATGGGAAGGAGAAACATTCAAAGAATTATTAATAATAGAACATTAAATAATTATAAAAGTACGGCCCAACTGCACATAACATACGGTTTGCGGTTCGGGGCTAAAGCCCCTCCGGGTTCCGTTCGCCTAGGTCAGTCGCTACGCTCCTTCCCACGGCTCACTCCACCCACATTTTTGTTGCCCTGGTCTTTGCT
>BOBW01000301.1 GCA_026002595.1 Spirochaetia bacterium | reverse complement strand
AAATGCATTAGGCAGAATCACGGAATATGAATATTTAAAGAATAATGAAATAAATATAAAAGGAAACAGATGTTATTGTGATGTATAAGCAACCCCAACTGCACATAACATACGCTATACGCTGCGCCGCAGTAGCGGCTTGACCTACGAAAAAATGCAGTCGGCCTTCGGCCTTTGTGCATTTTTTCTCCGGCACATTTTTGCAGTTGCTGGAAACCTTCGGTTTCCTTTATCGCAACCGCAAAAACGTCGTATAGCTTTCACGTTATATGCAATACGCCCTAAGATTTATTGAAATATTATATAAAATGGTATTGACAAAAAAATCATAAGATGATATAATGCTTTAAGGAGATATAAAATGGATAAATATATATTTGAATCATTCGCTGGTTATAATAAAAGAGCAAATAATCAAATGAATAATATAATTCAAACACTTTCTGAAGAAGAATGGAATAAACCCTTTTCTTCATTTTGGAAATCAATACATGAATTATGTTCTCATATTTTTATAGGGGATTATGGATGGTTAAATAGATTTAGGACATTCATTGGTTCAAAACATTTATCGAATGAATATTTTACAAAAAATTTTGAATGGGGTAAAATTATATTTGAAAATATAGATGAATATTTAAAAATGAGAAATGAATTAGATGAAATAATAATAATGTTTATTAATGAAATAACAAACGAGGACTTGGTAAAAATAATGTCATGGACAGACTGGGAGGGGAATATAATTAAAAAGGAATTAGGAATATATATGATGCATATGTTTAATCATGCAACACATCATAGGGCACAAGTATCATTATATTTGGATATGATTGGAAAAGAAAATGATTATAGTATATTTTTTGATAGAAATAATAAAGGAGAATAAAAATAATGGGGTACGGGCGTACTGCATATAACATACGCTATACGCATCGCCCCTTCGGGGCTCGGCCTACGAAAAAACGCAGTCGGCCTTAGGCCTTTGTGCGTTTTTTCTCCGGCACATTTTTGCAGTTGCTGGAAACCTGCGGTTTCCTTTATCGCAACCGCAAAAACGTCGTATAGCTTTCACGTTATGCGAAATAAAATCCTAAGACTTTTGAAGTCGCCCCCGTCCATGGGGGCGAGGAATAATATTGATATTATTAATCAATAATGAT
>BOBW01000300.1 GCA_026002595.1 Spirochaetia bacterium | reverse complement strand
GCCATCATTACCTATTTTACCCGCGCCCAGGCGGAGGAACTGGTCAAACTCTTTGATCAGCAGTACCTTCTTTCCTTCATTGGCCCCCGCCCGGCTCCGGGGGACGCGGGCCCCGCCCAGGAAGATGATTACGACGGCTATACGGAAGCCGAATGAACCGCGGGCCATTCACCAATTCCTTTTTTTGTGATATACTATCCCCATGAGTAAGGCGGTAAAGGGTTTCCAGGTCAACCAAAAGGTGGTATATCCCAGCCAGGGTGTGGGTATCATTAATTCCATTGTGGAAAAGAACTTTAAGGATGAAAAAGTTCCTTACTATGTCATTTATCTTGAAGTAACGGATATGACCATCATGGTTCCGGTGGATAAGGCCGAGGGGCTGGGGATTCGCGCCATTGTCCCCAAAGAAGAGGCCCAGCGGGCGCTGGAACTTATCAGCGAAGATTATGAGCCCATCCCCTCGGACTGGAAACTGCGGTATCAGATGAACCTGGACCTTTTGAAAAAGGGCAGCGTCACCGACATCGCCAGCATTGTCCGGTCCCTCTACCACCGGAGCAAGGTTAAGGAACTGCCCATTCTGGAGCGGAAACTCTACGAATCGGCCCTCAAGCTGCTGGAAGATGAGGTCTCCTACTCCCTCCGCAAGTCCCGTGAAGAAGTGGAAAACCTGATCTTCACCCGCCTGGAGTCCAAATAGTACCTTATGGGCGCTCAACCTGCGTCTGCCCAAACCGCTTTAGCGGAAGCTGCCTTGGCACAAGCCGCTTTAGCGCAAGCCGCCTTCGCGGCAATTATCACCGCAGGGGGCTCATCATCCCGTATGAACGCGGGGAAAACCAAGGGCGGGGTAAAAAAAGAGTACCTTCCCCTAGGGCCGGATATTTTTGATGATGACGGCAAGCCCCTCACGGTGCTGGGGGCGGCCCTTATTGCCTTTACCGCTTTTCCTGAAATAAAAACCATCATCATCACTGTCCCTGTAGACGGTGAATTTGCCGCCCAACAGGCGATTCCCGCCCGGTTCCTTGCTGCCGCCCATGGGGGGCCCGCAATTTTCTTTGTCCCCGGCGGGCCTACCCGACGGGCCTCGGTGCATCACGCCCTTTCCTTCCTTGCCGCAATCAATACCCCAGGCGCGGCCTATGTGCTTATCCACGAC
>BOBW01000299.1 GCA_026002595.1 Spirochaetia bacterium | reverse complement strand
TCCTGACCCAGCCCCGGATTTTTAGGTCCTGGGATTGGGGGGACAGGGAAAGAATATCTTTAATAAGTGGGAAAAGCATGTAATGAGTATACCGGTTTTAGAGCTCCGGGGCCAGACCCCACATTGCCTCATCATCATATTTTTAGCGGGAGCATACTAAAAAAAGAGGCCGCCATTTTTGGGCGGCATCTTTCTTATTAGCGCTTAAAGGCGTTTACCTGGCGCTGCACCTCGTCGATGACCTTCTGGAGACCGGCGGCGTTGAGGTCCCGCATCATGGCAGGGACGGACTGGGCCGGGTCAGAGGCTCCGGTGAGGAGTTCGTACTTGTATTTGTTATACACGGAATTGCGGTTGGCAATTTCGTTGATCACGCTCTTGTTGTCGAAAATAAAACCCAGAAGCTCGGATGCGTCGGCCTGCTCGTTCTGGCCGCGCACCTGATCCCACGCATCCTCAGGCTCGCCTTCAATCGTGGACATCTGGAAGAAGGTTCCCTGCTGATAACGGGCCAGGTTCCACTGATCGGCGGTGAGGAGCCGTACCACATTGGGTTTAACATAGGAGAAGTTTGTCCCTTCAATGCCAAAGGCCAGCAGGTCCCGCATTTTATGGTCCGTGTTGACCAGTTCAAGAAGCTTTAGAGCTTCTTTTTTGTGTTTGGAATTGGCGCTGATAGCGTTAAGAGAGCCCTGAATCGAATCGGTGGAATAGGAAGGCCCGAAGACCTTTTCAACATCATATTGCGCCACCCCTTCATTGACCTGCCACACGGAAACCGCGGCAGGCCAGCCAATGGCATGGAAGAAAGCCCGCTGTTTCATCGGTTCAAGGAGTACCGGGGCATCGGGATTGATGATGCCGGCAGTGTACCAATCGTGGAGATAGCGAAGCCGCTCCAGAATTTCAGGCTGTTCAAAAACGTTGACCACCTTACGGCTCTTGTCATTCACCCCGACGCCGATGGGCGGAAGACCCACGGTGATGGAATCGTAATCATCCGCATAGAGGGAATCAAAAAAGTTTCCCTGACTCAAGGGCAGGGGATAGAACCGGGCGCCTTCCCCGGCTTTGATCGCCTTAAAAGCCCTGTCCAGTTCGGCGAAGCTGTGGGTTTTGGTAATGTCGATGTTGTACTTCTTTACATAGGTATCATCCCACACATAGT
>BOBW01000298.1 GCA_026002595.1 Spirochaetia bacterium | reverse complement strand
GCCTACGAAAAAACGCAGTCGGGCTGCGCCCTTTGTGCGTTTTTTCTCCGGCACATTTTTGCGGTTGCTGGAAACCTACGGTTTCCTTTATCGCAACCGCAAAAACGTCGTATAGCTTTCACGTTATGCGCAATTTGTCCTTGACGTTATTGTAAAAACATTGTATAATAAACATAAAGGAGTATTTTCATGAAAAAATTAGTATTCGTTATTGTATTATTACAACTAATGGTATTTGCCAATGCTGATGATAGAATTAGAAATTATAATGATCAAATATCATTTATATTCAATTTAAGCAATAAATTTATTATCAATGAAATGGGAATAGTGGAATATCCTGAAAATTCGTATATGATGTATAAAATAACATATAATAATTCAAATGCATTAAATAATAGGCGATATTTAATCATCTCATGTAATCATGGTAATGAGATTGCGCCTGTATATGCGATCAAGGATTTTATTCTATATTTAGATTCAAAAGAACAAGTAATTAACAATATAACCATAGATTTTATTTATATATTAAACCCTTATGGATTTGAATATAATATTAGATACAATGGACAAGAGAAAGATTTAAATAGAGATTTTATAACCGTAAAAACACCAGAAATAAAAATATTCATTAATAGCATTAAAGATACACAATATGTTGGAATGTATGATTTCCATGAACATGGCGCTACAAAAGGATTTATGTTATATTATTATGCGAATAAAAATAAAGAATTATCAAAAGATATTTTAAATATGCTTAAAGACAATAATATAGTTTTAGAAAATGAATGGGTAGATGTTATATTAAAAACAAAGGACGGATCAATATATGTACCCTTTTATGCAAAATGGTATTATCGCTCCATTTTAAAACAAGAGACAACGGGATTGTATTTTGATAGATTGAATGTAGATGAAGTATTTACGTTTGAAACACCAACGTATAAAAATATTGAAGAAAGGAAATTGATAATAGATTTAATCTTAAAATATTTATTTGAATATAATATAAAAAATAAATAAATGTAAAAGGACAAACTGCGCATAACATACGCTATACGCTGCGCCGCAGTAGCGGCTTGGCCTACGAAAAACCCCAGTCGGCGCAGTAGCGCCTTTATGGGGTTTTTCTCCGGCACATTTTTATGGCCCTGGAAACCTACGGTTTCCT
>BOBW01000297.1 GCA_026002595.1 Spirochaetia bacterium | reverse complement strand
AAGGGATTTGCTGTGAATCATGCCCTTCCCCCTTAAAATACCTTGTAATCGGCAAACTTATAGGCCATTACATAGGAACTGACTATCAGGATAAAGCTCACCACCGACTTCAAAAGCCCGGCGGCAGTGGCCAGGGAAAATTGCAGATTCACCAGCCCCATACGGTATACCCAGGTGTCGATGATGTCCCCGGTGGAATACACCATGGGATTGTACATGTTGTACACCTGGTCGAACCCGGCGTTGAGCACATTGCCCAGACCCAGGACGCCCAATACCACAACGGTACTCATGATCCCCGGTATGGTTACGTGCCAGGTTGAACGCAGCCTGCCCGCGCCGTCTATCGAAGCGGCCTCGTACAGGGTGGGGTTGATGCCGGTAAGGGCGGCAAGGAAGATGACGGCATTGTAGCCGAACTCCTTCCAGACATCTGTCCAGATAAGGATATTGCGGAATATGGACGCATCGGTTATCCAGACCTTGGGCGGAATGCCAAAGACGCCGGCTATCTGGTTCACCACCCCCTGATAGCCGAATATGTTCAATACCACGCTGGCCAGTACTACCCAGGAGATAAAGTGGGGCAGGTACACGATGGTCTGCACGGTCTTCTTGAAAAAGGCGCGGCCCACCTCGTTCAGGAGCAGGGCGAAGAACAGGGGAATGATCAGGTTCAGGACCATCTTCCCTACGGCGATGACAAGGGTATTGATGATGACCTGCTTCGAATCGCTTAGGACAAACAGGTACTCGAAGTTCTGCAGCCCCACCCAGGGGGAGCGGAAAAAGCCCCGGCCGGGATTGAAATTCTGAAAGGCCATCACAATGCCGTACATGGGAACAATGCTGAAGAGCACCAGCCAGAGAAACCCCGGCAGGATCATCAATCCATAATGAAATTGCAATATTGTGCGTCTTTTCAGCATAGGTCCCCCATAAAAAACGATAGGGCCGGCCTTTTTCAGGCCGGCCCTGTTAAAGAAGTTACTTTAAGAATGTCTTGGCGATGTCGTCAAGGATTGCCTGTCCGCCCTGGGCTTTCCAGGCGGTAACAAAGGCGTCAAAACTGCTTACAGGCGCCTTGCCGGTGATGATCTGCATCATCGCCTCGGTTTCCAGCTTCCAGAGGTTGGCCCAGCGCTGTTCCAGCAGGTCGGTCATGCTATAGGTAACCGAGTACACTTCCTTGTCAAGCG
>BOBW01000296.1 GCA_026002595.1 Spirochaetia bacterium | reverse complement strand
ACCGCTCTTTCCAGCGGTAGAAGTACGAGCGGTGTATCCCGAAATGCCGACAGGTGACGCCGACATCGGGTTGTCCGCTCACAGAGAACCGCGCCGATTGATGGTAATAATAGTCAAAAACCCTCAGCCGGAACTTCGCCGTATCTGATAGTTCCTTCGTTTCCCCTCTGGCCCAGTTCCCTCATATGGGGAACCGGTGTTATGATCCTGGTGGGACACCCGATCCTGCCTTTCATGGCATTTCCTCCGTGGTATTTGAGCCTTGTTAAACCCATTCTACCATGAGGCGGGTGTCCTATTTGTTTCTGAGTTTAGACAACGCAGTTTCCGAGGTGACTTTCCGCAGCTGGTAATTCAGGGACTCAGGGGAAACTTCGTTTCCCACGCATTCGATGATGGTTATTCTCCAAAAAGAATACACACTGTTGCATAAGAAAGGCGGAAAACCGCCCAGGCTGACCGTCGAGGACAAGCTGTACATAACTCTGAAATACCTGCGGGAATACCGGACAATGGAAAGTATCGGCGCCGAGTACGGTGTCGGCAGGAGCGCTGTCTGCGAGTCGATACAGTGGGTGGAAGACACGCTGGCGAAGGACAAAACCTTCCGGCTTCCCGACAAGAAAGTGCTCAAAAAGGAGTCGCCGTCCATTGAGTACATTGTAGTAGATGTGACGGAAAGTCCAATAAACCGGCCAAAAAAAACCAAAAAGAGTGGTATTCGGGCAAGAAAAAGCGGCATACGATAAAGACGCAGATAATCATTGAGCAAAAAAGCAAGAGAATCATTGATGTACGGGAAGCCGCGGACTAAAGTCCGATGGCAGGGAGCATGACTTCAAGGTGTACAAAGACACCATCGGGAAATTGGTTCACCGGTCTATCCGTATAGACGCGGATCTTGGGTATCTTGGGATAGAGAAGTTGCATCCGAACAGCCGGATACCGAGGTAAAATTAGAGCATTTATCAGGAATATTTGCGGAATTGGATGAGCTGTTGCAGGATTACTTAATCAAACAGGCAAATGAATTGTTGGTAATTCAGAAAAAGCAAAAGAGTAAATAGTGCTGTTTACCCTAAAAACCATGCTCTACCTCTAAATCTGTGATGATTTTTATGGTTTTCTTCTCTTCAATATAGAGTTTTTTGAAAATTTGTGGTTGAAAGTACGGTTTTTAACAACATAAGGAAGGGGACTTAAACC
>BOBW01000295.1 GCA_026002595.1 Spirochaetia bacterium | reverse complement strand
CTATGTGCTTATCCACGACGGCGCCCGGCCCTGGGTGGACCGGGGCCTCATCGAAAGGGTCATCGCGGCGGTCAAAAAACACCGGGCCGTGGTCCCCCTGCTGCCCCTTTCGGAAACCCCCAAGGAAATTGGTGAAGACGGCTTTGTAAAACGCCACCTCCGCCGGGCCAATGTCGGCGCAGCCCAGACGCCGCAGGCCTTTGCCTTCCCGGAAATTCTCCGCGCCCACGAAAGGGCCGCCGAACAGGAACTCCGTAATAATGGGGACCAAGGATCGGGGGCACTTGTGCCCGAGTACACCGATGACGCCGAAGTATGGGGCGAGTTCTGCGGCCCCGTGGCGGTAGTGGCCGGTTCCCCGGAAAACCGAAAAATTACCTATCCTGAGGACCTGCTTACATGATCCGCATCGGTCTGGGGCGGGATTTACACCCCTTACTTCCGGGACGGCTCTTCCTCCTGGCGGGGGTGGAGCTTGCGTCCGACCGGGGGGAACTGGGCCATTCCGATGGGGATGTGCTGGCCTACGCGGTAATCGATGCTGTTTTGGGCGCCGCCGCTCTGGGGGACATCGGCGTCCTTTTCCCCCCCTCTGACCCAAAGTGGAAAGACGCGGATTCCATGGAACTTTTGCGAATCGCCTTTGGGAAAGTCAAAGAACAGGGCTGGCATTTGGTGAATCTGGACTGTGTAATCACCTGCGAACGCCCCAAAATCATCCCCTACCGGGATCAAATCCGCGCCGCCCTTGCCGCTGTTCTGGAAGTCAGCCCCAAAGCGATCTTTGTAAAAGGCAAAACCGCCGAGGGGCTGGGTCCCATCGGCGAAGGCGCAGCCGTAGACGCCGAAGCAGTCTGCTTATTGGAAAAAACGGTGCCTGACACCAATTGGAGGCCGAATTGAGCGAAAAAAAAGGCGCCGGGCGCCAGATTGCCTGGGACAAAATCCTCACCGCCCTGGAATCCTGGCGGACAAACCTGGAGGACCCTTCGGTGACCACCGTGGCGGAAAAGTACCACCGGGACGCTTGGGCGGTACTGGTCTCCACGATTCTAAGTTTACGTACCAAGGATGAGGTGACCTTACTCACTTCAAGGCGGCTTTTGGAAAAGGCAAAGGGGCCTGCGGAACTGATGGGCATGGCGGAGGAAGAAGTCGCCCGCCTTGCCCATCAGTTCCGCAGGCCCCTTTGCCTTTTCCAAAAGCC
>BOBW01000294.1 GCA_026002595.1 Spirochaetia bacterium | reverse complement strand
TTAATATGGGCCGCGATGACCCGGTCAACCGGATTCGCCGGGAGTTGGAGGAATTTTTAGGATAACTAAAGTGAATGGAGCATTGCTTCCCGTAAAATAGCGTTC
This sequence comes from Spirochaetia bacterium, assembly GCA_026002595.1. GTDB lineage: Bacteria > Spirochaetota > Spirochaetia > Treponematales > Breznakiellaceae > BNUT01. Next base: position 1,103 of record BOBW01000294.1, on the reverse strand, counting down.
ATCCGGGTTTGATAGCCCTTTCCGGTCTTTTTAAGCCATGCCACCACATCCGCGTCCAGCTTGCAGTTAACCGGAACCTTAACCGGCCGGTACAAATCCCGGTCTTTCCAGAGATGAAAGCCTGAAAAATCCGTTACTTCAGGCATATCCGAACAATCGATGTCTTCATCCTTAATACTGTCCAGCCGTTCCCAATCTTCCTTAGTGGGTTTTGGAACGGTTTCCAAAGTATAAGTTACCATTGCCATAATAATCCTCCTTTTCCCATTTTTTGCAGGCCTGGCTGATATAATCCTTGTGGTATCCGGGGCCGTTTCTGTTGCGGCCACATACAGAATACGGCCAGCTGCATTACCGATGAGAATATGCCGGTCCTCGTTTACGCTATGCCTGGTATCATACTGGTCCCAAAGCATTTCATCATTAAAAACAAGGACCGCCTGTTCAAAGCTAACCTTATGCTTTTTGATATTGGCCTTGTTTTTCCGCTTATCCCAGGTGAATTTCATATTTTCCCCCTGGGACTGTAAAAAAAGTATAGATGAAAATATCTACATTGTCAAGTGTAGCCAACCCTTTGGGTTAGATTTTATTATGAGGCATTACGGCCTACGGAACCCCTTCCCCCCAAATCTCCCGTATCTTATCGCGGAACCTTTCCGGCAGCGGCGCTTCGATGCGCCGGGGCAGGCAGGGATCGGTTGCAGTGTTCGCCGGTGATTCCAGAAACCATGCGTGGAGCAATAATTCCCCGCTTTGACGGCTGCCGTATTTCCGGTCCGCCGCAAGGGGATGGCCATGGGCGGCGGCCTGGGCGCGGATCTGGTGGGTGCGCCCGGTGTCCGGTTCCAGCTGCAAAAGGGTGTAAGGCGGTTTTATCCGCAGAGGCTTAAACCGGGTCCGGGCGTGTTGCGCCCCGGCGGGGCACCCTTTTGTTTGGCCGCATGCGCTTTGGGGATGGGGATTGATAAAACTAAGGGTCTTTTGTTGATCATGATCCCGGACAAGTTCATCCTCCCAAACCCCTTCTTTTTCGATCACCCCCTCAACCAGGGCAAGATAGCCCTTGGCAAGGGAGCGGGACCGTAACAGAGCGCTGAAAT
>BOBW01000293.1 GCA_026002595.1 Spirochaetia bacterium | reverse complement strand
CCTACGACCGGCAATACGGAAAGAAGTAGTGAACATCCGGGGCCTCGGCCGCATAAGCGGCAGAGGCCCCGGTTTTTATATTTTTAGGAGTACAAGATGAAAAGAAGAACGATTTTTCTGGTGATCGCCCTGGGACTGGCGATCTTCTCACCCCTTTTTGCCGGAGGCAAGAGCGCGCAGTCATCCGCCGCCGCCGGGCAGACCGCGGTAAGCGCCGCGTTGGGACAGTTTCCCCTGACCGCATCCAAGGCGGAACTCACGGTGCTAATCCCCAAACCGCCCTATATTTCCGACCTCAACAAAAATCAGGCAGCCCAGTGGTACGAGAGCTATACCAATGTTCATGTCAACTATATCCAATTGCCTTCCGAAAATACCCGGGCAGCTGCCAATCTGCTTATCGCCTCGGGGGAATATCCTGACATCATCATGAGCGCCGGTATTGGCGCTGACGCGTTAAGCTACGGCAGCCAGGGAATTTTCATCCCCCTCAACGATTTCATCAACCAGTACAGCTATCACTTCAAGGCGGCGGCCGACGGGATCGAGGGCCTTTCCTCGGCCATGGTAATGCCCGACGGGAACATCTACGGCCTTCCCACCATCAATCAGGCCTTCCACACCTTCTACAACATGAAAGCCTGGATCAACGAGGAATGGCTTAAAAAGCTGAATCTGGCGGTCCCTGCCACCACTGAGGATTACTATAATGTCCTCCGGGCCTTCAAAACCCGGGACCCCAACGGCAACGGCAAGGCGGATGAAATCCCCATGATGGGGTATTATTCATCTTCTTCTTTTAGAAGCGCTCCGTATACTTTTCTCCTCAATTCCTTTGTGTACTTTAATCCTGGTAACTACCTGGCCATGGAAAATGGAAAGGTAATTTTTGTGGCCAATACCGAGGATTTCCGGGAAGGGCTGCGCTATGTGGCGAAACTGGTGAGCGAGGGCCTGATTGACCGGGCTTCTTTTACACAGAATGCGGATCAGGCCAAACAGATCGGGACCAATCCGGATGCCGCCATTATCGGGGTCGGTTCCGAGCAGGGCTGGTGGTCCTATGTGGGATTAAATAACGATACGGCAGATAAGCGGGCCTATAACTATACTGCCTTGCCCCCCCTCAAGGGTCCCAAGGGCGTCCAGTTTTCCCCGGTTCAGGGCACCGGTTTCAGCCTTGATATTGCGCAGATTACGGACAAGGCC
>BOBW01000292.1 GCA_026002595.1 Spirochaetia bacterium | reverse complement strand
GTTCCGTTCGGCTAGGTCGCCTAAAGGCTCCCACGCCTCACTCCACCCACATTTTTTGCGGCGCTGGAACGCTTCGCGTTCCTTTATCGCGCCGCAAAAAACGTCGCAAACCTTTCACGTTATGTGCAATTTTAAACTGTTTTGAAAAAAAATATCAAAAAATGGCAATCGGGTCTACACCGTAATGCCTCAAAATAAAATCTAACCGTAGAGACTGGATGCCTCATAATTAAATTCTAACCATGGTTAGAAATCCTCAAGGGCAGCAGCGGCGAGGGGCTGTTGCCGGATGAGCGTTTTCTGACGGTTGAGTTCGGCCAGTGCCTCAACCGCCTGGTGGACCTCCTGCTGGAGGGTGACCGGGTTGTAGCGTTGGTAACGCCGGGTCAGTTCAGCCTTGACCGTATCCGGGAAGTCGGCTGACAGCAAGAGCCGTTGGTAGGGGCTCATGGGTTTGTCATACACCTTGCGGACTTTGGATCCGACCCGAGTCTTGGTAATCAGTTTGATAGTGGGAAGGAAATAATTCAAGAGCGGGCAGAGGGAGCGGTAGACGCGAGCGAGGGCCTCCCGCTCGGAGGGAGTGTCGAGGCGGGCATAGCCTGAGTATTCCCTGACGCACTTAAAGTTTTTCTGCTCGACGAAGCAGTTATCGTTTTTCTTGTAAGGGCGGGAACGGGTAAAGGTGATACGGTTGGCATTACACCAGGCGAGGAGGGTGCGGTTAATAAATTCGCCGCCATTGTCGCGCGGCAACTTCGTTGCCGAGTCGATGCCCAGAAGGGGGAACGGGAGGAGTTGGGGGAGCGCGGTGAGCCCCTCAAAAGTCCACTTTTGAGCCTTATTGAGCAGCGCGAAGAGTTCAACCCAGCCGGAAGCGACATCAGTGGCGGTCAGAGTAAGACAAAACTCGCCCGCGTCCCGGTCTCCGCAATGATGGCGGACTAAAGTCCGACCGTGTCCACCTCGAAAAATCCCGGTTTGCAGTCATCCCAGGGGTAATGGGTCCTGACCTGAATATGCTTTTTCAGCAGATTCCCCGGTTTCGTCCCGCTGATCCCCCGGGGGGCCAACCTCTTTCGGTCTTCTTTCAGGGCCCGGTCGATGGTCGCCGGACTTATCTTAAGGAGTTTGGCCCTGATGTCCGCCGTGATATGAAAAGCCGGCCACGCCTCAAGGAAGGCCATCTGGTCCCTCAGAAAAGGGGCCAGGAGTT
>BOBW01000291.1 GCA_026002595.1 Spirochaetia bacterium | reverse complement strand
GCAACCACCAACCAAAATTATTACATCTCCACAAATGGGACCGGTATCTATCATATTCCCAATATAATTGCATTGCCTCCGGCAGGAATAACAGGGCCGCCTCTGCCCAATACTGGAGGCGAAATCAAGGGACTTATAGACGTAGGCGGTGATATTATTGGAGTTTCCCGGAATGGAAATATATTAATAGGCGATAGTACCACTTCCGCTCCCTATACTTTTACGCCATATTCCACCGGCCAGCGCATGACCGGGGCCATTGCCCTCTGGGGTAACAGCTCCGGCAACAAGCTGCTTCTGCTGGGGATTCAGCCAAGCAACGGCTCTACCTCTACTATTTACGGATACCGGGAAATCAAATTAGACAGTAGCAACGGAAAGATAGATGGAGACCCAGCCCTTCGGGTACCGGGAAGTGTGGCTCCTTCCAGTGTTGATAACAGGGATCGTTATGACAATACCCTTGGGACACATCCGGTAAATCATCTCTTCCAGGCCCCTTCTACTGTTGATACTGCAATGACCCTTTTTGCGGGTATTCAGGGAACCGGCAGGGGGGTCAGTAATTCACAAAAAGCGCTTAATAGCGGCGGGGTTTGGTCATACCGGAATAATCAGTGGAATGCCGAAGAATAGGGTATTTACCCTAATATGAGCGATCTTTTTACCGCCCAGGGCGCGCAGGCTCCGGGCGGCGCCGGGGATTCGCGGCCTTTGGCGGACCGGATGCGCCCCCGGACCCTGGAAGACATTATCGGCCAGGACCACATCGTGGGGCCGGGCAGGCTCCTGCGCCGGGCCATACAGGCGGACCGGCTCTCTTCAATCATCTTTTACGGACCTCCGGGCACGGGCAAAACCAGTTTGGCCCGGGTTATCGCCAATACCACCCGGGCGGCCTTTGAAAGCCTCAACGCGGTGCTGTCCGGCATCAAGGATATCCGGGAAGCCATCGACCGCTCGGATGAACGGCGCAGGCTCTACGGCAAGCGGACCATCCTCTTTGTGGATGAAGTCCACCGCTGGAACAAGGCCCAGCAGGACGCCCTCCTCCCCTGGGTGGAAAACGGCACGGTGATCCTCGTGGGTGCCACCACGGAAAATCCCTTTTTCGAGGTAAACCGGGCCCTGGTCAGCCGGAGCCGGGTCTTCCAGCTCAAGCCCCTTACAACAGAGGACCTCAAGGAAACCGCCCGCCGCACCCTTGCGGACAAGGA
>BOBW01000290.1 GCA_026002595.1 Spirochaetia bacterium | reverse complement strand
GGTGTAAATTTTGATATTCGTGTTGTCGATGAATATGACATTACCTATGAAATCATTAGTACATACAAACGTTTCGATTGGGATTATCGTAGTTTGCCGGAAAAGGCCGGCGTAGCAGCACCTGTAGCCAAAACAGATACTTTTTAAGTTTTTCCATACTTCCCCTCAAAGAAGGCCCATACAGTCTCGTAATCTGATTCCCGGTCACAACGGTCAGACGGGACTATATATTCGCAACAGTAATTGACGAATACTATGTGGCTTATGATGCTTTCCGGTATCATCAAAGTACATCTGAATGATAATTTTTAAAAGCCTGCTGAGCTCCGGCACTTAGGTATTTCCCCTTTATATTAGTATTGAAAGCGAACCCACGTCTATCTTTTTGCCAAGTTCGCCAAGGACTTTTGCTTTGGTATGATCCTGACATTTTGCTAAAATGACTGGATTAGTATTAACAATATCAAGTTGTAGTTTCCCATTTGCGTCCCAATGGAATCCAATATCTCTTGGGTTAATGAGTTCATGCTTATGATCTTCATAAAGGGATCGACCATAGGTCTGAAGCTCGTCTACTATCATTAAATAAACAGAAAGAAAATTATCGCCCAATATTAATTGAGGATTCATTGCTTTGAAACCATGAAGAAAAATAGGCTTAATAACATCTTTAAACCAAATTGTTTTAGAATCCGCGCTCAGGGCAGCAGAATAATTAATTATATCAGGAGAATCAAGTCTAAATTGTTTGCCATAATATTCCCTAATTATATTTTTTGTTCGCAAAATCCTATCTAAAATTATTGCACTACCATAAGAATGATGATCTTGATAATTATCCGGCAAAGAAGGAGAATTTATTGTACGCAACATGAACTCCCTATCTATACTTGTGAAAGATGAATTCCAAATATTTTTTATATCAGTACTTTTTCTTATCTCTTCAGTAATACTTTTAATGATTTCCCCATTTTCAAATTGTTGTAATTCGCTTTCAAGACAGAGCATTCTTAATAATTGTTGTGTATTTGTTTCATCAACACAAAGAAACAAATTTTCCAATGTTTTACTTATTTTTAATTCGGGTAAAGTTGTTGATTTATATAAATAACCTATATCATGATACATAAATATTGAAAATAGCATGATAACAATGTTTTCATGTTTATGGTATTTATTATAACTTATGAAATTTCCATAAATCACAACAGCAAGAAG
>BOBW01000289.1 GCA_026002595.1 Spirochaetia bacterium | reverse complement strand
ATCTCCGAAAGCAGCCCTATCAGCCGGTTTTTATATGATAAGGTTCGTAAGGGGTTTTCCATTTTTTCACACATAAGCATGGATTGGATAAAGAAGTTGATATTTACCGGCGCCGGTATCGGAAAGTAACGAACCGCCCGGAACAGATCCATAAACATAAGCCGCTCGCTTACGTCCAGATATTCAGGCAGAAAGTGGATTGATATGCGGCGGAATAATGAATCACTGAATTCAGTCTTCCAGCCGTGGGACATGTTCGGGGGAAAAAGCATAAGGCTTTCCGGAACGGGATAATACACCTGGTTTTCCGACAGAAAGGTAATATCACCGCGGATAAAATAGAGTATCTCGCATTCCGGGTGGGCGTGAATACCGCCGCGCATGACTTTTTCATCAACGCTTTCCGTATGATAGATATAGATATAGTCGGATTCCAGAATCTTATCGTGTACCATAGGGGCAGTATACTGCCGGATCGGGATTTTTGCAATATATCCGATGATATTAGCAATTCCTTTCCGGTCAATTCCAGGGGATACTTTCCCTATGAAAAGGCTTTCCCCCGATAAAAGCATCCGCCACAACTGGCAGCTCTATCTGCTGGTCCTGCCGGCTCTTGCCTACATGATCATCTTTAACTACCTGCCGATGTTCGGTGTACAGATCGCCTTCAGGAATTACAAAGCCGTGGAGGGGATCACCGGGAGCGCCTGGGTAGGGCTTAAGCATTTCAGCACTTTCTTTCAAACCCACTACAGTTCCCGGTTGATCATCAATACTTTTTTGCTGAACCTCTACGGCCTCCTTTTCGGCTTTCCAATTCCCGTCATCCTTGCCATTCTGATAAACAACCTGCGGAACCGGCAGTTCAAAAAAATCACCCAAACCGTGGTTTATATGCCCCATTTTATTTCCACTGTAGTTTTGGCCGGGATGATCTATATCTACCTCTCCCCCGCGGGCGGCATTATCAACAAGGCCATCATCGCCATGGGGGGAGAGGCGATTTTCTTTTTGAACGAGGCGGCCTGGTTCCGGCCGGTGTTTATCATTTCCGGAATCTGGCAGGGGGCGGGCTGGGGGTCGATTCTGTATATCGCCGCCCTGGCGGGTGTGGATCAGGAACTTTACGAGGCCGCCACCATTGACGGGGCGACGAAGTTCCAGAAGGTCATTCACATCGACTTTCCCCATCTCCTGCCCACCGTCACCATGATGC
>BOBW01000288.1 GCA_026002595.1 Spirochaetia bacterium | reverse complement strand
CTTGAAGATTAGTTCTTTTCCGAAAAATCCCTCGATAGATTTCCAGGTTGAAGAAAATTCGTTATGAGAAACTCCTATGATCATACTGACATAATAATCAATATCATCAGGTAGTTCGTCATCACAGACATCCACATAAACTAATGAAACAAATTCCAACAATCCATTCTTTGTAAGCCTTTCAATTCCTTTTAAACGGAGATTAAATGAGTCAGGAAATGCGGCGCGAGTAAAACGTCTTGCAACCCACCGGATAATCAATCTGACGGCTTCTGTAGAAAATGAACTGGTCGAGAAATGAATATCTAATTTAGCCACTATTTCTTTTCGGATTCGAAAACAATCGTGTATCTGGAATTGTATTACCTTTCCCAGAAGTTCTATCTGTAAATATCTGGGGTTTTTGCCCTTGAATAAATTACCATCTTTATCAGTGGCATAATCGCTTGCAAGAAAATCAATATATGGTTCTTTTTCAGAATCCTGAAGGATATCGCAATCCTGAGTGAGAACAAAAAGCAGCTTGGGTTTTGTTAATGGCAGATCCAGGTTCTTACCGGCGGACTTGAGAATTGCTTCAATTGTAGCTTCATCAGAAATGAGCGATCCTTGGTGAAAGCCTTTTATGGTTAAATCCTCAGTTGAATTTGCCAATGCTTAACTGCCTCAATTAGTAATCCAGAAAAGAATCATAAATTCCTGACTTGCTGCCGTGCTTTGCCTTGGGAACATCTTCTATCCTTTTCCTGCGTTCAACTGACATTTGGTAAACTGTCTTTGCCAAAGCTGAAATAAATTCCCTGGACTGATTATCATCAATGAGATACTCAAGCAGACTTTTTTCGTTATGTTCAACAGGGCGATTAACGAAAATATAAAACATAGGACAATATGGCTCAGGGGCTATATCAAATGCGAGTTGAGCTAAATATTTTATTCTTTCGGCGTTTTCAATTTTAGGTTCTGTTGCATCAATCCATGCGTAAATTGCAGGGCGGGAAACATGCAGGATTTTTGAAAGGTCGGTACATGAAAAACCGAAAAAAGAATATATCAAATCAAGCTGTTCTTTTGCGGTCACAGGAAGTGCCTTTTCTCTTTCAAGAATTGAGGCCCTTTGTTGAATTTGCGGCTTATGGGAAGGAACAGTTGATCTAAATAAATCCTGAAGGAACTCAAGGGCAGTACCAGAATAATTTTGTTCCTGCGTAGGGTATATTGAAAACCGGGAAATT
>BOBW01000287.1 GCA_026002595.1 Spirochaetia bacterium | reverse complement strand
GAGCAGTACATCAAATTCAGGATAGGGGGTTTCGGCTTTTACCGCGGAGGCAAAGGTTTCCGGCGTCAAGCCGTTGATGTACTTCCGCAGCCGTTCCCCGCTTATAAGTGCCGGCGAATGGGAACAGAGAACATGCGAGAAATCAATGGACAAAAGTTTTTTCATGTTTTCCGCGTACTCATATACGGGAATCGCTTCGGCAAAAAAAAGCCAGGTGGTCGGGTTCCAGTTATCGGCGGTAAGAAGGAGCCTGTACTGGGGAATATACACCTGCAGGGAACCGGGGGTATGGCCCGGCACGTGGAGAATATCAATGCCCGCAAAAGATGGTATATCCTTTGACGCCTTACTGCGGTACTCGTCTTTATAAAAAGCCTCTTCGTCAAAATCCGCAGGCACAGCATTACTGTTTACCGCTTTTTCATAAACCTTGCTGCGGTATTTATATTGGGTATAAACATCCATGGCGGCAAAATCATTTTGATGAAGAAAGAAATGATCAAACCACCGGGCGCCGAGGATGTGATCATGATGGGCATGGCTCAGAATTACCGAGAGGCTGCTCAAATCAAGGTTATGCTTTTTAAGCAATTCCGCAACAAAGGGTTTTGGGTCCAGGATGCCGTAACCGGTGTCAAAAAGAAGGGCGCGGTCTTTTAAAACGATAAGCGTAAACTGCACACCCATTACATCGCTTATGTGATACACGCCGGAGAAATATTCGTTGTATTGAAACTGTGCGGCCATAATTACTCCTTAAAATTCCAGCTTCACTTCTTCGCCGCCGCAGTGAATCCGGTAGCTTTTCTCCCCGAATTCCGTGTCGCAGTAGGGATTGTCATAACGCTTGTAATTGCGGAAGGAAATTTCTTCGCCGTTGACCTTCAGGTCTTCGTTCCACCCAAAGGACAGTTTGCCCAGCGAGGGCGAAGTGTAGGTAAACGCAAAGGTATCCCCTGTTATTGCGGCATTTTTAAACCTGGCGGCAAATTGATCGAAATTGCCGTCGGTCTTTTCATCCCCCATCTCGCAGGAAAAAATTGCCGCATGGCCTCCGACCCGGTATTCCCAGGGTTTGGCGAATTTAAATTCCTCTTCGTAGTTTATAGGGAAATTGATTTAAAAAATGGTAATGTTGTAACCCATGAAAATGCAAAAAAACGTTTTGAAAAAACATTGGGTGGAAAATAAAATGAGAGAAATTATTTGGGCAAAGCATGGAGAAAATGCCTTTGAT
>BOBW01000286.1 GCA_026002595.1 Spirochaetia bacterium | reverse complement strand
ACATATGTCTGACATGCTGGCCGTGGAGTAAGAGAGCCGGCCTTATTTCCGCAGCTGCTTCGCGAAGTTCTTAAGCTTTTTGCCGTTAATCCCGGTGCCCCTTACGTTCAGCACTTCACGGGCAACCCGGTTGCCCAGGCTTGCGCATTCGGCAAGGGATTTATTGCGGATCCAGGCTGAAAGGAAGGCGCCGCAGAAGGCGTCCCCGGCGCCGGTGGTGTCAAGGGGGATGATGGGGATGGTTTCCGCCCGGTGGATGGCGCCCCCTGCAAAGACCACCGCTCCCCGTCTGCCCAGCTTTACCGCCACAATGGGGAAAAGTTCGTTGGCGGTAAAGCCCTTGAAAAAGTCGTACATATCCTCGCTCAGGATTTCGTTCTCGTCATCATCCTCCGCCGCAGGGTTCAGGCTGTCCTGTTTGCTTATCACCTGATAGAAGGTCTTCGCCTCATCTTCATTCATGAATAAGATGAGGGGGTAGAGCCGGCTGTAGGTGGCGAGTTCCAGGGCCTTGGCCCCCGCAAGCTTGGCGGAGCTCACATCCAGGGCAACCGCAGTCCCGTTCCGGGCCGCCATGTCCAGGATGCGGCGCACCAGATCCTGCCGGTCCATCATAAAGCCGTCCAGCACAATCGCCTGAGCCCTTTTGACGGCGGCCTCGTCAATATCATCCGCCGTAAGTTCCAGCGCCGCAGAGGGAGCTGCCGCGGCACGGGTTTTTCCCTTGGCGATCTCAAGCATCAGACAGAGACCTGTGGGGAGCTGCCGCTTAAAGAGATACGTTTGTACCCCGGCGGCGGCAAGGTCCGCTTCAAAGAGAGCGCCCATGCGGTCCAGGGGGCCGGTGCGGTTGGTAGGATCACTGCTCGCCCCCACGGCGCCGATAAGGCCCGTGTTCACCCCCAGGAAGCCCGCGATCTTTGCGGCATTGGCCGCGCCGCCCCCGGAGAACGCGCTGTGCTTCGGCAGGCCGGCAATGAGTTCCCGGAGCCGTTCGTATTCAATATGCTGCACCGGCTCGGTGATGCCGTAACGTAGGGCAAGGTCATCATCACCTTTGGCAAAAACATCAACCATGGCGTTGCCGATACACAGGAGCTCTATTTCTTTTTCAGCCATTACTCACCCTTTATTAATTGCTCACTTGGGCGTTGCGATGATCGCCTTGAGGTCCGGGTTTTTCACCAGCTCTTCCTTCAAACCTTCGGCGCGGCCCTTGTTCACATAGTCCTTACTCTGGA
>BOBW01000285.1 GCA_026002595.1 Spirochaetia bacterium | reverse complement strand
CTATATTATAATAAGAAATAATAATAAATGATAACTGTAAATCAGTATTCAATAAAAATTCTAAACAAACTATGGGAACTTGCAGCCGCTAATGACGGATATTGTAAATTGGATAATGCCCATGGAATATTTACGCCTTTAGTTATTGAGAGAATTAAGCAGGATCAACTCTCTCTTTGCCATTATGGAAAAATGCACGGTGGCCTAATGAGAGACCCTGAAATGGTTTTTTTGCGGGGTGATGATCAACATTGGTATCCTATTTGTTTCAGAGCCGATTATGTTGGAAAAGAGATATTGGCAATCACGATTACCGGAACAACCATAAAATATGATGAAAAATTACAAGCAGATCAAGTGCCAATGGCGGAATTATGGATACGGAGTTTGGCGGTGCAGCAAAATCTAAAAGAAGCCGATCATGCTGGATAACCTATTAGAACAATTATACAGGACTGCCGAAAGTGCCGGAATTAGAATCTTGACCGATGATCATTGCTGCCAATTATTAGCATGGTTAAATGTTTATGGTGGCGGTGTTGAAAATGTTGTGCTAGATACAAAACTTAGAACCGATATTTTTGAAGCGCAAAGAAGATTAAATCTGTATGGCGGTGAAATTCCTAATCTTGAACTTTTGCCTAAACTACAGGGGTATATCAAATCATTATCAGATTATAATAATCCGCCGGAATGGGTAAAGGATGTTGAAAAGAAGTATAATTTACATATTGCAGAACATTTGAGGCCAAAGAATAATTAAGTGTACAAATATAAAAATACACGCTATATTTAAATTAAGGAAGGTACTAAATGAAAAATGTAAACCAGCATTCACAGAACATTCTAAACAAATTATGGGAACTTGCCGCCACTGATGAGAATCATTATAAATTGGATAATGCGCCCAATATCTATACTCCATTGTCTATTGAAATCATAGAGAAAAACCAGCTATCAATTTGCCACTATGGGGAACAAAACGGCGACTTGATGAGAGACCCGGAAATGGTGTTTTACAAAAATACAACTGGTGAATATTCACCTATCTATTTCAGAAATGATTACTTGGGGATTGAGGAATTTTCTGTTAGGATTGACGGCAAGAATATTACTTGTGATGACACATTACAAAATGAGCATACGGAGTTTGCTAATTTATGGATAAAGAATATAGCCATACAACAAGAGATAGAATGAGGAAACATCAATCCCTTTACTTGAATATTTAAAATGTCTGAA
>BOBW01000284.1 GCA_026002595.1 Spirochaetia bacterium | reverse complement strand
ATCAACTTCGGCGGTATTGTCGGACTGCCAATAGTATAAAGGGGTTTTAACCCCAGGGTACCCCAGGGCGTTCAAACTTACCGCAGCATAATTTTCCGCAAGGGCGCCCAGAAAGGTATTGTCTATTTCCAGATTGGAAAGGATCATCCCCTGGGGAAGGGCGGCCTTCATGGTGAGCATCCCCACATCGGCCATGTAGAGCTTAAAGCTTCCCGGCTCGGTATGAACCGCCAGGGGGAGCCGGGGATTGGTTAATTTATCGCACTTAAGCACCACTCCGGCGAAGTTGAGCCATTCTATTGATGCGCCGAAAATAGCCGCGCTTCCCCCGGACTTCACCACCTTGTACTGAAACTTTTTATTGTCCTTGGCAAGCTGATTCGGGATAGAATTATAGCAGGCCCTGATCTTGACACTCTCCTGCGGGGAAGCGTACTTTGCCATGTCGGCAATATAATTATTCATGATTTCATTCTGAATCACCGCAACATTCACTAACCTTTGTTCCTCCGCATAAACACTGACAACCTTGGGCATTCCCCCGATTATCAGAAATAGTTTATACAATTCCAAAAGTTCGTTGTGTAAGGCAAGGGGCATTTTTTTATCCTGTTCGCAGGAAAGGCGGATTTCGGTGCAGAGCCATTGTTTCCCCAGGGCCCAGAGAAATTCCTCAAAATCCAGGGGCAAGAGGCGCAGGGTTTCTACCTTGCCTACGGGGAATGAATACTGCTCCCGGTTAAGGGCGACCCCCAGGAGGGAACCGGCGGCAATGATCGGTATCTCAGGGGCTTCATCGCAAAAATATTTGAGGGACGTGAGCGCCCGTTCACAGGCCTGGATTTCATCAAAAAAAAGCAGGGTCCTGCCGGGGATGATGGCTTCCCCGAATTCGCCCTCCAAATACCGCAGGATTTTTTCAGGCCTTATGTCCTCCTCAAAAAAGGACCCTATGCGCCTGTTTTTTTCAAAGTCGATATAGATGACGTTTTGGAATTCCCTGCGGCCGAATTCCTGTACCAGCCAGGTCTTTCCCACCTGCCGGGCGCCCTCCACGATAAGGGGCTGCCGGCCCTGTTTGGTTTTCCATGCCCCAAGGGCGGAAAAAATTCTCCGTTCCATGAGTCAAGGTTATCGAAAAATGACAGTTAAGTCAAGAAAAATCATAAAATTATGATTTTTTCCCACTTAACGGAAAAAATCCTCTTTTTGATAGGCTGAAAAACATATATTGATTTAACCCGC
>BOBW01000283.1 GCA_026002595.1 Spirochaetia bacterium | reverse complement strand
TCTCAGTTCCCGTTCCGCCCGCAGCCTGACCGCCGTGGGCCGTTCCCGGCCGGTCAGGCTGCTCAGTATCTTTACACCGGTCTCGGCCAGGGGGGGGCCGGAGAAGCGGCAGAGGGCGCCTGAGGCGGCGGCTATTCCAAGGAGGGCCTGTTCATCACGGAGCGCGCCGGGGGGGAAGACGGCGGCGCTGAAGGCCCGCAGGGCGATGCCCTCGGGGTCAACGCCGATGCTGCCCAGTGCCTCGGCGGCAACGGCTTTTATCAGGGGTTCGCTGTCCCGGGTAAAAACATCAGAGATGAAGGGGATGATCTCCGGGGAAGCGAAGCAAGAAAGGAGTTTCAGCGCCTCGATGCGGCGGCGGATATCAATCTGGGGATATAAAGCGGAAATGCCGGGGCGGGGGAGTGCATTCTTGAGGATTTCCATGAGGTATTTCGTATAGGCGCTCTCGTTTTGCCCTATTTCACCATCGGCGATTGCCCTGCTTATCAAGGTGAAGCGGGTGTCCATGGCTTTTTCATCAAATCCGCCCGGATAATTCCCTTCGGGATCAACGCTTCCCCGTGCTATACCATAGTTCCCATCCGGGGCCGGGCCGTACAGGGACTGCCGCTCTCGAACCGGTTCTTCCATCCTGTAGGCATAGAGGAGCCAGTCGCTGCCCCCGGAGTAGAGGATGCCGTCGTCCCCGAATGCGGGGATGGCCGCTGCCCTTTCAATCTGCATGAGCCAGAGCCGACGGCCATCGGCGGCAAATCCTGAGGCCCCGGTCCGGGAAAGGACATAAATGCCCCGTTCGTCAAGCCGGAGGTTTACCTGGGCCATTCCCGGAGCGGTATCCGCCGCCATGGCCTTCCCGGCCGCAGCGCTGATATGGCTTTCCCCGGTCCAGAGGACTTCACCGGTATCGGCGGAGAAACCCAGCGTCCGGCCGTCGCTCAGGACCGCCGCCGCAAACCATTCCCCTTGCGTCGTAAGCTGTTTCCGGCATGCCGCCGCCAGTACTGGCGCGGGAAGGGGAGGCAGGGAGCGCCCTTCTTCCCCTGCGGGACCGGTTATTTCGAGGCGGCCGTTTTTGTAGACCATGAGCAGCCGTTCATCTCCGCTGCCGGCGTTGCCCGCCAATAAAACCGCCAGGGGAACTTCCCCAAGGCCGAAGGAATTCATGTTCCCAAAGGGATTAGCAAGCACGAAGCGAAGGGAAACCTCGGCGGAACTCTTCACCTTGCCGGGAAGCAGATCCTGAATCACCTTGGA
>BOBW01000282.1 GCA_026002595.1 Spirochaetia bacterium | reverse complement strand
CCTTTCTTACCACCGGTTCCTATGAACCGCCCGATGCGGCCCAGCGGATCGCCGCGGGGTTCCGTCACCTGGAACGGCTTGCCGCCGACATTGGGGAAAAACCGGCCTGCCTTGAAATACGGAAACATTTCTGCGCCTACACCAAGGGTTCCAAAGGAACCCGGCCCGGCATGGCCGGGGGGGCCGAACTGCGGAACAAGTTGGTCCATGCGGTAAGTATTGAGGAATACCGGTTTTTGCTGCAGAATATGCTCAATAGGCCGCAGGCCGCAGGTCTGCCGCAGCCTTAAGGGAGGCCGCCGTGAAATTTTCAGTATGTATTGATTCGGTGTTCAAGGGGCTCGATCAGGAAACCGCCCTCGAAAAGGTCAAGGCCGCGGGTTTTTCGGCCTACGAATTTTGGGGCTGGTGGGACCGGGACATCGACGCCCTTGCCAAAAAGGCGGATGCCCTGGGGCTCAACTGCGCGGCCTTCTGCACCCGCTTCATCCCCCTTACCGCTCCCGGCCAGCGGGGAGCTTATCTGGAAGGCTTAAAAGAATCCATCAAGGCTGCGGGAAAATTAGGCGCCAAGGTACTGATTTCCCAGGTGGGCAGCGATACCGGCGCGGTGCGGGCTTTTCAGCATAAATCCGTTGTTGCGGGAATTCAGGCGGCGGCGCCCCTGCTCGAAGGAAGCGGCGTCACCCTGGCGATAGAACCCCTGAACGGCCGCGTCGATCATATCGGCACTTATCTTGAATTTTCCGATGAGGGTTTTGAGATTCTCGAAGAAGCAGGCATATCCGCCGGACCCTCCGGGGGAAATTCCAGTGGAATCCCCGTTGAACCCTCCGGCAGTCTTACTGCGGGAATAGGCGATTCCCGGAACGGCGGCATCAAGCTTCTCTTTGATATTTACCATCAGCAGATTACCGAGGGGGATATTATCCGCCGGTTTTCCGGCCATATTCCGCAGATAGCCCATATCCATTCGGCGGGAACCCCCGGCAGGCACGAGCTTGATACGGGTGAATTGAATTACCGGGAAATTTTAAAAGCCCTGGACGCCGCAGGATATCAGGGTTATGTGGGACTCGAATATTTCCCCCAGGGCAATGCCGAAGCGGGACTCAAGCGGATGCGGGACTATCTGTCATGAATCCCATAAGGCGCGGGGGAAACGGGTTGCAACGGCCCTTTCATTACCGTTATGACGGCATAATATTCTACATCATCGGAGCGAACATTCTGGTGTTTTTGGCGCAGCAGGCCTTTGG
>BOBW01000281.1 GCA_026002595.1 Spirochaetia bacterium | reverse complement strand
TGAATTATCTGCCATAATATTATCTTTATGGCAGATTTAAAAGTGGTTTAATTATTCTCCAAGATATATCCAGTCAGCCCATTCGGGCGCACCATTTCCATGTGGTAATACAGTATTATTAAATTCATACCAACCAGCCCGACGATGGTTAGTTTCATAAGCTCTAGAAAAACCATTTGAACCATAAAATTCAATGTCTATTTCTACATTGTTACCTATCCATATTTTTTTAGGATAGAACCCCTCACTACCATTAAAAGCGCTAAGTGTTAAATATTTTAACGAACTGGGGAGTTTTATTATTTCAACAAGATCACAGCGGCTGAATGCCGATTCTCCAATAAATTCTAATCCAACATATTCTTCATAACCTTGAGATTCTTCAGCAAAAATAATTTCTGTTACATGAGTACAGCCATAAAACGCTCTTGCCTCAACACGTTTCACACCATTGGGTATACGAATAGATGTTAACTTTGTATTATCTGCAAAACAAGCGTAGGGAATCACTTCAATTTCAGTTAAATCTGGAATAGGTTCTTGATCAGTATCATGAGAATAGAACCTTATAGATTGAATACGTTTGCGAGAGAATTCAACAGGTTCCAATTTAGTGCAATTCATAAAAACATAATCATTTCCATATACAAGTAATGGTTCACCATTCTTGGTTGTTCGTATCTCAAGATCTTGAGAAAATACCGAGAATACTGTAAAAAGCAGCATCAAAACCAACATAATTTTCTTCATCTTCAGCTCCTCAATGTTTGATGATTCATACTACCATAATTCTACGCTTTTTCAAACATAATGGGAAAATTATACCTATTCATCTTTCAACCGCAGCAGCATATCTAATATATGGAATAAAAAATCTTGGTATTTGGGTGGCAGGGCTTTTACCAGATTGCTCAAATTTTTGAATTTGTCATCAGGGACATCTTCTAAAAACATATCCCCTTCACCATGCCTTAAAAACGCTTCGCTTACATTGAATGAAGAACATACCAGTTTTATAAGCCGTTCATTTACCATTATATGGCCTGTTTCAACTCGTGCCAAATAACCACTGGAAAGCGCGCAAACAGAGGAAAATTTCGCTTGGGATAGACCTAATGCGGCCCGAACCTCCTTTATTCGCCTGTTTATGTTAGGAATTATCCTTGGATTGCTCTCCATAGTGTCCAGTTTACCGAAAAACCAGTGATATAACAAGTGGGCAGGGTGGGGGTATGGAAAATTTGCCAAAATATGAAAAAAAAATC
>BOBW01000280.1 GCA_026002595.1 Spirochaetia bacterium | reverse complement strand
TATGCGGACTGCTGGCGCAAGTATCAGCATTTTTACAGCGATGTGACAACGGGGCTGTCCTTTGTGTGTTTTTCGCGGTTCAAGCCGGCCCAGGAATTGTATGATGTGCGGGGGAAGGTGAATGCGGACAGGCTGGTGGGGTGAGGGAGCAGCGGAATCGCTGTTAAAATCGGAATTAAAAACGAATACCGCTTATTCGTGCTTGCAGATCGGATAGTAAATTACTGCGGGAAGTATACCGGGTAATCTTTTTTGCCTTCCTGGCGAAATCATACGGCTAAAAATCTATAGTTATTTTCTGTGATACTCAGGCGTAACCCACCGGAATAGGAACAATATTATATCATGAAAGCAGTTTTTATGGGCCTCGGTTATATCGGTCTCCCTACCGCAGCGGTTGCTGCAAACAGGGGAATTCAGATCATTGGCGTTGATGTAAACCCCGAAGTAGTTGATACCATCAATCAGGGAAAGATACATATCGTAGAACCCGATTTGGATACCTTGGTAAAAAACGTGGTGACCAACGGGAACTTAAAAGCCGCGTTACAGCCGGAAGAAGCGGACGCCTTCTTCATTGTTGTTCCCACGCCGTTCAAACAAAATCACCGGGCGGATATATCATTTGTGGAATCCGCCACGCGGATGGTTATTCCCTGTTTGCGTGAAGGCAGCCTCTTTGTGATTGAATCCACCTCTCCGGTACTGACCACCGAAAAGATGGCGGAGCTTATCTTTAAGGAACGGCCTGAATTAAAAAACAAAATCTATATCGCCTATTGCCCTGAACGGGTACTGCCGGGAAATGTGTTATACGAACTGGAACATAACGACCGGGTCATCGGCGGCATAAACCCTGAATCGGCGGATAAGGCGGCGGCATTTTACGCGCAGTTTGTGCAGGGTACGCTGCACAAGACCAACGCCCGGACCGCGGAAATGTGCAAGCTGACCGAAAACGCATCCCGCGATGCACAGATAGCCTTTGCCAATGAATTATCCATGATCTGCGAAAAGTCCGGCATTAACGTATGGGATTTGATTGAACTGGCGAATAAACATCCGCGGGTAAAAATCCTGCAGCCCGGATGCGGGGTAGGGGGGCATTGCATCGCGGTGGACCCCTGGTTCATTGTGTCCGATTTTCCCGAACAGGCGCAGATTATTAAACGGGCGCGGGAGACCAATGATTACAAGGCGGACTGGTGCGCCAACAGGGTGCTGGAAGCCGGTGAGCAGTTTATCCGTAAGACCGATAAAGAACCGGTCA
>BOBW01000279.1 GCA_026002595.1 Spirochaetia bacterium | reverse complement strand
GGACTGGGCAGCGTCGATCTCGGCGATCCGGTGCGCGGCGGCGGCAAGCTCGTTCAAGCGCCCCTTGGCCTTTTCCCGCAGTTCCAGGAAGAGCTGTTTTTCAAGATCGATGATTTTGTCCGAAGCGCCGTTGATCTCCGATTCCAGTTCCGCAAGCCGGTCCGTGGTAAACCGCTCCCCCCCGACAATTCCCTGGCGGCGGATAAAATGGGCGGGAACCTTGGCAAGATGTACCTTGGTCACCTCAAAAAAATAACCGATAAGCCGGTTGTACCGGATTTTTAGGCTCGGTATGCCCGTGCTGTTCCGCTCTTCCTCAAGGTAATCCTCCAGCAACTGTCGGCCGTTATCCCGGAGCTTCCGCAGTTCATCCAGCTTGCCGTTGTACCCGGCGCGGATAAGGTTCCCCTCGGTTAAAAGGATCGAAGGCTCATCGCAGAGCCCCCGCTCCAGGAGGTCCCGAATCTCCATGAGCCGCATTGTGCCGCCTTCGGCCGTAAGGGAGCGTGCGGATTCGGATTCAAAAGAGAGGCTGAACCGCACGGACAATTTTCTGGTAAGTTCTTCAATCCTGCCGAAGGAATCAAGGGCGTTCTTTACCGCAAGCATGTCCTTGCCGTGGGCCTTGTCCATGGCGATCCGCGCGCCGAGCCGTTCCAGGTCCGGGGTCTTTCCCAGGTATTCCCGGAAAAGGCCGAGCTGCTCCTGGGAGCGGTAGAGGGTTTCCACCATGTCCAGCCGCCGGTTGATATCATCAATATTCCGCAGGGGATGGAGGATGCGCCACTTTAAAAGACGGCGGCCCATGGCGGTACGGGTTTCGTCCATCACTTCCAAAAGGGAAAAGCGGACATCCCCGTCCCGGAGGTTATGGGTCAGTTCCAGATTCCGCTGGGTGGATTCGTCGATGCCCACGTATTCGCTGTCCTGGTAAAGGGTGATGGAGCGCACATGGGGGATAAGGCTTTTCGCCGTATTATCAAGGTAATCGAGCAGGGCCCCGGCGGAAAGAATTTCAGGGCTGTCATTTGCCATGCCGAAGCCCTTGAGGCTTGCCAGGCCGAACTGCTTTTCCAGCCGCCTCCGGCTCCGGTCCATGTCGAAGAGCCAGTCCGCCCAGCGGTTCACCACCAGAGCCGGACGGTCCAGGATTGCCCCGGCAATGCGGCCGTCCTCTTCCAAAAGGGATTCCTGGACGATCATCTCCTTTATCTGGAGCCGTTCCAGTTCCTGCCGCAGCCGCTCCACCGCCCCGCCCTCATGGGCGCCCCC
>BOBW01000278.1 GCA_026002595.1 Spirochaetia bacterium | reverse complement strand
CCCCGAGGGCTGGCCGGGGCCGAAGGACACGGAGTTTTTAATTGACAGGTTTCTCGAACAGGTGAAAGAAAGAAAATGAAGAGGAAGAGTAAACGCAAAGAACGCAAGGTTTTCGCAAAGGCCGCAAAGAAAAATGAGAATAGATAGTAATTATAACTTTGCGTACTTTGCGCCTACTTGGCGTTCTTTGCGTTAAAATATTCAATTCGGCAATATGGAATTAAGGAAACTGATATGGCAAAGATAGTGGTGAAAAAAGTTTTGGTCCTCGGTTCAGGCGGTTTGAAAATCGGGCAGGCAGGTGAATTCGATTACTCCGGTTCACAGGCCCTCAAGGCGCTGCGGGAAGAGGGCATCAAGACCGTCCTGATAAATCCCAACATCGCTACGATACAGACCAGCGAAGGCATGGCGGATGCCACCTACTTTTTGCCGGTGACCCCGGAATATGTCAAGCAGGTTATCGAAAAGGAAAAGCCCGACGGGCTCCTGCTTTCCTTCGGCGGGCAGACCGCATTGAACTGCGGTGTCGCGTTGGACCGTGACGGCACATTGTACAAAAACGGGGTCCGGGTTTTGGGCACCCCGGTTAAGGCCATCGAAGATACGGAGGACCGGGAACTTTTTGTAAACCGGCTCAACGAGATCAACGCAAAGTCCCCGCGCAGTATTGCTGTTACCGACACCGATGCTGCGGTACATGCCGCTGAAGAAATCGGCTACCCCGTGATGGTCCGGGTGGCCTACGCGCTGGGCGGCGCGGGTTCGGGGATATGCCGCAACGAAGGTGATATCCGCCGCCGCTGCGACAGGGCATTCTCCCACGCACCCCAGGTACTGGTGGAGGAATGGCTGGGGGGCTGGAAGGAAATTGAATACGAGGTGGTGCGGGACGCCTTTGACAACTGCATCACTGTTTGTAATATGGAGAATTTCGATCCGCTGGGAATCCACACCGGGGAAAGTATCGTTGTTGCCCCTTCGCAGACCCTCACCGATTCTGAATACCACAAACTCCGCCGCATCGCCATTGATGTGATCCGCCATCTGGGGATCGTGGGGGAATGTAACATCCAGTACGCGCTTGATCCCGCTTCCGAGGATTACCGCATCATCGAGGTGAACGCCCGGCTCTCCCGCAGTTCCGCCCTTGCGTCGAAGGCCACGGGCTACCCCCTTGCATTTGTGGCGGCAAAACTCGCGCTGGGTTATTCACTGGTTGATATCGAAAACCGGATCACCCGTGTGACCAAATCCTGTTTCGAGCCCGCGCTGGATTA
>BOBW01000277.1 GCA_026002595.1 Spirochaetia bacterium | reverse complement strand
CGAGTACATCCTGAGCGATGGCGCACGGCAGCAGCAGGTAGAGACCCTCACCCTGGGACGGAAAACCGCGGTGGCGGGATTGTCCCTTGATGCCTTTTCAAGCCGGGTGATCAGCCGCGGCAAGGGCCGCGGCGCAGATAGCGGTGAAAAAGGAGCAAGTCCTTTCAGGTATACAGGTAATGTACTGGAAACGCCCTTTGCCCGTATCACCTTTGCGGAGAATGGCACTATCGCATCCTTTGTGGACAAGACCGCCCAAAACCGGGAACTCTGCTGCAGGCAGCCGGATGAAAGCAACCCTACGGCTTATCCCCTGGGGACCTTCCTTATTGCCGAAGATGTGCCCCTGAGTTGGGACAACTGGGATGTGGACAGTGATATTGAATGCAAGTACCGGGACTGTTCAGACCTGATCGGGCGTTCGGTAGTTTCCGAGGGCGCGGTGGAATTCCGTATCCGCAGTGCCTACCGGCTCACCCCGAAATCGACACTGAAACAGGATATGGTCTTCTATGCCGATTCCCCCCTGGTGCTGTTTGAAACCATCATCGACTGGCAGGATCATCACCGCTTCCTCAAGGTGGCCTTTGATACGTCCATCCGTACCACGGACGCCCGCTTCGAGGTTCAGTTTGGCCATATCAGGCGGCCGGTCTCCCGGAGCACGGACATTGAAAAGGCAAAATTTGAGGTATGCAACCATAAGTACACGGACCTTTCCGAATCCCGTTACGGGATTTCTATCCTGAATGACTGCAAATACGGTATTTCAGTCAACGAGGGCCAGATGCGTCTTTCCCTGCACAAGGGCGGCAACCGGCCGGACCATAAGGGCGATCTGGGTCAGCACGTATGTTCCTACGGCTTCCTGCCGCATCGGGGCGGCTTCTCCGCGGAAACGGTGGTGCAGAGCGCTTATGCCTTCAACTACCGGCCGCTCCTAAGCCCCGGCGCTCTGGAACAGCCTTCCCTTGTAAAAGTGGATGCGCCGACCGTCATCGTCGAGACCGTAAAGCCCTGCGAGGATACCCAGAAGGCGTATATCCTCAGGCTGTATGAGTGCGAAGGGTCCCATACCACCACGGCAATCTCTATTCCCGGCGCCCGTGAAATCACGGAAACCAATTTGCTGGAAGAACCCGCAGGCAAAGCGCCGGTAAGGGCGGGGGAGATCACCCTGACCTTCCGTCCCTTTGAAATCAAGACCCTGCGCATTGCCTATAATTGATGATGATTACAGGTACTTCTTTATCTCATTTGCAATAGCAAGCAGTTCTTCCCTGGGCAGCG
>BOBW01000276.1 GCA_026002595.1 Spirochaetia bacterium | reverse complement strand
GATCCGCTCCCGCGCCTCTGGGCAGGGCAGTGGCGGATGCGCCGATGAAGGCGGCAACCGCGGCGGCGTCCATAGTGGCGGACATGACCACGATGTTGATAGGCGATCCCATACGGCGCAAATCCATCACCAGGGCAAGGGAAAGATCGGTATGAACAGAACGTTCGTGAAATTCATCAAAGATTATGGTGGATACCCCGGCAAGTTCGGGATCGTTCTGCAGCCGCCGCACCAGGAGCCCCTCGGTGATCACCTCAATCCGGGTATGCGGCGAAACCCGCCGTTCAAGCCGCACCGCATATCCCACCTGTTCACCCAAGCGAGCTTGCTCGCCTGGCTCCCCGGCAAGATCCGCCATGCGGGATGCGATACTCAGGGCAGCGGCCCGGCGGGGTTCCAGCATAAGGATCTTACCCGCAGTATTACTGTTTGCCAATAATGCCAGGGGGACCAAAGTGGATTTACCGCTGCCCGGATCGGAGCGGATAACCAGCGCGCCTTTTTCTTTTACAGAGGTACAGATATCATCAAGATAAGGAACCAGTGGGAGATTGGTGGAGATGAGTTTTTGCATAAGGGGACTTGTCCCCAGGGGATTGGCCATTATGAAAAATTCATCTAGAACAATTCCCCCTGCCCTGTCTTTCCGGCTTCGGCAGCAGTATTACTGTATTCCCCGGCCTTTGCCGGGTCCGCAAGAATTGCAAAAAACTGTTCCTCATCAATAATCGGTATTCCCAAATCACGGGCCTTTTTGTTTTTCCCAGAGCCTGATTCGGGATCGTTGGTCACGAGGAATGACAGATCCTTTACCACCGAAGATTTTGCGGAAGCCCCCAATGCCTTTATCTTTTCCTCGGCTTCGCCGCGCTTCATCGAAACAAGTTCCCCGGTAAAACAGAATGAAGCGCCCCGCAGGGGCTGGGCCTCTTCCGCCGGGGGCGCAGCAATACTAATGATCCCTTCGGCAAGAACCTGATCCATTTCCACAGCGCATTCCTTAATACCAGCGACAATTGTTGCGGCGGTTATTTCACCCAGACCGTAAACACCGGCGATTTCCTCTGTGGAAGCGGCGCGGAGTTTTTCCAGGGTGTTAAAACCGGCGAGGGCCACCTTCTCCATAATGGTCTCCCCTACCCCTTCAAAATCGAAACCCGCAACAAAGGCCGCAAGGGAAAGTTCCCGCTTTGCGCTGATATGGCGGACCACCTTGGCGGCGGAAAGTTCACCCATGCGATCGTATTCCGCAAGTTCCTCCGCCTTTAATGTGTAAAGTTCATGTATCTGCCGC
>BOBW01000275.1 GCA_026002595.1 Spirochaetia bacterium | reverse complement strand
GGCTCTGGCCCAGTTTTTCCTGGGGGCTTTTGTCTCTCCCGGGGGATTCGGACTTTCCCGCTGGGTGAGCGGCTGTGTTGATATTGTTGCCCTGCCGGTTCTGCTGCCCCTGCTGGTTTATTTAGCCTTAATCGGCCTGCGGATTGTTTCCGTGGATACGCCGGAATTTGCCGATTTTGCCCTGCTCGCCCTCATACCTAACGGGGTTCTCCGGGCAATAAGCTGGAGCGGCCTGGGGGACCCCATCCTGCTGGTACTGGTTCCCCTGCTCTGGACCGCTATTGCAGCGGGCCTTTCCTTCTTTGTCCGCATTGTGCTGGACAGCCCGCCCTGGTGGATACTGATTCCCGTTGCCCTTGTTGTCCTGGTTCTGCCTTTTCTGGCCGTCACGGTCTACTGGGCCTTCTTTTCCCAGCGCGCCATCCTGGGCTTTATTCTACTTTTTGCGGCGCTTATTCCCCTGGTGGTTTCTGTGGTTTATTCCATGGTGAAAAGCTGAAATGCCGGGGAAAACATATTAAGGATAATTATTTTTATGGATGGATTTAATAATGATTTACAAACTCAAATGGAACAGTTAAAGAAAATAATAGTGTCAAATGTCATCTTAAAGGAAGCGCTGGAAACAGCAAAAAATATAAGCTTAAAAAATTATTATATTGGAGCCGGATGTATAGCTCAGACTATTTGGAATCATCAAATGAAATTTGAGTTAATTCATGGAATTTCAGACATAGACTTTGTTTATTATGATAATTCTGATTTGTCCTTTGAGGCAGAAAAATCAATAATTGAAAGTATAAATAAACAATTTGTACAATACCCGATTAAACTTGATATAAAAAATCAGGCTAGAGTTCATCTATGGTATAAGGATCATTTTGGTTATGATATAAAACCATATAATTCAATTGAGAACGCTATTAATGCATGGCCAACAACGGCTACTTCTATTGGCGTAAGATTCGAAAATGACGATTTAAAAATATATGCTCCATTTGGCTTAAATGATTTATTTGGTATGATTGTCAGGGCAAATAAAGCCCAAATCACTAAAGAGATTTATTTGCAAAAAGTAAGTAAATGGAAAACTAAATGGCCGACACTAACTATAATACCATGGTAAATTGGCTCAAAAACAAATATGGAAAAATTGTGAAAAGGATTTGCTTCGCATAACGTGAAAGGTTTGCGATGTTTTTGTGGCCCGAATAAGGGCTTGCGTAGCAAGACCAGGGCCACAAAAATGTGGGTGGAGTGAGGCGTGGGAGCCTTTAGTCGACCTAGCCGAACGGAA
>BOBW01000274.1 GCA_026002595.1 Spirochaetia bacterium | reverse complement strand
CGGCGTCTTTCGCCTTGGCGGCATCCCGCAGCAGTATTGATGCGTAGCCTTCGGGGCTGATCACCGAGTAGATGGCGTTTTCTAGCATGTAGATCTTGTCCCCCACACAGAGCCCCAGCGCACCCCCGGAACCGCCTTCGCCAATGATAATGCAGACGATGGGGGTTTTTAACTGGCTAAAGCTCATAAGGTTCCGGGCGATGGCTTCCCCGATGCCCCGCTCTTCCGCGCCCAGGCCGGGATAGGCCCCGGAAGTGTCCACAAAGGTGATGATGGGGCGGTGGAATTTTTCAGCCTCCTTTGCCAGGCGCAGGGCCTTGCGGTAACCTTCGGGATTTGCCATGCCGTGGTTGCGGTGCATATTTTCCTTGAGGGTCAGGCCTTTCTGGTTGGCGATAATGGTTACGGGCCGGCCGTTGAGGAAAGCGAGGCCGCCGACAATCGCCGGGTCATCGCCGTAATAGCGGTCCCCGTGGAGTTCGATAAAGCCGTCGAAGATGCGGTTGATGTAGTCCAGCGAGTAGGGCCGGTCGGGGTGGCGGGCAAGTTCCACCCGCTTCCAGGTGGTTTCCGCTTTGGAGCCAGCCTGTATCTTGGCCTCAAGTTCGTCCAGTTCTTTGGATGCATCGATTCCCGATTCCTGGACCAGTTTTTTCAGTTCCTCAACTTTTTGGGTCAGTTCAATGGTGTCCATTATGCACGCTCCCTGGAAAAGGTGTCAGGCACCTTTTCCTGATGCAGATCGATGAGTTGGGAAAGGAGTCGCCTTTGATCCTGGCGCTTCACGATGAGATCCACGAAGCCCTTTTCAAGCTGAAACTCCGCCCGCTGGAAACCTTCGGGGAGGGTCTGGCGGATGGTACCTTCAATGACACGGGGGCCGGCAAAGCCGATGAGGGCGCCGGGCTCCGCAAGGGTGACATCGGCGAGCATAGCGAAGGAGGCGGTGACTCCGCCGGTGGTGGGATCGCAGAGCACGATAAAGAAGGGGAGGCCGGCCTTGTCCAGTTCCGCCGCCGCGCTGGATGTTTTCGCCATCTGCAATAGCGAGAAAATGCCCTCCTGCATCCGGGCGCCGCCTGAGGTGGTGTAGATGATCAGGGGGAGTTTTTCTTCCGCCGCCTTGAGCATGGCCCGTGTCACCTTTTCCCCCACCACGGAACCCATGGAGCCCCCCATGAAGTTGAAGGACATGAGGCCCAAGATCAGGGGCTTGCCTTCGATGGCGCAGGTTCCGGTAATCACCGCGTCCTTCATCCGGGCCTTTACTTCCGCCTCGGAGAGTTTTTCCTCGTAGCCCG
>BOBW01000273.1 GCA_026002595.1 Spirochaetia bacterium | reverse complement strand
TTGTTGATCATACGACACTCTCCCCCCGGAACCACTTCGACAAACCGTTCGCCCCGAAGAGTAATGCCACGCTTATGACGGTTTTCAAAATACTCAAGGCCGTCGAAACTGAATATGCCCCTGAGCCCATGGCCAGGTTGTACACATACAGATCAAGTACCTGTATATATTCGCGGTTAAAGGCGTTTTGGAAAACAAAATACTGTTCCATGCCGTTTGAAAGAAAATTGGAAATTGCCAGAAGCAGTAACACAAAATAGGTCGGGAGCAGGCTCGGAATTGTTATGTGAATGATTGTCTGCATCCGCGACGCCCCGTCAACTTTTGCGGCTTCATACATCTCAGCTTCGATGCCGGAAATAGCCGCTATGTACATGATTGCCGCCCAGCCGAGATTTTTCCATGTAAGCCATAACCATTGGGTAAGCCAGACATGCTCCGATGAACGCAGAAAAAGTATTGGCTCGTGTATAAGACCCAGCTTCATCATAATTCCGTTAAAAAGCCCGGTACTGTTCATCATGCTGTAGGCAACAGCATAAACCAAAACCCAGCTTATGAAATTCGGCAATGTGGTGACTGTTTGAATAATATTACGGAAGGGCTTCCATTTTATTTCACTTAGGAACACGGCAAAAAGCAGGGGCAGCCACGATGTGCCAACGGTGATACCGCTCATGGCGAAGGTGTTCCGCATGATGGAAAGAATTTGCGCAATCTTTGTCCGGTTCTCCACAAGGGACTTGAACCATTTGAGTCCGACAAAGGAATCAAGGGAAAGCGGAAGCGGCGGCCGGTAATCGAAAAAGGCATACATCCATCCATACAGGGGATAATAAGCAAAAATCGCGACAATGATGATGAAAGGCAGTATGTAAAGAAATTCCCTTATACCGCGTTTTTTTGCGTTGGTCATTTTCATATCCGTACTCCTACTGCCTTTCATCTCTGAAATTACCGGGCGTCTGAGAGCGCTTTCGCCCTGGCGTCAACAATGAGACGGCATTTCTGCGTGTCATATTCCACGAGTTTTGCCCAGCCGAATCCGTCAAGCTGGGTTTTCATGTCGGCCCAGAGCTTATTAAACTCAGCTTCGTTTCTGGCAAAGATCATCTTCCATGACGTGTCTTTGACAATATCACCGCACTGGCTGCGGACAAGTTTCATGTCGGTGCTGTCGTTGGGCAGCGCAACATTTACGCTGGGAACAATGCCGAGCATATTGTTTTTCTGAAGATACGCCACCTGATCTTCCGCGCCGTAACGCGCCGCCCATTCCCTGGAGGTAGCGGTTTTCTCCTTTTCAATTTCAGCCGGCCAGAGATCCAC
>BOBW01000272.1 GCA_026002595.1 Spirochaetia bacterium | reverse complement strand
GCGCATTATATATCGGTAAACCTAACCTATTTACAGCGTAACAGCCATGAACAGGAAGAAAAAATCAAAACCGATAAACTTGTTGAGCGCATTGTTGCTGATATGCAGGAATTGAAAGAGTATGAATATGACGCAGAAAATAATGCCCTGTTGAACATATTGCAGGAAAAATACCGGGACTATGGACTCTCTATTACTGATGTATCAAGTGGTTACCATCTTGATTTTCTTTCAGATACAGATTTAATGGACGAAAAATTACAACAATATCTTTTTTTAAGCGGTAATTCCTCAGATTTTATTGCATGGCGCGCTGCCAATGGACTTTCTACAGATAAATCAAAATGGCGTATTTTTATTAAGGATGAAGCATGGCCTGCGTGTGTATCCTATGGATGGATTAATTCATTCCACATTGAATCCTTTGCCTACCGTGTAGCAAGAGCTTCCTTTGAAATGGGCAGCCCGGAAAAATTATTCCCCCTGGTTAATGATTTTCCATTAATCAATATCAATATGGTTTCCCCGGAACTACTACAACCGCTGATTACACGACCTTCCTTTGAAATTGAAAATAGCGAAACAAAGGCCGTAGCCATTAAAAATCGCTTGAGTCATGGCCCTTTATTACGTTCTGATATTTCATCTATTCTGGAAATTCCATACACCCATGCCCTTTTTACTTATCTTGGAGTCAAAACGGCGTTTTGGCAAATAAATATCAGCAATCGTCCAGGCATGTTTGTTGAGATAATTGTAGCCGCTATTCCTGATAAAAACCGGGGAGTGCAGGATATTAAAGAATATATTCTTGTTGACAGGAGTATCCGCTATGGCCCGTAATCTAAATAGTAAAGATATAATATCACGGATGGCTTATTCTCTGTTTACCGTAAGTATTCCCCATCTGTGGGGAAAGGAACTTAACCATGCAATAAAAAACCATCTGATAGGGATATACCCGGATAACCTTGAAAATAAAATCATCGCCATTAAAAATAATGGCAATAAAAAATGGTCATATCTTGTTTTTATACTTGATCCCGGAGAGGCAAAGACCCTTGCGCCATCATCAACCTTGTTTATGGCCCATTATTTTGCAGGCAAAGATGCTAATGCCATATATGTTTCTAATAATTGGGTGGAATTTGTACTTTTTGAAAAGGGGACCATAGTTAAATCCGTAGTAAAGCTACGGGATGATATAGACTTTTTAGAAACAACGCATGAAATATTCGGTTCTGCTATAACCCGTATTGATATTTTTTGTCAGGAGGGGGATACGGATTTCTTTAATGAATCTGAACTACCCTTTAAAGTATCTTCACACCATATTGATAAAGA
>BOBW01000271.1 GCA_026002595.1 Spirochaetia bacterium | reverse complement strand
TCGTATGGCAAAAGTTCCCCCATGGTGGTGTCTATTGGTTCCGGGCCCGATCCGGCAAAGCGGACCAACGCATCGGGGCGCATGAATTCGCTGAGGACCTGGCGGCAGGCGCCGCAGGGGCCTACGGGCTCAACGGAATCAGGGGTGGAGATGGCAAGGGCGGTGAAGGAGCGCTTGCCATGGGCCACGGCCTGGACTACGGCGTTCCGTTCGGCGCAGATGGTGAGCCCAAAGGAGCGGTTTTCCACGTTGCAGCCGGAAAAGACGGTTCCGTCTTCCGCAAGCAGGGCCGCTCCCACACGGAAATGGGAATAGGGCGCATAGGCAAAAGCAGCGGCCCTTTGGGCTTCCTCAAAAAGTGCATCCATTTGGGTATCGGTCATTATCTTCCCCTTGAAACTTCGTGGTATATTCTCCTATTATAATGAAAAAGGGGCTTCTGTGGCGCAGGAAATAGCTTTAAAAATTGATAATCTTGAGAAAAAAAATGAAGATTTCAAGGAATTAAGTAGAAAGATAGACAAATTATCAGAGGGTTTTTTTGAACTAAAGGGCGGTATAGATACAAATTTCAAAATGTATGATACTAAATTTGATAAATTAGAAAAAACCATTGAAGATTTAGAACCCACCATTTCTGCCTTAAAAAAATATTTGAAAGATAAAAACTATTTATAAAGCGCAGGGGGCTTCTGCGCTTATTTGACATATTCCGCCATTCTGTGCATAATAATGCAAATGATAGAAGATGATATTCTAACCATTGAAGAGGTTGCCAAATACCTGCGGGTTTCCGAGCGGACCGTCTATGACTGGGCCCAAAAGGGGGAAATCCCCTCCGGGAAGATAGGCACGGTCTGGCGCTTCAAGAAATCTGAAATTGAAAAATGGGTCAATGACCGGCTGACCGGCGCCCGTTTTAATCCCCAGCTTTCAACGGTGCAGATCAATACGGTGATTTCCCCGGACAGGATCTTGTTCCTTAACTATGCCGCCAAACGGGATGTTCTTCTGGCCCTGGCGGAAAACCTTGCCGGTTCTCCCCAGGTGAAGAACCGGCAGGAGCTTGTCAGCGAGGTCCTTAAACGGGAGGAACTCATGAGCACCGCCATCGGCCGGGGCATTGCCATCCCCCATGTCAGGCTTTCCTCGGTTACGGATCTCGTGGTCTCCGTGGGCATCAGCCGCACCGACATCCTTGATTTCCAGACCCTTGACGATGAGCCCGTGCGGCTGGTCTTTATGATCGCCGCGGCCTATAACCAGCACGCCTACTATCTGCAAACCCTTTCCTTTTTCAGCGCCCGCCTTAAAAGCCCCGTACTCCGCACCGCCCTGCTGGAAGCCAAAA
>BOBW01000270.1 GCA_026002595.1 Spirochaetia bacterium | reverse complement strand
GTCCAGAGGGAAGGCACGGAAACATCACGGCAATCAAGGGGCAGCGTTTTGGCCCAGCCGTCTTTTATACCGGTGTCGTGCTCATCGGTCCTGAATTGCCATACGCCGTCCAGTGACTGAATTCGGCGCTTGTCGTTTTCTGCGAATAAACGGTTCATGTTGTTTTCCTTAAGATGAATTGATTATAGCGATACAAACCTGCCTGTTCTACCCTATTCCTTAACCGCCCCAATGAGCACACCCTTTACAAAATGTTTTTGAATGAAGGGATACACAACGAGTATCGGAATTGTAGAAACCATTATCGTGGCGTACTTAATGGTAACGGCAATATCATTTGCCTCGGAAGCGTCAGCCGCTCCGCCGGTCATTGCCTTCAAAATTTACTGTTTATACTACCTGAACAGCACACAGGTTCCCGCCTTGCGGTAATAGGCGATACGGTCTTCTATTGCCTTACGCCCGCAGCCGAGGAACACTGCGAGACAATCAATACACAGGTATTCGCTTGCCCCCCGGTTTATGAGCTTCCGGTAAATCGCCGTCTCATCTCCCGAGAGCGGCTTCGCGCATTGTTTGCACAAAGGCTGCCCCGCAGGCTGCGCCCTTATACCAGCTTCATGCGGTAGACTTTGCATTCGTGGCTTTCAAGCTGACATACAAAACGTTCACGGTGGCTGCCTTCATCCTGATGGGTAATACAGTTATGTGCCTTAAACGCTTTCCCGGACGCATAGGTCAACCCGGTGTCGAACAACTGTAATGACGCTTCACGCGGCGTTTCTCCTGCATTCACACAGGCATAGACGTAATCGCCATTTGCAAGCGGGCGCCACAAACACACGATGTCGGTATTGTTATTCCATGCGCCTACACGGAAAGGAGCGCGGCATTCGGCATCCTGATTGATTGCGATAATTTCAGGATTGGTCACTATTGCTTTTGTTTCGGCTGACATATTTCGGATATCGCAGCCCATCATGAGCGGCGAGTTCATCACTGCCCAAAGGGAGAAATGCGCGGAATATTCACGGTCTGAACAGCCGCTTTCTTTATCCGCAATAAACGAATTCTCTGATTTGCCGCGCATACCGACAACAAGCATATCCATATCATTGTGGCATCCGGTACCGCTATAACAGGTTTTTTCAAGCTGCGAAAGAAAAATATTTTTGATGGAAGTCCAGTTGTCCTGAATGTCGCCTGTGGAGCGGAACGAGTGCGCCCCCGAGCCGCGTATCCATTGGTGAACATTGTCGGCCCCCCAATTACACGCTGAAAAAAGAATAGGCCGGCCGCAGTTCCGCAGCGCAATAGCCATCCGTTTGTAGAGATTTTCTCCGTTCGCCGTGATGGGCCTGTAACAGTA
>BOBW01000269.1 GCA_026002595.1 Spirochaetia bacterium | reverse complement strand
TGTTATTATAGGCGCTGCCGCGGTTGATATAGGCCCGGACATAATCAGGGTTAATGCTGAGGGAACGGGTGTAATTCGCTATGGCCGAATCATAATCGCCCTTGGCGGAATAGGCGTTTCCCCGATTGTAATAGGCGGTGATAAGATTGGAATCGAGCCGGAGCGCCGCGGTGTAATCCCCTATGGCCGAATCATAATCGCCCTTGACATAATAGGCATCGGCGCGGATGGTGTAGGCCCAGGTATGATCAGGTCCCATTTCAACTGCCCTGGTGTAGTCCGCTATGGCCCGATCATAATCGCCCTTGGCGGAATAGGCGTCCCCGCGGAGATTAACAGCGGCCTCATAATTGGGATCAATGCGGAGCGCCTGGGTGTAGTCCGAGATGGCCGAATCGTAATCGCCCTTGGCATGATAGGCAATACCGCGGAAAAAAGAGACATACGGATTGGTCGGTTCATACCGGAGCGCCTGGGTGTAGTCCGCTATGGCCGAATCATAATCGCCCTTGTTAAAATAGGCGTTGCCCCGGTTATTAAAGGCGTCCGCATTAAGCCTGATTGCCTGGGTGTAGTCCGCTATGGCCGAATCATAATCGCCCTTTCCGGCATAGGCGTTGCCCCGGTTAACATAAACCGATGGATCATAGGGATCAAGCCCGCTTGCCCAGGTGTAATGCGCAATGGCCTGATCATATTCGCCATTTTCGTAATACATGCTGCCGCTGTCCAGCAGCGCCTGGAGATCCCCATAGTCCTGGGCCGCCGCATGGCCTGTAAACAGCAGCGCAAGCAGCGTTATTGCTATTGCCAACTTCTGCATATTTCCCTTAAGCCTAATATCCCCGCGCCTGCCGTACAATTTCAAGGTTCTGTTTTGCACTGACAAAATCGGGATCAATGCTGAGCGCCCTGGTAAGATCTTCTATGGCCGCGTCATAATTGCCTATGTTGAAATACGAAGTACCGCGGCTGGTAAAGGCGGCGACGGAATCGGGATAAATCCGAATTACCTGGGTATTGTCCGCTATGGCCTTCACAAAATCACTCTTCCTGTAATAGGCGTTACCGCGGTTGTAATAGGCGGTAGCGGAATCAGGATTAATACTGATGACCTTGGTATAGTCCTTTATGGCCCTGTCATAATCGCCCCTGGCGTAATACGCCATACCGCGGTTTTGATAAGGGGCGGCAGAATCAGGGTAAATTTTGATGACCTTGGTATAATCCGCGATAGCCTTCCTGTAATTGCCATTTTTTATATACGCGTTCCCCCTGCTGGTATAAACAGCGGCGGGATTGGCTTCAAGCTTGATTACTTTGGTATAATCCTTGATGGCCTTCTTATAATCGCCCCGGTAGGCATACGC
>BOBW01000268.1 GCA_026002595.1 Spirochaetia bacterium | reverse complement strand
ATTCACAGCAAATCCCTTGGGGAACGGACCTTTAATATTGCGAATGCCGTTATCATGGCAGTCCTTGCCTTTTCCTGCATTTACCCGCTCTGGTACGCCCTCTGCCTTTCCCTTTCCAACAAGGCGGCGGCCAATTCCGGCCTTGTCACCTTCTATCCCATCGGGTTCACCCTGCAAAGCTACAAAGAAATCGTGAAGGACATGATGTTCTTCAACAGTTTCTGGATTTCCATACAGCGGACCGTGCTGGGCACCGTGGTTACCCTGTCCGTGCTTATCCTCATGGCCTATCCCCTGTCCAAGCACAAACGGGATTTTACCCCCCGTGACAAGCTGATGTGGGTGGTGATCTTCTGCATGCTCTTTAACGGCGGGACCATCCCCTGGTACATCACCGTAAAGAACTACCATCTGATCGATTCCATCTGGGCCCTGGTTCTGGGGGGCAGCCTCCCGGTCTTCAACCTCATCCTGATGGTGAACTTCTTCCGGGGAATTCCCCGTGATCTTGAGGAAGCGGCGGTTGTGGACGGGGCAGGCCCCTGGAAGATCCTCTTTATGGTGGTGGTGCCCTGCTCAATACCGGTAATCGCCACCATCGTGCTCTTTACCGGGGTGTATCACTGGAACGAGTTCTTCCAGGGCCTGGTGCTCACCACCAACGAGAGCCACTATCCCCTGCAAACCTACATCCAGCAGTTGGTGGTGAACATCCAAACCACGAACCTGACCCAGGACCAGATAATGCAGTTGGACAAGCTTTCCAACAAGTCCCTGAACGCGGCGAAGATCTTCATTGCCATGATCCCGATGCTGGTGGTATACCCCTTCCTGCAACGCTACTTTATAAGCGGCATCATGCTTGGGGCGGTAAAGGAATAGTAGTAACTCCAAATTTAACCACGGACCTCACAGACACCACGGACAGGAAGAAAAAGACAGGAAAGAACGAGTCCGTGTGGTCAGTGTGGTGCCGCCAATAGGCGGCTTGTGGTTAAATTTCTTCCTATACCCCATAGCCGACCAATGTGTTAAGCTTTACTTAATGTTTCCACTCAAGAGTCTCGTTGTCTACAAGAACCGCCCCGCATTGGTCACCGAACTGTCCGCCGACAAGCTGGTCATTTCCGTTCCCCCCGCAGCCAAAGCCGGCGAGGGGAAAACCCGCAAAGAACCCAACCAGGAATACAAGGTCCGGGAGAAGGATGTTGAATTCCTCCACCCCGGCCCGGCTGTGGACATCAATGCCCTGGGCGACATGGCCGCTGCCGATGATGGCGCAGTCCGGGGCGCATGGGAACTCCTGGAAGACACTTCAGTGTCCGGCAGCCCGGTCCCCCTTAAGGAACTGGCCGAACTGGTCTGGGGCAGCTTT
>BOBW01000267.1 GCA_026002595.1 Spirochaetia bacterium | reverse complement strand
GACGGGGTGGATGTATATATAACCTATGGCGCCGCCAGATTGCGCAAACGGATCGACAGTAATATGGCCATGGACATAACGCCCCTTATTAGCCGTGATTCCTTTGATATTGCGGGCTTCGGCGATTTTGGGGATGATTTTATATACAACGGGCGTCATTATTGCCTGCCTTCAAAATTTAATGTTGACGACTGCGTAATGATCAATAAAAGTATGTTTGATGCCGCGGGTATCCCGGTTCCCTCCAAATGGACTTACAGTGAATTCCGGGAAATTGCGAAAAAACTCACCAAGGGTTCGGGGGACAGCAAAGTTTACGGCGCATTCCTGAACACACCCCAGTTCATCGGCG
Source organism: Spirochaetia bacterium (assembly GCA_026002595.1). GTDB lineage: Bacteria > Spirochaetota > Spirochaetia > Treponematales > Breznakiellaceae > BNUT01. Next base: position 1,039 of record BOBW01000267.1, on the reverse strand, counting down.
CTACCATGGGATTTGCCAATACTGTATTGGGTGGGGATTCCCTGTATGTTCAGGGCGGCAAAGCTACCAATTATAATTCCCCCATTATCCAGGAGGCTGTTCAGCTTGCCTACGACATGATGAATGTTGATAAAAGCGCCCCCACCCATGTGGATTCGGTTACCCAGAAACTGACCCAGGAAGGGATGTTCCTCTCCGGCAAGGCCGCCATGACCCCCGGGGCATGGATTGTCCGTAATGTTAAGGATACCAAAAACTATCCCCATGACTTTGTCACGGCCTTTGCCCCTTATCCCGTATCGGATCTGCAGGCATCGCCCTACAGCATAGGCGGGGCAGGGGATCTTGTCTGCGTGAACCCCAAATCAAAAAATACTGAAGCTGCCTGGGAATATGTAAAGTGGTATACCACCAAGGGCATGGTGCCCATGGCCCGGGGCGGACGTATTCCCCTGTACAGCGGTTATAACATGGATGAGCTAACTGCGGCGTTCCTGGAAGGCGGGGAAACCGTCCTTGATGCGCCGTCATTAAAAGCTGCATATGTGTCGCCCCGTAAAAATCCTGCGGTTGCGACCATCACCGATAAAGCAGCTGAATTAGACGCAATTACCAGGGAAGAACTGGAAGCCATCTACAACGGTGCAAAGACGGTTAATCAGGGCCTCTCAGACGCAAAAACCCGGGGCGACAGGATTCTCTCCCAATAATTATTTTTATAAACCGCTGCGGGGTCATTGAAGGATGGCTCCGCAGTATTACTGTTATCAGGGTAAGGACATACCATGAAATGGAAGCTCAGCAAGCAGCTCAGGATCGATTTAACCGGTTATGCTTTTATTCTGCCTAATATCATAGGCATGGTCTGCTTTACCCTGATTCCCATTATTTTTTCCCTGGTAATAAGTTTCACGGACTGGGATTTTACCCGGGGTATCGGAAACTGGCATTTTATCGGATTAAAAAATTTTATCGACATGTGGAGTGATGAATGGTTTACCACTGCGCTTTTGCATACCGTTATATTTGCCTTTGTCAC
>BOBW01000266.1 GCA_026002595.1 Spirochaetia bacterium | reverse complement strand
CATTATAACTATATCTTCGTTTATTTTATTAGTATTTTATACTGTATTATTGTTTACAAGTAATGAGGGATACCATGTATGGCCTATATATCCATATATTGTTGCGCCACTCATATTTGGAATATTGGCTCTTTTTGTAAATAAAATAATTGCGGAAAGAAGATAGAATGAAATATGTAACAAGTCGAACTGCGCCTAACATACGCTATACGCTGCGCCGCAGTAGCGGCTTGGCCTACGAAAAACCCCAGTCGACGCAGTAGCGCCTTTATGGGGTTTTTCTCCGGCACATTTTTATGGCCCTGGAAACCTACGGTTTCCTTATTCGGGCCATAAAAACGTCGTATAGCTTTCACGTTATGCGCCATTCCTGCCCAACTGGTATGAATGGAAGGCAATAAAAATATGCGGATTTTTTTAAAAAATAACTTGACAAAAGTAAAAAAATGCGAAATAGTTATATGGATAGTGGTAAAAGATTTTTTGGTATATTTGGAGGAAATATGATTAAATCTTATAAATGTATTTTTGGTATAATACTTATTGGTTTTCAATTTCTGTTTGCAGGGTGTAACATTCCGCCCGTTAATGCAGCATCGGCCGCAAAGTATGATTTATTTGAAACACAAAATATGTGGACATTTATTTTATTAGATACTGTTACTGGAAGAATGTGGCAAATACAATATGATGTACAAGGCGATAATCGTGGAGGTGTAGAATTAAATACACAAGACCTTGCAAGCGGAAAACAAATAATTCCTGGTCGATTTACTTTACATAAAACAACGAATATGTATAATTTTATTTTGCTTGACCAGATAGATGGCGATACATGGCAGGTTCAATGGTCGATAGAAAAAGAGAATAGAGGTGTTTTACCAATTTTTCAGTAAAATTGAATTATAGGAGGATATTATAAATGGAAACTAAAGGTATTGAGTTGAATGGTGAAACTGTATTTCTTGATGATGTTGCAGAATCAATTTTTTATAAAGCAACATCAAAGTTTTCAGAAACATTTGATGAGGCTAATTTGACAACTGATTCTAATGATACGCTTGGACTTTCGTTTACAGAAGCAAAGTCAAACGCAAGTGAATGTCAACAATTAATTGCGAATGTCAAGCAGATTGTAAATGAGGCATATTCAGATATTTTTGATATAAGTATTGAAAGACAAGAATGCAATGATGACGAATTCCCTGATGATGTTGCGAATATAATTATAAATTTAAAATGGGAAAAAATTTATAAAAATATGTAAAAGGGCAGGAACGGCGCATAACATACGGTTTGCGGTTCGGGGCTAAAGCCCCTCCGGGTTCCGTTCGCCTAGGTCAGTCGCTACGCTCCTTCCCACGGCTCACTCCACCCACATTTTTGTTGCCCTGGTCTTTGCTT
>BOBW01000265.1 GCA_026002595.1 Spirochaetia bacterium | reverse complement strand
GCGGCTTTTTCATCGTTTTTTTCAGCTTTTCGGCCTTTGCCCAGGCCCCCGGCGGGACTGCGCAGCCAACGGCGGTAGAAACCTACCGTACCGGCCGGAATCTGGAAGCCAATGGCCGCACGGCCGAGGCGAATACCTATTACAACGAGACGATCCGGATGTGCCAAGATGAGGCCGCCCGGAACGCTGCCAACCGGGACACCTATGCGGCAATCACCTGGGCCCTGCAGCGGCAGCAAAAATACCGGGATGTCATCAGCTGGGGGGAGCGGGGACTCAGGGTTTATACCGATGACCACCGCGTCATGGAAACCATGGGGGAAGCTTATTTCTACCTTGGCGACTATAACCGTTCATTAACCTATATGCAGCGTTATACCAACGCCCTACCCCAGGGGGAACGGAGCGGTGTGGCCTATTTTTTCATCGGGGAAATTTACCGCCTCACAGGCCGGAACCGCCACGCGGACATTGCCTACACCACCGCGGTGCGGCTTGACCCCAATACGGCCCTCTGGTGGTATAGGCTTGCCACGGTCCGGGAAGCCGCCGGGGATAATGCCCCTGCCGTCGAAGCCTACCAGCGGGCGCTCCGGCTCAACCCCAACTATTCAGAGGCCAACACGGGGCTGGCGCGGGTACAGGCCCGGTAATCGTTGACCTGACAGGTCAATTCTATTTCCCGTACCTTTTTACAAAATCGCAAAGCGCCTATTCAAAAAAGAATGACGAAAAGGGCGGATTGTGTCAACGTCGATTTTCGGATTATGATGATGTTATTATGAATGATATTAAAGATATAGTGCCCCGGTGGCAGCTCGGCACGATTTACCCTTCCTTTGATTCCGCCGAATACAAGCGGGACCTAGCCCTGTTGGGGGAACGACTTGCCGCTTTTCTTGCCTTGCTGGGAACCCCCCTCCCCGCGGACGCGGCCGGGCTTGCCCCGGCGCTCAAGACCCTTATCGCCGCCTGGGATGAGGCGGGGAATATTTCGGAAAACCTCAGCGCCTACGCCGAGGCTGTCTACACCACCGACACCCGGAACAGCCGGGCCCTTGCGGAGATCAACGCCATTGATGCGGCGGCTCTGCCCCTGGGCAAGGCGGCAGTGCTCTTCCGCAGTCGCCTTGCGGAGCGGCGGGGGCTTGTCCTGAAACTGGCGGCGGATAATGCGGACCTTAAACCCTACCAGTTTTTCCTTCAGGAATCCCTGGAAAAGGCCGCCTTCCAGATGACCAGTGAAGAAGAGGATCTGGCCAATGACCTTCTCCGTTCCGGGGGAGACGCCTGGTCCCGGCTCCAGGAGGCGGTGTCCTCCACGGCCACAGCGGTTCTGGAAGGCGAAAACGGCAAGCCGGGGGAGCGAAAAACCGTTATCGCCCTGCGGGACTTGGCCCGCAGCCC
>BOBW01000264.1 GCA_026002595.1 Spirochaetia bacterium | reverse complement strand
TGAAATAATCGGTAAATATATTGTCTATCACGAGCCGCGCCGCACCGAAAACAGAAACAACGCCGACTATAACGGTCAGCGTGATAACCGCATGCTTTTTTGTCGCAATGGCGCACATGGCTCCGGCGAAACCCTTATTGGCCAATTTTCCGGCCTGCTCTGCGGCCTCTTTCGCTTCGGACCTTTGATCAGAGTTCTTTCGACTCTTAAAGGGCTTCGGTCCCCGGATGATCAGTATCGCCGGTACCAGCACAATTGCAACCACAAAGGACACAAGAACGCCAAAGGCGGAGAAGGCGCCGAACTCGCGGATGGGGAGGACCGTAGTAAAGCAAAAGGAAAAAAAACTCACAAAGGTGGTCAATGCCGCCAGAAATATGGGCATTAGTACCTTCCGCAGCATCCCTACGATAAACCCTGAGTGTTCTTCGCGGCTCATAACCGCGAAATCCTTACCCGATCCTTCCATATAGTGGATGATCATGTGGAGGCCGTAGGAATTACCCACGGCGATCAGTACCACAGGCATCACCGTGGTCATAATAGACAGCTTGACGCCGAGCAGGGGCATTGCGCCGATGGACCAGATGACCGCAACGATGACCCCCAAAAGGGACAGAAAAACCATCCCGATTCTCCGCAGGGGGAGGTATATGATAAGGAGAACAACGATGATGACCATAGGTACCAGCAGAGCCAGGTCTGCCATGACCGCTTCGCTGATAGTCCCCGAAATTACCGGGAGGCCCGTGACGTATACCTCGGCGTAACCGGCGAACAAGTCCAGGGCAATGTCACGGATTTTGAGGATATGCGCCACCACTTCGGGGTTACCCACTTCGTCCTGGGAAATCGTGAGGGGCACGTACACCTGTGTCGCGGTAAAGTCATCGGAAATCAAGGCCCGCTCGTACATGTTCCACGACAGGAGCCGCCGCTTCAGTTCCGCGATTTCATCCGCCGTACCGGAAAAATCATCGGCCACCAGCTTTTCTACGATAATGGATTCCCCGTCGCCGGTAATGTAATCGGCGTTGACAATAGAATTGATGCTGCCCACCAGTTCAATGTCTTTGATGCGTTCAATGTACTCCTCAAGGCGGAGGAGAAAATCCCGGTCAAGCACCGTACCGTATTTCTTCTCTAATCCCACAAGGACAAACTGGGAACTGCCGAAGGTTCCGTCGATATGGGCCGATACCTGGCGTGCCGCGTCACCCTCGGGGACAAAACGAAAGTTGTTGTTATCCAGCTGTACCCTGGGCAGTTGGGCCGCAAAGAAGAGCGTAATGACGGCGATTATTGCAACGATAATCCGGGGATGCTTAAAAAATCTTTCCATACAAAATCCTTCTCAAATATATTCATGGCCCTTTACAGGACTGTTTAACTTTCAAGCACCAGCAAG
>BOBW01000263.1 GCA_026002595.1 Spirochaetia bacterium | reverse complement strand
ATGTAATAGGTGTCATGATAGCCGTCTATCTCGGCTTTTGTTATTCTCTGTACAAAATTTACCGCTCCGTTATTTATAACAACATCCTCTGTAAAGCGCACTTCATTCCCATTTGATACATTTTTATAATATGTTTGGCTGCCGCTCATTACGATATCTGCTAACCCGTCCCCATTTAAATCCATAAAACTCTGTTCGAGCTCGCTCGCTCCCGTTTGCTTTGTCTTTGCTATACTATAGCCTGCGCTTAGATTGACTGCCTTGCCCAGAGCGGCTCCAACCCCTGCATATAAATTCCACCCATTCCCGTCTCCGGGTTTTGCCTCATTTTCATTCCTCTCTTCTTCCATGTTTTTTGATAATACTACATTCTTTACTACCTTCTCTGCGCCATAACCGCCTCCCTTGTTCCCCAATCTTACATACAGATTCTCCCCCTCTTTCCGTACGCTGTCCGTTATCCCGTCCCCATTGATATCCACTGTTTGATAGCTGCTATAAGATACCCCTTCCCCGTCTGTCCATTGTGTCCCGCCGGTTACTCGCACATCTATAGGAATGCCAGCAGCCCCAACCCCTACTCCGCCCCCTACGGAATATTGATGCCCATCCGAATTCCCATTGGTTACCTGCAGGGGGACGTCCCCCCAGTATTCCTGTTCCCCAAAATACTTATATCCTTCTTCAGTGTGCCCTATCTCCCAATACTCAAATCCATATCTATACGCTTCTTCGTAGATTTCTATATTATTTCCTTGCGGCGTATATACTGCTATTGATTTCACCATGCTTACATTTGCATTGCCTATATTGGCTATTTCTGTTTCTGCCTGATACTCAAATTCGTATTTCCTAATTCTTTTATTGTCCCCTTTTACCTCTATGCTATGCAGCCGTTTGCTTAACACCTGGATATACCCTCCGCGCCCATCGAGCCGGCTATCTGCACGGTTGCTTTCATAATTGAACCTGATTTCATACTTCCCTTCCGTGTCTCCATACCCCGTATACGTTATTACCGATGGATACACATAACTTCCACCCGCCTTTTCATACCTGTATACTATCGTGTTCCCGTATGTGTCTGTCTCTTTCTCTATATTCCATATGTTTTTCCTGATGCTTCCATCTTCTGCGCTATACCCACCCCAACTATCACTCCGCCGCCCATATATCTTCTTCCGCCCGTCTTTTTCCGTCACCTGCCAATAATTCCCTTCCCTCACATGCTCTATCAAACTGTATCCCGTCTCCCTCAGCGGCTTATACACATCCCCGTCACGGGTTCCCTCCGTCCCGCCTCGGGGAGTACCTTCCAGTATCACCCCGTCCAGCGTGTACTGCTCGCTCCCGTCATACCGCGCCGCTCCCTTCCTCGTGTCTATCGCTATCTGGCTCCCGTACTGTACCTCG
>BOBW01000262.1 GCA_026002595.1 Spirochaetia bacterium | reverse complement strand
CTATATATGAATAAAAAGGATGCTTCAAAGATGGCTAAAATTTTTTATGGCTGCTGGCCGACGATGATTACCCCGTTTACCGATGATAATAAAATTGATTTCAAGGCGGTAAAAAGATTAATCGAGTGGTATATTGAGCGCGGCTCTGACGGCATCTTTGCGGTATGCCAGTCCAGCGAGATGTTTTTTCTGAGTGAACAGGAAAAGGTCGATCTTGCCCGGGCGGTAAAAGATGCAGCCGGGGGGAGGATCAAGGTTATTGCCTCGGGGCATACCGCCGATGATAAATCAAAACAGATTGAAGAACTTGGTCGTATGGCCGGGACCGGTGTTGATGCGGTCATCCTGGTGAGTAACCGGCTTGCCCGGCAGGATGAAGGGGAGGATAAGTTCCGGCGTAATTTTGAAGAGATTGTCAGGCAGCTTCCCGGAGTGCCCCTTGGAATGTATGAATGTCCCTATCCATACCTCAGGCTGATCAGCACAGATTTTCTGAAAGAGGCTGCCCAAAGAAACAACTGGTTTCCCTTAAGGATGTCAGTTGTTCCAATAAAATACTTAAGGAGCGGATTGCCGCGGTCCGGGGATCTGATTTTTCACTCTTTAACGCCAATACCGCAACCCTTCTGCAATTCTTTATCGACGGCGGCGATGGGTACAACGGGGTTATGGCTAATTTTCATATAGATATCTACAAATGGCTGTATGGTCATTTTAAGACCGACCCGGAACTGGCGCGGGAGGTAAATAATTTTCTTACCGTGACCGGGGTGATGGAAGCCAGGGCCTACCCGGTAAGTGCAAAATATCATGCCAATCTTACCGGTATCTCCATGGGACTCTATACCCGTGCCAAGAATATGAGTATTCTGAACGAAAACGCTCGTCTTGAAGTCGAAAGTCTTATCCAAATGGAAAAGGTTTTGCGGAAAAAACTGGGACTTAAAGAATAATCGGTGTTTTTTACTTACCCCGTTATAATCCGCTGGCCATTGATAACATGTTATTTCTCTAGTAGGCCGCCAATATCCCCAAGAGCCTTTCCCTGCTAATTGACCGCAGAAAGTTTGCCAGCCGCGGCCCCTGGTCCTTGCCGATGAGGGCCTGATAGGCCGCGCGGAAAAGGGCTTTGCCGTCAAGGCCGTGTTTTTCGGCAACCTTGTAGATCGCTTCGGCGCAGCTTTTGTCATCGGTAAAATTTTCGATAACGGCGATCACATCATCCCGCAGGGAACGGATCGCGGCCTTTTCGATGTCAGACAGTAATGCTGTTTCACCGGGGGTTCCTGCGGGCCGCAGTTGAAAGCAGAATTCATCAGGGGCGCATTCATCGATCCAGTATTTGGCGCAGATTGCGCGGGCCCGTAGCGGAGGGAGCTGTTCAGGTTTGGGGCCGTCTTTGGCGGCCTGTAAAC
>BOBW01000261.1 GCA_026002595.1 Spirochaetia bacterium | reverse complement strand
CGCTAGGCTTTGCGCTCACGTATATGAAGAAGAGCGTACTGATGATTATTTTGATGATGGCAGGAACCGCCGGTTTCGCGCAGACCCATAATACGGTCCCCGGTACGCCATTGTATGCCCTGGATATAATCTGGGATGAGCTTGATCCCCGGTACCGGTATAGAACCTTTACATTAAATAATGGTTGGGGGACTATTCATCCGGCCTATAGGATTATTCATACTACCGAACATTATAAAGGTTATGAATTAAAAAGGAAAGGTGAGGTTTCAATGCCTGATCGTCCTTTTGAACAAGAGATTATATTTTTGGATGGTAATGGTGGGATCGATGCAGGTCTTATCATCTTAGGTTGGGAAGATGGAATACTTTATTGGTTCCAATTTGGTAGCCATGTTCTGAATGTCCCCGGAGACTGGAGCAGATGATTTTTGGTAGTAGTAATGGTTTTATAATGGGTGATAAGGGAGAAAAGGTGCTTTGTACCTTTGTTTTATAGGGGGTTTATATGGCAGACCGTGAACGGGTCTTGTTACTGGGGAACGGAATTAATCGTGTTGGAACAACGGGGTATTCCTTTGATGGCCTGATGAAACAGCTCCTCGAAACATACGACAGTGCGGGAAAAATCAACAAACGGGACAAACCATTCCCCCTGCTATATGAAGAAATCCTTGCCGGAACAAACGAGACGAGCAGGTCGCTGCTGGAATACGTTGCCGGTGAAATCAGTAAGCTCACCGCCAATGGGCTGCATACACTGGTGTGGGGTCACTACGACACCATCCTTTCTACCAACTATGAGTATACCCTCAAAGTACCAGCCCTGCCGTTTAAGACGGTAAAAGATCCGGAAACACGGTTCAGCCTATACCGGTGCTCAACCGCAAAGACGGCAGAAGGAACCAAAACCCTCTGGCAAGTCCACGGGGAAGCGGACAAACCAAACACCCTCTGTCTGGGGTATGAGCACTATATCGCGTATGTGGGGAAAATCCGGGAGTATATCACCGAAGGGGACGGGAAAAAGAAGTTTGCGAAATTAAACACAAAACTGGAACTTCTGGAGAAAGGAGAAACCGTACCACTCATCCATAGTTGGGTGGATCATTTCTTCTTCTCCGACATGGATATTCTCGGCCTGAATCTGCATACGGCGGAAACCGGATTCTGGTGGCTCCTGTCCTACCGGAGCCACAAAATCCGGGAGAGTAAACCGGCGCTGCCTAAAAACAACATCCGCTATTTCGCTTTTATTTCTGATACACAGGATGACAAAGCGAAAAACACCCAGGCAGAAACGATTGAATTGTTGCGTGCATTGGGCGTAAGCGTAGAAACCCTGCGGGTAAAGGAGAATGATTGGGGTGAAGCGTATCGCCGTGCGTTAGGTGCGTGATAGCATTGAGCGAAGGTGAAAGTTTTG
>BOBW01000260.1 GCA_026002595.1 Spirochaetia bacterium | reverse complement strand
GGCGCCGGTGTCTTTGATGGTCATTGCAATGCCTTCCGTAAATTCTCAACATTTTGACGCATAAGATCCGCATAGGTTACGCCGTTTTCAAAATCTTTTTTTGAAATATTATGGCAGGCGTGGAGCAGTAATTTTTCCGCGCCGGTTTCTTCCGCAATGGTGTCCGCCATTCGTTCATTGCCCAGTTCAATGTGAAAAACAACGGGTATGCGCTCATGTTTTATTTTGTCAATGAGAAAGGCTACGGTTCCCGCACTCGGTTCTGTTTCAGTGGAACAGCCGGGAAAGGCGGCGAAATAGGAAAGTCCATAGCGATCCGCAAAATAGCGAAAGGGGAAACGGTCGCCGAAAACTATTGTGTTCCGGTTTGCATTATCTACAACCGCCTGAAAAGCGGTATCAAGATTATGGAGTTCAGCGATATAGTGCGCTCCATTCTGACGATACAAATCCGCGTTTACCGTATCCGCTTTACAGAGTGTTTCCGTTATTATCTGCACGATACGCACCGCATTTTGGGGAGAGGTCCATACATGTTCGTCGTAGGCAGTTTCTTCCTTCCCGGCGGTATTTTCCGCTGACGTTTCCTCTTCCATGCCTTCGACAATTTCTTCTTCCACCACCTCAACAATATCCATAAGTGAAATAATGGTCATATCGCGTGTGTCCATGGATTCTAAAATTCTATTGACCCACTCATCGGATTCGCCGCCCACGTAGATAAAAACATCACTGTTTTGAATGGTGATAATATCCTTTGGCGCAGGCTCAAATGAGTGGCTTTCAGATGCCGGGGGTAATAACATGGTTAGATTTACTGTATCTCCGGCAATGGCGCGGACAAAATCATAGGGCGGAAATATGGTCGCCGTTATCGTGATTTTTCCGTTTGTGCTTTGAACATTGTTATTTTTCTTTTGTGTACAGCCGGAGACACTAATCAAAATAGCAATAACGATTATTGTGAGTAAAAATACCCGTTTCATAAAATAACCTCCTGTATATGAAAATACTGTTTTGAAGAAAAAACATTTTCCCTATAAAGATTAAAATTTAAGGAAATGCTTTTAGGAGCTTATTTCAGGAATTATATTTTATTTTTAAGCAGACAAGGGTTTGAGGAATAAGGGCAAAGGATGGGCGGCTTTTAGTGATCGCGAAGATTTGCGGGATAAGGCCGGCTGCAAGGGCAAATATACCCATTCGCCCCAATCCTTCAAGCAGATTTTGAGTGATTTCTATTTGCAGACAGACGGAACAATGTTCCCCGATGCAGTCATGGTCAAGATGGGTAAAGAGAAAGCCTTCCGCAAAAACGGCGGAAAGAGCCAAAAACGCCGTCAAAACGATAAGGGGAAGCCGCAGGCTGCCGCCCGGAAACTTTTTTTGAAAAAATCTGACCATGTTTGTACTCTATATTAGAAACATATTTTATGCAAGGA
>BOBW01000259.1 GCA_026002595.1 Spirochaetia bacterium | reverse complement strand
CCTCATAGGCGGAAAGCCCCGCAGCCCCGGCAAAAACCGATACCGCCGCATAGACTGCAACCGCAGCCCAAAGGGCAATGAGGTATTTGATGATTCTCATTACCCTTATTAACGGCCCCTTTCTCCCCATTCTTGAGTCATTGACAACCGGAAAAACTTAGGGCTAAGCTGGTATTTTAAAGTACTACATAGAATCCGTATCACAGCCGATAATAGTTGATAACAGAAGTTTTCAATTTGCATTAATTTGAGGGAGCGGTTCATGGCAAGCGAGAAAAAACCTTCGATATATTATGATCGCGGTACAATCGGATCATCCTCGGAACTTGATGAATACGGAGTCTGGGTAAAAAGCGGGCCCCAGGATGTCACTTCGGCGGAGTCCCTGCCGGATAGTGCGGGCGGCGGCAGAGAAGATGCAGCTCCTGTAGAAGATTTTTCCCTTGATAAGAACTTTTCCCCTGAAAGTCCTGTTGCGGAAACGGAGGAACCGGGTGACATTTCGTCATTTGACGATACGCCTGTTGGCGTACCGCCGCTTGGGGATACATCAATTATCGAGGAGCCCCTGACTCTTGCCGATCCTGAGCTCCAGGTTTCGGTCCCGGTAGAATCTGCTTCCGAGACCGAAGGCCGTGCCCTTGAGGCCAAAAAAAGCGGACCGGAATATTCTCCCCAGTTTCTGATGAATGTTGCGGAGGAACTTGCCTCGATTCGGAATGAACTTGCCGCCCTCAAGAATGAACTTTCCGCCATCCGCTCTGGAGATATTCATCCTGAAGAAAGGGATGATGAAAAAACCGCCCTTACCGGGGACGAACTTGACAATATCCTCAATACCGCTGATTTTACCGAAGAAACCGGTGTGGACGCCGGGGTAGCTGCTCCCGAAGATGCCGATACGGATGCCGCGGCAGTTGTTCCCGAAGATGCCGCAGATGATGGCACTGATGCCCTTGATAAAATCCTCATGGAAGCGGCGCCGGAAGATTTATCCCTTGAGGATCTCAATCTGTCCCCCAGTGACGAAGCTGCTTTGGATGAATTCGCCTTAACCGATGAACCCCTTGACTTGGTCCTTGATGAAAATTCCGTTGATCTTCCGAGCACGGTTATTGATGACAAAGAGACCGCCAGGGATGATTCCCTGGATGAAGAACTGTCCATTGATGAGCTCTCCCTGAGCGATCTTGAGGGCCTGGAGGATGAAATCAGCCTTGATTCCGAATCAGGTGAAACGCCGGTTGCCATCGACCTGGATTTGGAAGAAGGCGCCGAAGAGGCCGCCAGCCTCTCCGAATTCTCTGTACCCCCAGCCGAAGAAGAACTGGAGCTTTCCATCCCCGACTTTAGCGCCGGAAACGAAAGCATCGAAGAGACCGCAGAAGATACCCTGCCCCCCCCTGCCTCCGAGGAAGAAGGTTTTACCCAGGTTATTCCCGA
>BOBW01000258.1 GCA_026002595.1 Spirochaetia bacterium | reverse complement strand
CCCCGTAACAACGAGGCCCTCTGTGCCGAAGGCCGGCATATCCGGGACTTTTCAATTGAATTCTGGCTCTATCCCCTGAACATGGAAAACGGGGAGCAGATGCTTTCCTGGATTTCATACCGGCCCGTACCGGGCAGCAAGGAATACGTCTTCCAGCGGATACAGTGCGCGGCATTCAAAAACAGGCTCCAATGGAACTTTCAGGATTTCTTTTCCGCCCCGGGCGGTGAAAAAAACATCAGCCTTACCCTGAACGGGAATAGTCCGGTGGTCCCCAAAACCTGGAGCCATCACCTGATCCGCTTTGATTCCGATACGGGCCTTTTGGAATACCTTCTGAACGGCAAAACCGAAACCATCGCCTATGCCAGTGCCTCAGGCCGCGAGGGCGGGGAAGTCTACACCCCCGTCATTGGAGAGGGGGGCAACTTCGTATTGGGGAGCCGCTTTTCGGGGCTCATGGATGAATTCAGGATACAGGGTGGCTTTTACGAGCCGGGAATACAGAAATACGCCCCACGGGGCGGGCGTATGGAAACCCGCCCCATCGATTTTGGGGAAGGGAGCAGCGGCATCCTCAAACTTGAAGCCTCCGGGGGCAGGATTACCCTTGCGGGGGACAATGCCCGCAACGAATACTCGGGCCAGGGGGACTTCCGCTTCAGCGATAATGCGGCGATTCAGTTTTTTATCCGGGCTGCCGATAATCCCTATATCTGGACCGATGCGGACTGGCGTCCGGTCATGCCGGGGACCGATTTGTCGGCCGGTCTAAAAGGCCGCTATGTGCAGATTGCGGCGGATTTTTATCCCAGCGGGGACGGGGAGACCAGTCCCTATCTGGAGGAGATCCGCATCGTCTACCGGCCCGATGAGCCCCCTCTTCCCCCCGCCCGGATCATGGCCGTTGCCGCCGATGGGGCGGTGGAACTCAGCTGGCGGAACAGTCCCAGCGCGGACACCGCGGGTTATCTGGTCTACTACGGCCTTGCCAGGGGCGATTATTTCGGGGAAAGCGCCCTGCCTGGGGCTTCCCCCATTGACGCGGGAAAACGTACCGGCCTGCGGATCGACGGTCTGGAGAACGGCAGGGTCTATTATTTTGCCGTAGCCGCCTATACCGGGAACCCTCAGGCCCCAGGTCCATTGGGCTCCTTGCGGGAAGCGGCCCTCAATATAGGAGAATTTTCCTGGGAAGTGTCTGCCCGGCCCCTAAAAATGGCTGAATAACTTCCTTTTAACATAAAAAATTTATGATGTTGACAGAAGGCCAATTCGGGGATCGTTCACGGCGGCTTTCATCATAACAAGAAGTACCTCAAGGCAAGGCTCGAAATTCAGGGGAACCTCATGTTTGACCAGCTCCGCCGGGAACTGGATTTCCCCTTCAAACGCTGCGGCATCATCGTGGCGGCCCTGCACGAGGATGAAATGAAGTCCGTGGAGCAGCTCT
>BOBW01000256.1 GCA_026002595.1 Spirochaetia bacterium | reverse complement strand
GGCGCATAGGCCCGGTTAAAGTCCCCGGCGTTGGCCATGCTGAAATCACCGACATTGAGGTCGCGGGCAGCCGAATAGCCGGGGATAACCGACTTGATAACCTGCGCGTCCTTGTACATCAGCTTATAGATGGACATGGGATCATTGTAATCCTCGGGTTGGGTCTCGCCTTTAAGCACCTTGACCAGCTCACGGTATTCGTATTCGGTCTCGTCCATGGCCGCAGCCACGGTCCGCAGGGGATACCAGCCGATTGCCACCGTGGTATCAAAGATTGCTTCGTCACGCACCAGGGCGTTGTACATAATGATAACCGCCGCCACCACATCGGGGGAAGCGTTCTTGTTGATAATCGTGGAGCTTACCCCGGGGGCCTTCATGTGGGCATTCCACTTGCCGTCGGCGCTGTACACAGGGTAGGCCTGCCAGTTGACTTTGGGGTCGTTCTTGAAGGAATCGCCGTTACCATAGCCCAAAGCCCACCACGGGCCAAAGCGGATCCCCGCCTGATTGGCGTTCACCGGCTCTCCTGAGTTATCACGGGCGCCCAATTCAGGGTCCAAAAGCCCGTCCTTATACCAGCGGGCCAGCCGCTCAAGGGCATCCTTCATTTTGGGATCCAGGGAACCGTAGGTCACCGTCTTGTTCGGTCCTTCCAGGAAGTAGCCGGGGTAGGTATCATAGGCGGCAAACACCGGGTCCAGGCCGTTGCCCAGGTTCGAGGACTCAATAAAGTTACAGTAAAGCTTGGTGTTCTTGTCCGGCCCGATAATCGGGATGGTCTGGGCCCCTGCGGGCTTCCGGTCCTTGAACACCCGGGCGGCGGCTTCAATGTCGTCCAGAGTTTTGGGAACCCCAAGGCCGTACTGGTCAAGCCATTGCTTCTGCACGTTAAGGATGTGTACACCGTCTGTGGCCACGGTGATATTGGGCAGGGCGATCATCTTGCCGCCGTAGGTAACCATCGGCAGGGCACGGCCCCCCGTGGACTCAATGATCCCCTTAACCTGGGATGAAGCGTACTGGTCAAACAGGGCGCCGATATCATAGAGCATGTCCGACTGGGCAGCTTTAAGCATATAGGTCTGGGAATTCGAAACCAGGGCGTCAGGCAGGCTGTTACTGGCGATAGCCAGGGACACCTTTTGGTCGTAGTTTGGTCCGCTGGCGGCAGTCCAGTCAACAATGATATTGATGTTGTACTTGTCCCGCAGATACCGGGTATACTGGTTGCTTGCCGGGGTATCGCCTGCCGGCAGGGTAGTATCAATGGGGTCAACCGCCATCCCGATATGCACGTCCACCGGCTTGGTAAACTTGCTGAACGCCAAAGCATCCCCGGTCAGCCCCGCGGGCGACAGGGTGGACGCGCCGCCCTTGGCTTCCTCTTTTTTGCCGCAGGACACCAGCGCCGCGCAAAGGGCCAGTGCCATGACAAGCACAAAAATAGACACTCTTTTCATA
>BOBW01000255.1 GCA_026002595.1 Spirochaetia bacterium | reverse complement strand
AAGGTACGGGATTCTGAACCCGTTTCCCATCGACTACGACTTTCGTCCTCGCCTTAGGGGCCGACTTACCCTGGGCAGATGACCTTTACCCAGGAATCCTTAGGCTTTCGGCGGACGGGGATCTCACCCGTCTTTTCGTATACTTATACCTGCATTCTCTCTTCCATCCCCTCCAGCTGCCCTTACAGACAACCTTCTTCGGTCCATGGAATGCTCCCCTACCAACCTACTATTGCTAGTAGATTCCGTAGCTTCGGTATACCGCTTAGCCCCGTTACATTATCTGCGCATCATGACTCGACCAGTGAGCTATTACGCACTCTTTTAAGGAATGGCTGCTTCTAAGCCAACCTCCTGGCTGTCCTCGCCATCACACATCATTTCACACTGAGCGGTATTTTGGGACCTTAGCTGACGGTCTGGGCTGTTTCCCTCTCGACTACGAACCTTGTCGCCCGCAGTCTCACTCCCATCCGTTGAGTAATGACATTCGGAGTTTGATTGGGTTTGGTAGGCGGTGAAGCCCCCTAGTCCATCCAGTGCTCTACCTTCATTACTTTTGGATGAGGCTGTCCCTCAAGGCATTTCGGGGAGAGCCAGCTATTTCCAAGCTTGTTTAGTCTTTCGCTCCGAGTCACATGTCATCCCTGCCTTTTTTAACAGACTAGGGTTCGGCCCTCCACTCCGTTTTACCGGAGCTTCAGCCTGCACATAACTAGATCGCTTGGCTTCGGGTCTACGACATACAACTATACGCCCTGTTCAGACTCGGTTTCCCTCCGGCTCCGGCACTTCCATGCCTTAACCTCGCTATATATCGTAACTCGCAGGCTCATTCTACAAAAGGCACGCTATCACCCTATTACTAGGGCTCTAACCTGTTGTGGGTTTACGGTTTCAGGTTCTCTTTCACTCCCCTCACCGGGGTTCTTTTCGCCTTTCCCTCACGGTACTGCTCCGCTATCGGTCGTATTAAGTATTTAGCCTTGGATCGTGGTCGACCCGGTTTCCGACAGGGTTTCTCGTGCCCCGCCGTACTCAGGTACCGTCTCACAGAGACCTCAACATTTCGCATACGGGGGTTTCACCCTCTCTGCCCGGCTTTCCCAAAACCGTTCCGCTACGCTGAAGTTTTCTCACTCTGCGGGTTGCCCCCAGACGGCCCTACAACCCCGCCATTACTGACGGTTTGGGCTCTTCCAATTTCGCTCGCCGCTACTTTCGGAATCTCATATTGATTTCTGTTCCCAGGGTACTTAGATGGTTCAGTTCCCCCAGTATTGCTTCCGGCGCCTATGTATTCAACGCCCGGATGACGGCCTCTCGACCGCCGGGTTACCCCATTCGGCTATCCCGGGATCAATGGATGTGTGCTCCTCCCCCGGACTTTTCGCAGCTTGCCACGGCCTTCTTCGCCTTAATACGCCAAGGCATCCACCATAAACCCTTCTCTCGCTTGACCATATTATTGTTC
>BOBW01000254.1 GCA_026002595.1 Spirochaetia bacterium | reverse complement strand
GTCTTCCCGCTGATAGTCGGCGAAAAGTTCAAAGACCTGCTGGGCGGTTTCCGGACAGAAACGGGAGAGAATGTCCGTACTTACCGTACCGGTACTTTCCAGCCAACAGCCGATATAGACATGCCCTTCAATAAGCATACGGCCCCCATTGGGGGAAGGAACCACACAGTCCATGAGGGCCCGGACTGCGCGGTAATAGACATCTTCAATTCTGGGATGGGAGGCGGTAAATTTAACCCCGGAATGAATAAATTCATCCAGAGCGGCATTGCTGGTCCCCGGCTTTACCGCTCCGGCACGGGTTCCGACATTGATCTCCCTCAGTTTTGCTAATATGGACCCCATCCTTATCCCGCCTTAGATAGTTATGGCGTCATATTCCCCGTAATTGGGGGGAACCACCCCGGGGTTTTCCACGCTCACAAAACCGTTGCCCCTATAGGCAAGCCGCTCGTTCCCCGATACCGCAAAGGGCAGTACCTGCTCCCCGTACCGGATCGTCCCCTGGGTCCGTTGTACCGTCATCCCTATCACCTCTTTCAGTTCCCCCGCACGGTCCGTTACCAGGCGGATGCCGTAGGGGAAGGTATACAGAAGTTTCCCGTTCTTATATATAGAAGATTGCTCCTTCTCGTTGACGAATTCAAAATCGATCCCGTCAATAGTCCGGGCATAGCCGGTTTCTTCCGCCACCACATCCCCGTAATCAATACCCCGGGGGATGAGGGATGTGAACCACAGTTCTGCTTCCGTGGTGGGATAGATACCGGAATAACGTTCCAGGTAATCAAGCACGCATAACATGGTGGGAGAATAGGGATTGTCACTGCCCTCACCGGTGCCGATATAGCCCACCCAGGGATTCATGCCCCCGGCAAAATTCTTAAACTTGGTAAGCATGGAAATGATCGGATGCAGAATCCAGGAGAGTTCCACATAGCGGCGGTGGTATTCAAAGGCAGGGGGAAGCCGTGTTTCGGTGAGGAAACTGATATGCCCGGACCAGCTGTTATAGCCGTTAAGCTGGAAAAACCGGGGGTCGTCCAGGGCAAAGGTGGTGATGGGATACCGGGCAAAATACTTCTTGGTATTAAGAAGATAGCGCCGCAGGGCGTCCTCGAACATGGCGTCATCCCCCACTTCGGCGGCCATTACCCGTATCAGATTATCGCTCTGCATCCGCACAAAACGATCCAGATTATCGCGGTCGTAGAAGTAATGATCCTGGGGATCGTAGCAGTACTGCATGAGGCTTGCCAGGGTTTCCTCCGCCTTCTTCGTCCACAGGCCCCCATTGTCTATCCCCAGCTCGTCCGCCATTTTCTGCATGTACTTCCGCTGGCAGTACACATTCGCCGTCATGTCGGGAGCAAGGAAGGGCAGGATCGGTGAAGCAGGATCGTACTGCGAAGGGTCTCCCTTATAGGGGGTGTCCGTCACATGCCAGAACCGGGGGGATGCGTCGTTCCCGGTGTCGAAGG
>BOBW01000253.1 GCA_026002595.1 Spirochaetia bacterium | reverse complement strand
CCTACGAAAAAACGCAGTCGGCCTGCGGCCTTTGTGCGTTTTTTCTCCGGCACATTTTTGCGGTTGCTGGAAACCTGCGGTTTCCTTTATCGCAACCGCAAAAACGTCGTATAGCTTTCACGTTATGCGAAATTGCGCCTATGCGTTTTGAAAATTTAAAAAATAAATGGAAAAATATTTTTATATTATAATACAGGTCTATCATCAAATATTATCAAAAACAGTTAGAAGTATAAAATATTTTAGAATAATGGGGTGCGCCTTCGGCGAAAAATTATTTGTATATTACTATTGACAATTATCTGAAAATGGTATATAAACATTAGTGGAGGAATTATTTTATGGAAACAAAATTATATGAAGATGGTATTGTGGAAATAATTGATGATAGTATAATTATTAAAGGGATAGATGATGTTTTTAGTATATTTTCTATAACTAATTGTTCGACCATAGTATTAAAGAAAGAAAATATTGTAGAAGATTTTTATAAATTATCTACAGGATTTGCTGGTGAATTATTGCAAAAGTTTTCAAATTATAGGAAAAGACTGGCAATAATCGGAGATTTTGAAAATATAAAAAGCAAGTCATTAAAGGATTTTATATATGAAAGTAATAGAACAAGACAAATAATTTTTGTAAAAACATTAGAAGAAGCATTAAAAATATTTAATAAATAATGGAAAATGAATAATGGGGTACGGCGCAACTTCGCATAACATACGCTATACGCTGCGCCGCAGTAGCGGCTTGGCCTACGAAAAACCCCAGTCGGCGCAGTAGCGCCTTTGTGGGGTTTTTCTCCGGCACATTTTTGCGGTTGCTGGAAACCTACGGTTTCCTTTATCGCAACCGCAAAAACGTCGTATAGCTTTCACGTTATGCGAAATTAATTTTGAATTTTTTTCAAAAAATGGTTGACAAAAATATTGTTATAAAATATCATGGAATAAACTATTTGGAGGAGTGTTATAAATGCTAAAGAAACTGAAAGAGTTACCCGTAATAATTTATTCATTGTTTATAATTATCTTTGGAGTATATAAATATAGAAATTATTTAGAATC
This sequence comes from Spirochaetia bacterium, assembly GCA_026002595.1. Lineage (GTDB taxonomy): Bacteria > Spirochaetota > Spirochaetia > Treponematales > Breznakiellaceae > BNUT01. The sequence goes on along the minus strand of BOBW01000253.1, from coordinate 411 downwards.
AAATTTTATGATAATGATAGTAATATTTTTTGTAATAATGTTTTTAAACAATATTTTAATATTTACAAAGGTTTCTCAAAAAATATTTGATTATTTAATAAATCACACAAGAAAATTTGAAATAGTGTTTATTGTATTAATGATATTCTATTTAATTATTGCATTAATCATAAATGTGTTGATATATTTAAAAACATTTGAAAATAAAATTTCGATGGAATATTTTACATTTATATTATTGGCATTTAGCATATCGGGATATAATTGTTATATATACACAAAGGAATTAAGGAAAAAGAATGAATAATAAAGGCAAAATTAACTTCGCATAACATACGCTATACGCTGCGCCGCAGTAGCGGCTTGGCCTCCATAAAACCCCAGTCGGGCTTCGCCCTTTGTGGGGTTTTA
>BOBW01000252.1 GCA_026002595.1 Spirochaetia bacterium | reverse complement strand
GCTACGATGAGGCTGTTCAGGTTTGCGAAAGTCTGGGCCAAATTTACCATTACAACCTGATGAGTCACAAATGGGTCAGCCTTCGGGATGAAGTTGAATATGTAAAGCGCTATTTGAAAATTCTTCAATTCAAAATGAACAGTCTTCAGGTGGTGTGGGAAATTTCCGATGCGGTCATGGGGGCCGGCTGCCTTAAACTGATACTCCAGCCCCTGGTGGAAAACGCGGTTCTTCATGGTCTCAGATCCAAAACAGAAGACGCCTGCCTTACCATTTCCATCCATAAAAAAATTTCCCCCGCCGGGGGAACGGAGATAGAGATCATGGACAACGGTTCAGGCATACAGGCCGCGGCCCTTGCGGAAATAGAAGAAACCCTGGCGCGGATACGGCAGGGGATTCCCCCCGGCTCTGCCCATATCGGTATTGATAACGTGTACCGGCGCCTCTACCTTGAGTACGGCGGAGCCATGAATTTTTCCATAGAATCCCGCCCCGGTTACGGGACAAAGGTGATTATCACGATTCCGGGAGGACAGATGAATGGGTAGTTCTGTTTTGCGAAAATATGCTTTTATTCGGTTCTTGCGGCAATATACTCATCAATATCTTGTATGATGTATTGCTCTCCTGTGGTATGTAAGGCTCCTGCGCAGTCAATGATATAATCAAGAACATCATATCGGGTAAAAAGGGAAATAACCTGTTTCCCCGTGTATCGTTTCGCCGATTTATAGGATTCAATACAATAGGCTAAAAATTTGGTAGTATCCATTATAATTCCTCCGGGTATTGTATAACACCGTTGGTAAGTTCCTGTTCCAGTAAGGAATAGAGCGTTTCGGCGCTTAAATGCCATAATTTGCTTTCCTCATTTTCCAGCATTTCATAAAGATTTGAATTCAAGAAGAAGTATCCCCAGGCCCTGCTGTTCACGGTTGGAAGTATCAATTATGGGCTTGAGGATTTTCTTTTGGGAAAGACAGAGCTTTTCGAATAATGTGACAAAGAGCAGCTCGGGGCGCCTTGTAGGGCAATACACGTGTCTTGAAAGCCTCTCAGTTATGGCTTATAATCGTTCAACAGGCAATGGGAGCATATGATACTTTATCATGGCAGTAATGTAATCGTTAAAAAACCAAAACTCATAAGATCCCTTAGAACGCTGGGTTTTGGGCCGGGCTTTTATACAACGACCAACAAAGAACAAGCTATGAATTTTGCAGGAAAAGTGATGATACGGAAAAAATCAGATACACAATATGTCAGCATATACAATTTCGATTTTGACAAGGCAGCCAAAAAATTTTCTATATTGCAGTTTGATTCGCCTGATGAAACATGGCTTGATTTTGTGATGGAAAACCGTAAAGGCCTATATGCCGGAAAATTATATGATGCGGTGACCGGCCCTGTAGCAAACGATGATGTATACACCACATTGCAGTTATATGAAAGGAATATACTCAATAAATCTCAAACT
>BOBW01000251.1 GCA_026002595.1 Spirochaetia bacterium | reverse complement strand
TCGGTTGAGGAGCAAGAGGGGAACCTTCGCCCCGGCCCGGTTGAGGAGCAAGTACCGTTGCTGTTCCCGCCTTCGGCATGGCCGCCGCTTCCCCCAGCGGGATCGAAGGAAAAATGACGGACAGGTCCGCGGCAAAGGGGGCAAGCACCGGTTCCAGCGCGGGGTTCAGCGCCAGACAGACAGCGCCGGGGCTATGGGTTGCGAGGCCCTCCTCCCGGAAGCGGTACAGGATGAACCGTTCCTCGAGGTTAAGGAGGATGTCATGCAAATCGGCGTAGCTTAATTCCCCGGCGAAAAAACTTTCCAGTTCCCCCGGCGCGGGTTTCTGCAGGGCGGCGATTGCGGCGATAACACGGGCATCGGTTTCATCAATGTAGAGGGCAATGGTTTTGCGGATCTCGTCACGGGAAAGAAAGGCGGATAAATCTTCCATGAGCCGCTGTTTATTGAAGGGGGTTTTGATATTGCCAAAGACGCTCCGCATCAGCTCGAAGAAGGAGCTGTCCGGCAGAAGCATCAGGGCGGACTTCCATTCCTCAATGGATCGAAAGGGCCCAGCAGAAGCGCCCATCTAATCGGCCCAATGCTGAATCGAATATTTATACCCCTGTTCAGCAAGAAATTTTTGGCGGTTCGCGGCGAAATCCTCTTCCACCGTATAACGGGACACCAGGGTGAAGAACCAGGAATTCCGGCCCTTGGGCATAGATTCGGCTGTATTCTGTTCAGATTCAACGCCCTCAGACTCAAGGCCTTTAGGTTCAAGACCTTTAGGTCTCAGAATCCGCCCAAGCCGCTGGGCCTCTTCCTGACGGGAACCGAAGGAACCGGAGACCTGCACCGCCATGGAGGCATCGGGCAGATCAATGGCGAAGTTGGCGACCTTGGACACCACGATCACCTTTACCTCCCCCCGCTTAAATGCGTTGTATATCTGCTCCCGCTGCGGGTTGGGGGTCTTCCCTGTGATCAGGGGGGCCTTGAGCAGGCGCGCCAGGGATTCAAGCTGGGTGATGTACTGGCCGATGACGAGGATCTGATCCTCGGGATGATTTTCGATGAGCTGCTTTACCGCCTCTTCCTTCCGGGGGTTCTCGCTGGCGATGCGGTACTTTTCGCGGGAAGAGGCCACGGCATAGGGGATCTTCTTGTCCTCGCACAGGTCCAGCCGGATCTCGGTGCAGAAGGCTTCGGCGATCCAGCCCTTGCCTTCCAGGTCCTTCCAGGGAACATCGTAGCGCTTGGGCCCCACCAGGCTGAACACCGCGTCCTCCGCGCCGTCCTCCCGGATCAGGGTTGCGGTAAGGCCTAAACGCCTTACGGCCTGGAGTTCCGCTGTCACCCGGAACACCGGCGCGGGGAGCATGTGCACTTCATCATAGATGATGAGCCCCCAGGGCCGCTCCCGGAAAAGTTTGAAGTGGGGAAAATCCGCAGCCTTGTCCGGCCGCCAGGTGATAATCTGATAGGTGGCGATGGTAACC
>BOBW01000250.1 GCA_026002595.1 Spirochaetia bacterium | reverse complement strand
TATCTAATCCAGATATGAAAAAAGTGCTTTCCATTAAGAGTGTAATATCAAATATGGCTAAATGTATAGTTTTTAAAATATGCTGGGCGGCGGCAAGACAGACAAGGCCGTTTTCCGCATTCCGCTGCAAAGTAGTCCCCAGAAAGTAGACCGAAAGCCCCACGATCAGAGTATCGGATGATTCCTCCGCCAGCAGCCTGAACTGTTCCGCCGCAGGGGTAAACTGCCGATCCAGGAGCAGGGAAAAACCGTAGTACCAGCGGACCCAGGGCCGGTCCCGGCCGGCGGCCTTCGATCCATTCAGGTCCCAGCCGGCGGCCGAAGGGGCCGAATTTGCCGCCGAGACTGCCCGCGTCCGGCCCCTGGGGTTTCCGGCCCGCCCGGCCTGCGCCGGTTCAAGGCGGGCGGCAAAAAAACGGACCGCCCCGGCATTGTCGGCGGCCAGGAGCCGGGCGGTGCCAAAAACAAAGGCATTTGACTCAAGCAGGGCGGGCTTAACCAGGGCCGCCTTGTTTTCCAGATTCATCACCCCCGCAGTATCGGCCATGGCCAAATAGGTGTTTGCCAAAAGCCGCACCAGGGGAGGAAAATAATGCCCCCTGCGGAGGACCCTCATCTCAAGATAGCCGGAAAGGGCAGGATAATCCCCCCGCTCCATAAGCAGAAACAATCGCCTGTTGGAAAAATAAAGAATATCGAGTATAATAAGACCGGCGCCAGGGATCAATGCCATTAGGGGGGCAAAATTCGTCAAAAAGATTGCCGACAGGAAAAGGATGATTATATTGGAAAGGATGAAAATGAATTTGAATTTCAAGGGAACTACTCCTGCTATTGGGCACAGCTTATAATATGAAGAGTTATCCCCTTGGGGCAATACCCCCGGACAGTTATTTTTCCCAATCCGTTTTTCTTGACGATAAATTTGTCCTGGCCGCCCCGGAAATGCCCTTTTCCCCGGAACTGAAAAAAGCCCTTCTGGACTGGCAGTTTAAAGAAGTGTTCAGTGATGGGGAACAGGGAAAAAACGATGCGCTTCCGTCCTCCGGCATCAGCACAGAGGGGCTCGAACGTTCTTTTAAAAACGATGGTGAAAAACTCAAAGAGGCGGAGGAATTTTACGCTGCCTTTCTTAAATACACGGAACAGCTTTTTGCCCGGCTGCTTGCCAAAAAGAGTGTGGAGTTCAATTCAACGGCGGAAGACATCAAGGCCTTCTGCGGAACTATCCAGGAGAACCAGCGCTATGTTCTGCGGGTACTGCAAACCACAAACCCCCCGGCGGATCAGGATTATCTGCCGTCCCATGCGGTACGGTCCACGATTATTGCCATCATCCTCGGCTCCGCACTCAAGCTGCCCAATCACCGGCTTATCGAGCTGGGGGCCGCCGCCTTGTTCCACGAAGCGGGGTTGCCCGAACGCCCCCCCCAGATAACTTTAAGCAAACGTCCCCTAAGCCCGCTGGAACGGAATGCAATCCTGACCCATC
>BOBW01000249.1 GCA_026002595.1 Spirochaetia bacterium | reverse complement strand
AAACCATGATTCCTCCAAAAGATCGGTCTTAAAGATCGGTCTTAAAAGACCTTGTAGCCCGCAAATTTGTAGGCAATAAACAGGGACAGGGAAATGAGTACACTGGAAACAAGTGATTTAAAAAGGCCCACCGCCGTGCCGATGGAATATTTGCCGTTTTGAAGTCCCAGCCGGTACACAAAGGTATCGATAATGTCCCCGGTAGCGTAGGTCGCGGGGGAATACAGGTTATACACTTGGTCGAAACCGGCGTTCAGTACATTCCCCAGGGCCAGCACCGTCATCAGGACAATGATGGGGCCCAGGCTGGGCAGGGTAATATGGAGTATCTGTTTGAACCGGCCCGCGCCGTCTATCAGGGCGGACTCGTAGAGGCCGGGATCAATGGAAGTGATGGTCGCGAGGTATACCACCGTACCGAAACCGAAGGTTTTCCAGACATCGCTTATGATGATGGTCCAGCGGAAAACCTTCGGGTCTGCCAAAAACTGAACCGGATTGATACCAAACAGGCCAAGAAGCATATTGAGGGGTCCGTCGGAGGCTAAAATATTAAACAGAATACCGGCCATTATGACCCAGGATATAAAGTTGGGAATATACACAATGGTCTGGAACAGCCGCTTGTTAAAGTTGGAAGAAATTTCGTTGAGGAGTATGGCGAAGATCACTGAAGAGGTGGTACTGATGGCAATTTTGAATATGGATATAAAGAAGGTATTAAAAATCGTGTTCCGGAACTGGGCCTGGGAAAAAACCATCCTGAAATTTTCCAGCCCTACCCATCGGGACCCAAGAAATCCCAGGCCGGGGTTGTAATCTTCAAAGGCCATGATAAGCCCGTATATGGGCATATAGGAAAAGATAAATGTCAGGACAAGGCCGGGAATAAGCAGTATATGTAAAGGCAGTTCAGTTTTTAATCGTCCAAGCGTCATAGGCCCTCCGCAAAAAAATAACAGGCGGCATACAGCAAGCGGTGATTGCACCGCCTACTTATATACCGCTTGCCTTTGAGAAATACGCTTACTTGTTATAGTCCCGGTTTACCGCGTCTTCCATCACCTTGCCGCCGTTGGCGTACCAGGAGGCTATGATCGAATCATAGGAAGATACCGGTTCCTGACCCAGAATGATCTTGGTAAAGCCCTGCACCACCACGTCGAAGGCGTTCACCGTCTGGGTAAAGTCCACCGGGGGAGCGCCCCACATGTCGGTCTTGACGATGAAATTGTTATCCAGCAGGAACTTGCTGCGGTCATAGGCACAGCCGTCAAAACCCTGCTGTAAATAGGCGCCGAGGCCGCCGGTATCGCCCTTTTCAAGCCAGGCAATGGAATCGCTGTACTTCTTCTTCATGCCGGAAGTGAAGAGCTCACTGGTATCCCCGGTCTTTAAAGCGTGGAGTACATGCACAAACTGGAGCATATCCGCGCTGGGGTCGATGATCTCGAAGGGCTGCGGTGTATGTTCCCGCTGGCCGTCGGTATAGTCGCGG
>BOBW01000248.1 GCA_026002595.1 Spirochaetia bacterium | reverse complement strand
ATGTATATGCCGAGTCCACAGCCCTTGCCGGAAACGCCTCAGCGGAAAGCGGCGCGAAACTGCGGATAAAAGTTAAGAACAACAGTAAAACTGCGGTCCAGGATGTGCTGCAGGTGTACGTCAAACCCCTTGACAGTCCCTTTGCCCCGCCGAACCCCAGCCTCTGCGCGTTCAACAAGGTAAGCCTCGTTGCCGGTGAAAGCCGGGACTTTGAGCTTGTTGTACCGGGCCGTGCCTTTACGGTGGTGGACGACTCAGGCAGCCGCGTGTCCGGGGGCAAGCGTTACTGTTTCTACGCAGGCTTCGGTCAGCCGGATGCCCGCACCGAGGCCCTGACCGGGCATAAGAGCGCGGCGGTGGAAGTAAGTTTGTAGGATTAGTTATGGATGCCGGTTTGCGTTGTTTTAATGGCGCAAACCGGTAATCTGTGATCGCGGGATGGTTTCGCCCTTGAAAGGTTCGTGAACCTATATATAGCGCAGGTCAGGAAAGGGTACACTAGGCAAATTTTGTGCATAGTACTATTATACTCTCTCTGCAAGAAAAAAATTATAAAATAAAAAATGTTGATTCAACTATTCCGGTTTCTGGTTTTTTTCTCTTGATATTCCACCAATAAATCAAGCTGCTTAATCATATAGTCTTGAAGCAAGCCATCCAGTTTTTTGAAATTTCTGATGATTCCCTCTACCGTACTGTCCAGATTTTTGTCAAACATCGACCCGGAGCCGTTCCTCAACCAGCTTTCATTAACCCCATAGACCGAGCAAATGAGGGTAATAATCCGGTCATTGACTTTCCGCTGTTTTAGCTCGATATTGCCAAAATACGCCTGACTGACCTTTATTCCTTCCCCGAACTGTTTTTGAGTAAGCGCTAAAGCCTTGCGGACTTCCATAATTCTATCATTAATCGCCACTTCATCCTTAGCTAACAATGCCTACCTCTATTTTTAGTATATCTAATCCAGCCGTTTTCTTCAAACCAAGAAATATGTAACTATTCAGCCAGAATTTCAGCAATTCCTTATCCTATAAGGAATTATGACAATTGACATTAGGTTATTCATTGTGGTCCGGCTCATGTAATTCCTTATTCTGTAAAGAATTAGCTAAAAACTGGCTGAATAGTTACAAAAATATCTTGACAATACTTCAGAGTGTGATTTATTATATCTCTATGTGTTTTTTCATAAGAGCGGGACGCTGAAATGACCGAAAAGGAAAAAATAGCCCATGTGACCCAGCAGCTTGGAAAGCTGGATAGGGAAGGTAAAGCGTATATAAAGACCCTAAGCGCCGCCCTGGTCAGCCTTCCGGCCCTGGATGATACTGCTCAAAGCAAAACCAGTATGCGGTGTGGAGAATACAAAGGAGATTTGAGATGAGAAAAGTACCAATAATTCTTATTCTAGTTTTTTCTTTTTCTTTTATAGCCTGTGGGCAAAAAGAGAGTGATTTTGAAACAGCATATGAGAATGATGGATTAGCTATTACAAAC
>BOBW01000247.1 GCA_026002595.1 Spirochaetia bacterium | reverse complement strand
AGGCGTTTCCGTATTTCCGCAAGGAGTATCTTTGTCCCCTGTGGGGTTTGAGCCTCTATATCCTCATAGTTCAGGATTAACAGGGGTATCATATCCCCCAAGGCGGTGAGTTCGGCGGCTATTTCTATCAGGTCATATTCCGCCTGTTCGGTCATCTTCTTTTCCATATCAGGCCCCCACTCTCATTACAGCCCCGGACCTGTCCGGCAACAAGCCGCCGAAGGTCTCTATCTGGGCCGCCTGTATCTTTTCCCGGTCCCCGGACAGCCTATGCCCTGAATAGTGGTTCAGCATTTCCAGCGTTTTATGCCCGGTCTGGCCCTGTAACAGTTTTTCGTTGACCCGTTCCCGCATATAGGAGGTGAAGTAATGCCGCCACCCGTGGAAAGTGTACACCCGTACCGATTCTTTACTCATCCCGGCTTGTTTTAGGGCGTCCCGTAACTGACGATTGAATATCTCCTGTTCCATGGGCTTGTCCGCCATTTGTTCCGCCCAAAAGACATAACCGTCCATACTCTGTCCGTGGGGATTGCTTGCGGCCAGAGTCAATAAGTCCTGTATAATCCCCGGAAAAGGAACTTCCACGGTTCGGACTTCGTTCGTTTTGGTAGTTTTGAGGCCGTCCTGCCTGTTCCATGAATGGTGGACATAGAGACAATCTTTCCCTAAATCCTGAACCCGTAGGGCTTGAATCTCCCCGGCTCTCATGCCGGTAACCATAGCCAGCATATTTGCCAACTTTGCCCGGTCATCCTTCCACTGAATCTTAAAGACTGCCGCCGCTAATTCAGGGGTGAGAATCTGCCGTCCCGCCGCCTTGCCGGAAAACCAAGTAATTCCCACCGTTACATCCTTTTCAATTATCTCTTTGTTGAAAGCCCATGAGAGGGCAATAGTCCCCGCCTGAATAATAGTATTCTTGCGTTTTGCCGACATCGGCCTCGTTTTGGTCTTTTGTTTCCCAATGGTGACGATGGTATTGTCCAGGGTATCGACAAACCTCTCAATGTCCTGTCGGGTGATACTTCCCAACAGCCGTCCCTGAAAGGCGGGTTTCCAATGCCTTTCTATTGCCCCGGACTGTTCAAGGCAATATCGCCGATGGATTCCGTGATTTTTCCGCAGTTTCTCTTTGACGTAGGGGGAATTATCGAAATCCCAAAAATTGGTAAGGTATTCCCCAAAATCCCGGTCTTGCTTGGTTCCGGTTAGAATTGCTGTTTTGAGGATACTTCGGCGTTGCAATTCTTTAATGATGAAACCAACATCATCCGGGGTTAAATCGGCACCCTTCACCATTTCCCGCAAAGTATACCGTTTGATGTCTACGGCCTTACTGTCCTTTTGAGGTATTCCATCCCGGAACCATTCAAAGGCGGTCTGTATTGCCGCTGATTCGGTTACTTGCCTTGTGCTAATTGGGGTGAGGTATTTGCCTGTTTGCGGATTTTTGAAGGCAACCACATAGCAGGGCCGATTGGCCCTTTTGAACACTGAAAAGGGGAGAGGCTTTTTCATTTCCCTAATCCTTGCGGAATGGCACTTA
>BOBW01000246.1 GCA_026002595.1 Spirochaetia bacterium | reverse complement strand
TTCCAGTGAACCTCTATCCCCTCGCTCATGCTGCTCATAACCGTTTCACCGTTGGCAACGGTTGATTCGTTCTTGCATCTGATTCTAAGCCCCAATTTGCCGCATAAATCTTCAGGGATAACCAGTGTCCACGCACCGGTATCCACCAGCGCCCGCACCGTAGTTTCATGGACATCTTCCTTCGTGATGAACCCGTTTTGAACGTTGCCTACATCAAGGGCGTTCTTTAGCGTAATCTCTGCATACACACTTCCCATATTATCTTTCTCCATATCATTTATCTCCATGGTATACATTATACTACAAAAAAACCGCTCCCGGTTTCCCGGAAGCGGTGCGTGGCCTATTTTGCTTATTTGCCTGTCTGAGACATCACGCTTGCGGCGGTTGATAATGCCGTTATCCAATCGACATCGGCGGCGCTTACGCTGGCGGCGGCGATTTTAGCGGGGTCCCCTGAAACGTAGATTTCCTGTTTGGTTTGCACAGCCGGTGTTGCGGCTGCCACGGCAACGGCGGTCTGCCCGCTAATCCGCGCCTGCTCAAGCTCGTAGGCCCGTTCGGCGGCGAGGCGCTGGGCATCGACCTGGACTATGAACTGGGCTTCGGTCATCATTGTTTCGCGGGATGCCGCGGCGTCAATATCGCCAAAGGCCTGGGCTACTTTTGTCTGCACCGCCCGGTCGGGAAGCTGGCCGATGATGTCATTGGTATATTTCCGCACCAGCGCTTTCCAGGTATCTTCCGGCATACTGTAAACGATGTAGTATAAATACTCCTGTGTTTTCTGACGGGTCGCCGTATCTTCGGTTTCGACTAACTGCCAAAAATCCGCGACATTCTCGTTCCCCATAATGGTTACTTTTGTCGCCGTGGCGATTTCTTCCACAATGTCCAATTCCCCGCCATCCAGCACCGATCCTGCGCCGGTGACAACATACTGTTTTAATTCGTTTGCCGTTTTAGCCGCAAAGAGGAGGCCGGCCTGAACCCGTGCGCTTTCCCGGTTGCGGTTCTGCGCAACAATGAATTTTACCCGGTTCGATCCGTTGATGCCGAAGTCCTGTTTTATCGGACCGCTATTTCCCAAAAGCAATGCTTGAAGCCAGGGCGGCGTGGAAGGTATTCCCATACTCCGGTTGCTCCAATCCCTGATAACCATCCGTGTCGGCGCAGTATCCACGTTTGATGAAGATGGAATAGCCGCCGACACAGCCGGACTACCCGTGCTGCCGCCAGTGGTCCCGCACCCCGCAAACAAAACCGTCATCAATACTACCGCAGAAAATGCGGTATTCCTTTGCTGCCTGTTCATTATTGAACCTCCTAAATTATTTATTGCCGCTGTTGGCAATTAATTCGCCGTGAAATGATTTCTGCACCGCTTCCGCAAGGTTGGTATAGGCCCGCCGTTTTGCCACATCCGCCGTTACCGCGCTTGCCCGTTCCGCAGAAGCGTTATAGGTGAAAAGCGTACCGGAGCTGCCGGTAAATACCGCCTGCAACGAGGGGAAGTAAAAGATACCCAAATCGCGCTGCTGCATTCCTTCGT
>BOBW01000245.1 GCA_026002595.1 Spirochaetia bacterium | reverse complement strand
CCCGCAGAGTCAAGCGGTTATCCAGCACGGAAGTATAACCCGAACCTTGATTGTCACAAAAATCCCGGCTGTTATCGTGGACCGCCAATTGGGCGGGAAATATTTTTTCCACCGCCTCCGCATCCCCCATACGCGCCGCAGCCGATGCGATTTTATCCAACACATGAATGTGTCCTGCCGCCGTATCCAGCCCTTTACAACGTTCTTTCACCATATAATGGTAAGTGTTCTCCGCAATTTCGTTTCGGGGGCTTTCCATGGTATACAGATCATAAAACACAAACGGATCGGGATGATAAAATGATGCTCTGCCGGTTTTGCAGGGCTCCGCGGCGCAGGCCCACATTTCAGGCGTTTCCATTGAAAAGCCCAGGGCGCCTTTCGTCCGGGTAGTCACAAAGGGAGCCAAATTATCCAATATATGCTGCCACTTGCCCCGAAGGTCTTCGTCTATACCAAGAATTTCCGCTGCCCGTATGGCAATAGGCAGAATGCCCCTGACGGCGGACATCTCGCTGATAGAATCACTGCAGTCCCAATTTGATTCATGATTGTTCACGTGCCGGAAATGTAATTTGCCGTCCGCGCCTTTCTTCAACAGGGGCATTGTGGCATAGAACTGCGCCGTATCCCGGATAATCGGATAGCCTGAGTCCCGCAGCCAAACATCGTCCATGGTAAGGCGATATTGCACCCAGAAGAGCCACGCGATTTTTGCCGTAGTAGAAAAAATATGGGTCACATGACCGAATGGACCGTAACCTTTATCCACAACGGAACGCATCAACCCTTCGCCCTGGTGCTCAATCCAGTTCCAGCGGGATTCAAATGTATTGCGTCCGTCCGCAGCGTCCCGAAATTCCTGCGAACGCTCTTCCCAGGGTTTTTCCATAATATAAAGCCGCCGCATTTCTTCAGCCAGGGTATCGTCCATGGGGGCGGGGCCGTTAAACCAGACGGTCTCGGGCACCCACATACCTTCCGCTCCCCATTGCTGCCGGGCAGCCAGACGGTAGGCGTCCGCATGGCGGACAATCTGGTCCAGCTGGGGCTTTAACAGATCAAACATCCCCAGCGCCGCCAGGGCATTATAGTAGCAGCTCTGGTTATGCCACCAGAACATGGAACCCCACATGACATAGTCCCCGCCTGTTTTGAATAGCAGGCCCCCGAACCGGGCCGCATAGGCGCCCTGGGACACGCATGCGCAGATGTACTGAAACCAGATAAGATCACGGCTTACCTTGTCCGCGGATCCGTCCTTGCTGGTCATGGCAATTCGCGGAGCTTTGCACCAGAAATTATGCCACCAGACAGCGGCTTTTTCTTTAAAAACATCCAGCGACTGACCGGAAGCTTCCGCAAGGATCATAGAGGCGGAACGGGTTCTGCCCGACAGGCTGGAAGTACTGGCAGCGTACAGACAGCTCTTCCCCGCTCCCGGCGCCAGACGCACACAGAGATCAGAAAAATTCAAAAACCGCGGGGAATTATCACGGCCGGTTACTGTCAGCCGGACTTCAGTCTCCCAGACAAATCCTGCTTCTTCAAATTTCTGACGCACTGCCGGCC
>BOBW01000244.1 GCA_026002595.1 Spirochaetia bacterium | reverse complement strand
GACCAGGAGCCCAAGCTTTACCTGGAAACCCTCGAAAAGTATTACCCTTATCGGCCTAAAGAAGGGCAGTACCTTCCCCTGGTACTCAACCATACCGTCCAGGAGAACATTGATGTTGCCAACATGAGCCAGCAGATTAATACCTATACCCTGGAAAACATCATGGCCTTTATCACCGGGAACAAAAACCTGGACCGGGACTGGGCGGCATACACGGCGGAATTCCAGCGGCTGGAACTTGCCCGCTACCTGCAGATTAAGCAGACCGCCTACGACCGGCAGTACGGGAGGAAGTAATGGATATCCGGGGCCTGACGCGGGTATGGCCGCATGAGCGCCAGATCGCCTGGCAGGAATTGGAATTTACCGCCTTTCTCCACTACGGGATGAACACCTTTACGGATCGCGAGTGGGGCACAGGGGAAGAAGACCCTGTGCTCTACAAGCCCTCCCGGCTGGATACGGACCAGTGGTGCCGGGCGCTGAAGGCCGCCGGAATACGGGCCTGTGTCCTGACGGCGAAACACCACGACGGGTTTTGCCTGTGGGACACGGCCTTTACAAAACACAGCGTCATGTCCTCATCCAGGCCGGAAGACGTTGTGGCCCGGCTGGCGGATTCCTGCACAAAGTATGGCCTCAAGCTGGGGCTCTACCTGTCCCCCTGGGACCGGCACGAGGGCTGTTACGGCAGCGGGGAAGCGTACAACGATTTTTTCTGCGGCCAGCTTGAGGAGATTATGACCCGCTACGGCAAGCTCTACTCCCTCTGGTTTGACGGCGCCTGCGGGGAAGGCCCCAACGGGAAAACTCAAATTTACGACTGGGACCGCTACTACGCCCTGATCCGCCGCCTTCAGCCGGAGGCGGTGATCGCCAGCGTGGGGCCGGACGTGCGCTGGGTGGGCAACGAGGCGGGGGCAACCCGGCCTTCGGAGTGGAGCGTGGTCCCCGCCCATTTACAGGACGCCCACAAAATCGCCGCCAAGTCCCAGCAGGCCGATGATACGGAATTCCGCAAGCGGCTCACCGGTCCCCGTGACCAGGATCTGGGGAGCCGGGAGATCCTCGCCGCCGAGACAAACCTGGTATGGTATCCGGCGGAGGTGGATGTCTCGATCCGGCCGGGCTGGTTCTACCACGCCAAAGAGGATGATCAGGTGAAACCCCTGGAAACCCTGCTGCGCTTCTACGAGACCGCAGTGGGGGGGAACACGGTGCTGCTCCTCAACATCCCGCCGGACCAGGAAGGCCGTATCCACGAGGCGGATTGCCGCCGGCTTGAGGAACTGGGGGAGGCTGTTCGGGGCATTTTCGCTGTGAACCTGCTGGAAAAGGCGGGGGCAAGCATCCGCGCCGACACGGAAGATCCGGCCTGCCCCGCCGCGAATATCCTTCGTGATGATGAAACGTTCTGGCGGCCCTCGGGCGAAAGCGAGGCGGCGGAAATTGAAATCGCCCTGCCCCATGGGACAACACTTTCCCATGTGGTGTTACAGGAACAGATCCGGGAAAGCCAGCGGATCGAGGCTTTTTCGGTTTACGCGCGGATTGGGGAAACGTGGAAAAAGATATACGC
>BOBW01000243.1 GCA_026002595.1 Spirochaetia bacterium | reverse complement strand
AGCCGGATTGTGGTGGAAAGCGGTAACATCCTTAAGGTGACAAAGGACGCCAAAGGCAAAATCACCAAAGAAGTGCTGACCAAAAAATGGACCGACTGGATCGATTACTGGAGCGTGGATTTCAACTTTGAATCCAAACGTGAAATCATCCGGGAGAAGGACGAAATCTCCGGCAAAATAGAAGAACACTTTACCGGCGACTTCATCTTTGAAAACGAATGGCAGAGCTTCCGCACCAAAAAAGACCGTACCCTTGAACTCAAAACCCCCTTCCATGACAAAGTGAGTAAACGGATCAAAGTTGCGGTTAAGGTGGTTGATATCTTTGGAAACGACACCATGAAGATTGTTGAGGTGTAGGGATGAAAGGGGAGCGCGGCAACATAACTGCTGATACCGAAGGGGCCGTTTACACCAATATCCGGGAAACCCTCATTATTGCCCGGAAAAACGCCTATACCGCAATCAATTTTGCAATGGTTGAGGCGTACTGGAAAATCGGGAAAGAGATAATGGAGGCCCAGGACAACAATCCCCGTGCGGAATATGGGGCAGGCCTTCTAAAATATCTGGCAGAGCGGTTGACCAAAGAATTTGGCAAGGGCTTTGATGAAAGCAGTTTACGCAGGATGCGTCAGTTTTATCAGCTTTTCCCAATTCGTGCCACACTGTGGCACGAATTGAGCTGGTCCCATTACCGCCTGTTGATGAAAATCGACAATGCCGAGCGCCGTGAATTTTACCTTAAAGAATGCGCCGAAAGTAACTGGAGCGTCCGGCAGCTGGAACGGCAGATCAACTCCTTCTTCTACGAACGACTGCTGGCAACCCGGAAAGAAGGCCGGGAAAGTGTTAAAAATGAAATCCGGAAAACAGAGCCAAAAACCGGCCCCGATTATATCCTCAAGGACCCCTACATTCTGGAATTTCTGGATATGAAAGAAAAAAAGGATTACCATGAAAATGAGCTGGAACAGGCCCTAATCGATAATCTTCAGTCATTCCTTCTGGAAATGGGGAAGGGGCTTTCTTTTGTAGCCCGGCAAAAACGCGTAACCATCGAAGGCGATCATTATTATATTGATCTTGTTTTTTACAACTATATCCTCAAATGCTTTGTCGTCATTGATCTTAAAGCCGGAAAGCTGACCTATCAGGATATCGGACAAATTGATTTCTATGTCCGGTATTTTGAAGACAACATGAAACTCCCCGGGGATAACCCGACCATTGGCATTGTTCTGTGTTCTGAGAAAAATGACACCATGGTAAAATACTCGGTACTTGCAGAAAATGACCGCCTGTTTGCGTCAAAATATATGCTGTATCTTCCGACAGAGGATGAACTGAAAAAAGAACTGGAACGCGAACGGGAGCTTATCGAAAAGTCCATGGAAAAAAGCGGCGAAGCCGACCAAGGAGCCTGATGTGTCAATCCCCGCAAATTTCCCCCAATCACCCTATGAACTCCTTGACCCCCAATGCCGGTGGTCCCCCTCTGACGAAAGCTTCCATGATCCCGCTTTTGGTAATTCTCTGCCGCCATTGGTTCAGAAAATCCGGGAGGAAGTGAAAAAGTGGCG
>BOBW01000242.1 GCA_026002595.1 Spirochaetia bacterium | reverse complement strand
CTGATGATGTCCTCGTGGGGATCACCGCCTCGGGCCAGGCGCCCTATGTGCTGGGCGCTTTGGAGTATGCCCGGAACCTGGGGGCCGCAACCGGGGCCATCAGCTGCAATGCCAACTCAAAAACCTTTGACCTGGCCAAACACCGGCTCTTTGTGGATGTAGGCCCCGAGGTGGTTACCGGTTCCACCCGGATGAAGTCCGGCACCGCCCAGAAGCTGGTCCTCAACATGCTTTCCACCGCCGCCATGATTCGCATCGGAAAGGTCTACAAAAACCTGATGGTGGACTTAAAACCCGTCAACCATAAACTGATCCTCCGGTCCATCCGGCTTATTCGGGAAGTTACCGGCTGTTCGGAGGAGCAGGCCAGGGAAAGTTTTGAAAAATCCGGGAAAAATCCCAAGACCGCCATTGTGATGGCCCTTCTTGGGGCGGACCGGCAGCGGGCCCTGGATTTGCTTGAAAGAGCGGAAGGGCATATCAGCGCTATTTTGCCGCCCGCAGGCAGGGCCTAGTCCCATGGAAAGCGCCCTCTTTGCCATTCGCCAGTACCTTTCGATTTTTCCGGCGGCCGAAGGGAAAGTGGCGGAGTATGTGCTCAATGAACCCCGGCTGGTGCTTCACTACAACATTACCGAGCTGGCCCGCCAGTGCGGGGTAAGCCAGGCCGCAATCGTGCGGTTCTGCCGCCGCATCGGAACAGAGGGCTTTTCCGATTTCAAACTCCGGCTTTCCCACGACGTGTTCCGCACATCTGACGACCGTTTTCTCCCTGACCTGGAACTTGAGTCCGACATGGACCCCGCCCTGGTTGTCAAAGGAGTTTTCGGCAGTATCCAGCGGAGCATGGCCCGGCTTGAGTCCCTGAACGACATAACGCTCCTCAGCCGGTCTGTGGAAATCATCCGCGCTGCGCGGACTACCTATATATTCGGCCTTGGGGCATCGGGACTGGTTGCCCAGGACCTGTATCAGAAGCTTATCCGCATCGGTATACCCTGCTGGTATTCCCCGGACGTGGACCTCCAGATTACCGCCGCCTGTAACCTGCTCCCGGAGGACGCGGTCTGTATCATTTCCTATTCCGGGGAGACCCCCGCAATGGTGACCGCCGCGGAGTGGACAGGCAAAAAGGGCGCCCCAATTATCACCCTGACCATGGAGACCGAAAATACCCTGCGGAAATCCGCGGACATTGCCCTGCTGGTCCCATCCCTGGAACGGATTTACCGCTCCGGCGCGACGGTTTCCCGGCTGAATCAGCTTGCGGTGATCGATATGATCTATTCCCTGCTCATATCGAAAAATCTGAATGCCGCCATTACCGCCCTGGAACAGACCATGGCGGCCACCCATTACCAGAAAAACTCCTAGAAACTGATCTTCCCCATAATCACCGGATGAGCAGCCCCCGTGGCCGAGGGTGCGTTATTGCATATCCCGTGGAGCGTCTCGTTGGCCAAAACCGCAAAGGCCACAGCCTCCTTGGCATCGGCGTTGATGCCCATTTCATCGGCGCTTACCACGGCGCAGCCTTCGGCCCCGTGGTCCGAAAGCTGCCGCCTGATGTGGCCCAATAGGGTATCGTTGTGGGCGCCCCC
>BOBW01000241.1 GCA_026002595.1 Spirochaetia bacterium | reverse complement strand
AAGTGAGGAAATTATGTCTAATACCGAGTTGCTTTTGAAGGAAATTGAGGGGCTTCCCGCTGATTATATGGGTGAAATCCTTAATTTTGTGGGTTATCTCAAACATAAAGCCCCCCAAGACAGTACGGACAATACATCTAGCCGCATGAGCGCACGGGAAGCGCTTACAATGGGGCGGGGCATTGCCAAACGTTTAGGCTCTACCTTGACCGTAGACAGCTTCCTTGAGTTGGGGCGGCAAGACAGAATATTAGAAGACGCTCTTGATGCTGTCCACAGAAAAGAACGAATGCAGCTCCGTGAAAAAAAGCAGCGTACTGTATGACCTATATTTTTGATGCCTGTGCCCTTATTGCGTATCTCAATGAAGAAAAGGGGGAAGGTTTTGAAAAAGTCGATGAATTGCTTAGCCGAGCCGAAGCTGGCGAAATTACCATTTATATGAACATCGTTAATCTGGTTGAGGTATACTACGGCTATATCCACGACTGTGGGGTAACCATTGCTGATGAAATCATGCGCCCGGTTTTTGGCTTTCCCATGAAGATCGTTTCCAATATCACCGATGACATCTACCGCGAAACCGCCCGTTTTAAGGGGATATACCCCATGTCCTTTGCAGATGCTTTTTTGTGCGGTACCGCAAAAAGCCTTTCTGCTACGATTGTTACTAAAGACGGTGAGATTGCGGGACCGGAAGGAGAAGAGGGCCTTCCCGTTCTTTGGATTATGTAAATTTTTCCTCTCCGTCACGGCGAAATCGCGGAGTCGGAAGCTGCGGAACATGCCCGCCCTTGTTTCTGTCCTCCCAAAGAGAAGGGCTGAATCCGCAGAGACGTTGTTTTCGTCTAAATCACAAAATGCCATATTTCTCACTACTACCCCTTCGTTTTTCTAAACTTGGTGACAGGCATCTTTTTCTTTCTGATTTAATAACATAGGGCTTTATGAACGTAAAAAAATCTTCTTTTGACATTTTGATACGAAATTCTGAGTCAACCATTGTCTTTGTCTCATTGATTACCCTATGCCGTATACAGCCATAAAAAGTTGAACTTTTCCATGAGAAAAAAGCATTATTATGGTACTCGTTTCCAAACACGGAAGAAAATTCTGCTTTAAGATGTGTATATGTTGTTGCAGTAAATCTCTTCAGTAAAGTGTCTACATCCTCTTCCGGCACATTAGCGATACATCCTATATCTGTACCCCAAAATTGAAAGAACAATCTGCCAGTCCAAAAAGAAGACTTATACCATTTTCCATTTATCTCAAATACTCCATGTAGCATTGAACCATCCGTAGATGGTCGTAGACGCTGTAGTTGAAAGGTCCTATTGAACCCTTTGTTGTGATCACCAATTCCATTAAGCCAAGACATTGCTTCAAAACAACTGTTCATAGGTTCTTTTAAAAGCAGGTTCTTCTGAAAAGATTCCTCAATAAGTTCCGGTTCACCCAGTAACAACTTTTGAGCTATTTTAACTTGAGTAGTACGGCTAATTGTGATTTTCATGCCTTCCTCATCGTAGCTAAAACCATTCATCTGTTTCCTCTTAAAAATAAGTGAAAAATATTTTGAATTTTTTTCTCCGCTTTATAAATG
>BOBW01000240.1 GCA_026002595.1 Spirochaetia bacterium | reverse complement strand
CGGTAGAACAGATCATTCCGGGAATTAATCAGGTACAAATAAACGATGATATTAATTTATCCTTTGATGGAATACTGCGCAGGGTACTGAGACAGGACCCTAATGTTATCATGGTTGGAGAAATACGGGATGCCGCAACCGCAGAACTGGCCCTAAGATCTGCCCTTACTGGACATCTGATCCTTTCAACTCTCCATACCAATGACAGTGTTTCCGTAATAACCCGTCTGCAAAACATGGGAATTGAGCCCTTTTTAATTGCGGCAGTATTACGCTGCGCAGTTGCACAACGACTGGTACGCAAAGTTTGCCCAAAATGCGCACAGAAAATCAGTGTTACCCCTTCGGTACAGACCTTGTTGAATAAATACAACATTCAGGGTAATGCCATGGTAGAGCCTGTTGGATGTGAGTATTGTGAAAATACCGGCTACCGGGGCAGAACCGTATTGAGCGAAGTCCTTTCGGTTGATTCTACCATTGAAGAAATGATCAGCCAACATATATCTGCAGCTGAAATAACTAAATATGCAAAGTCCCATGGAATGGGAAGTATTGCAGAGGATGCCCTAAGAAAAGTGATTGATGGAACCACCACCATAAGCGAAGTAAAACGTGAGGTAATACTCTAATGCCCCATTACCGCTGTATTGTATCCAATTCATCAGGAAAAAAATCCGATATCATTAAGGATGCCAATAATGAAAAAGAATTAATAAATTATATTAATAAAATGGATTTATTCTTGATTTCTTCCGAAATAATTGATGATTCCCAGCTTAATAAGACTAAAAAGCATTATAGCAAAGATACCATACTGGATTTTACCGAAATTATGGCTACCCTGCTCCAGGCAGGTTTAACCATACAGGATGGCCTTGAATTATGTAAATCCATTACTACCAATTCAAAAACCACGACCCTGAGCCAAGCGCTCCTTGATGGCCTGCAACATGGAATTCCATTCTATGAAGTATTAAAAATTTATTCCTCGTCATTTTCCCTGCTTTACCAATCACTAATCAGACTTGGAGAGAAAACAGGCTCAGTGGCGGGAGTTTTTTCCCGGCTGGGGTCATATCTTCGTACAGAAAAACAGATAAAGGGCAAGCTGGGTAATGCTTTATGGTACCCCTTGTTTATTCTCTGTATTGCCATTGCAGGATGCTTTGGGATAATTTTTTATATTATGCCCCGTATGGCGGAAATATTTGCCGCTTTTAACGTTGGTAATGAAGATACTGTTTCCATAGAATTACAACAGGTTTACGGTTCCTTATGGGTATCTTTAAGCATATTTATCATTTTGCTGATTAGCATTGTATGTTTTTTTGTTTTACGGAAAACATCGGATGCCTTTGTATTGTTTTCCGATACCATTTTATTGAAAATTCCCCTCCTGGGGCCTTTTCTTAAATCCCTTCAAACCCTGGATTTTGCATTTGCCATGGAATTGCTAACCGGGTCCGGCATAACCGTAAGTAATGCCCTTAAAGAAACGGCCTCAGTGGTAAGTAACAAGGCTTTTAGCCAAGCCATTTTGGACGTTCATGAGCGTTTATTGCGGGGGGAAAAATTATCTGCGGCTTTTATGGGGCATACCATTTTTCCTGGTTATATAAGTA
>BOBW01000239.1 GCA_026002595.1 Spirochaetia bacterium | reverse complement strand
CTCCACCTGTTCTCCCCCCGGGCCCGGGCAAAAAGCACATAATCACTGTTGAGTACATCAATAAGTTTCTGCCGGGTATGCAGGGCAATGGAAGAAATGCCGGTGACGCTTAAGGTTAAAGCCGGGAGGACCAGATGGTAGAGCCGGTCCCAAATGGTAACTTCGCTTGCCATCTTGCCGATGGGTACGGAAAGACCCAGGGGGAACCATCCCAGATAGATTGAAAAAATCATGAGGAGCAGTAATCCTATCCAGAACACCGGGGTGGAGGACAGGACAAAGCAGAAGGTCCGCACGGTTTTGTCAAAAACGCTGTACTGATTTGCGCCGCAGGCCACCCCCAGCACAAAGCCCAGGATGCCGGACAGCACCCATGCCGCGGCCATCAGCGCCAGTGACGCCGTGACCCGCTCGGCCAGTATTTTTGCCACAGGCTGCCGTAAGGCAAGGGAAGTCCCCATGTCCCCGTGGAGGACATTTTTGAGCCAGATGACATACCGTTCCACCGGAGGCCTTTCAAGCCCCCAGTATTCCGCGGTCTGCACCTTGTACTCCTCGGACACCCCCGATTCGGCGCCCACAAAGGCGGTCACCGGATCGATGGGGGAGGAGACTACCAGCACGAAGCTGAACAGGCTCACCCCGAAGAGTAAAAGTATCATGCGGATGAGGGATACGGCCCCCTGCCTTACCGCGTTGTTCATTTCCATTCGTTCAAATTCTGGATCACCGGAACCCCGTGCCCGTGGGGATGAATCCGCTGAACACCAAGGCTGAGGCCGTCCCGTACAAAATAGGTATGATCGATATTGACCAGCCACAGGTAGGGGAGGTCCACGTTGGCTCCGGTTGTCCCGTCATACTGGGCTTTTTTCGCCAGCGCAATGGCCTCCGCTTCCGAGGATGCGGCAAGCATGGCCTCAAGGTAGCCGTCCACAGTTTTACTGTTATACATGGGTGAATTGCTCAGGCTCACCATATCAGGGTTACTGTAGGTAGAATGGAATGCGTTGAATACATCGAGGTAACTGTAGCTTCCCGTACCGATACAGGTCGGAACCCCCCGGGCGATCCGCTGGGCGCCGGTCCAGTCCATGGATTCGGCAATGATGTTGATCCCAAGCTGCCGGGCGTTCTCCGCCAGGGCCGCCGCGAGGTTGTACCGCTGGAGATCGTCGGTGCGGCCGGTGATGCGGAATTCGCAGCGGACGCCGTTCTTTTCCCGGATGCCGTCCCCGTCACTGTCGATCCAGCCCGCGGCCTGGAGTATGCGCCGCGCTTCATCAACCTGACCGTCGGTTAAGCCCGGTTCTTCGCTGGCCCAGGGCAGCCCCTCAAAGCGGACCCAGCTTGCGGTTCCCACCCCGTTCAGTGCGTTATCGATGATGGTCTGCCGGCTGATGCCGATATTCAGCGCCCGCCTTACCGCAATGTCGCTGGTAACATTACTGCCCACGATGATGCCCGCGGCGTTTTTTGTTTCCGGAATCATGGGCAGATTAAAGCCCCGGTTGTCCGATGTTTTGATGTTTTCAAGGTGCATACCCTTTACCGCGTCTTTTGCGTATTCCGGATTGACCATTACCACATCAAGCTGACCTGACTTTGCCGCAGCCAGCGCCGCCTGTTCATCAATGTTGAGGAT
>BOBW01000238.1 GCA_026002595.1 Spirochaetia bacterium | reverse complement strand
ATACCCTTTCCGCGTATGTAAATAAGGGTATTACAGGTCCCCAAATCAATACCGATATCCGAAGAATTATTTCCAAACATAGTGCCCCCTGCCTTCCCGTTTACATTCCAAGCCGTTCCCGCGCCCCTTTATGGGCCGGATCTATCCGTATTGCCCGCCGCCATTCAGCCCTGGCCCGGGTAGTATCCCCCCGGGCCGCATATAATTCACCCAATTGATAATGGACTTCGGCATTCTCGCCTGATTCATTCAAAATGATCGTATACTGGGCTTCCGCTTCTTCAAAATCCCCTTCATTCTTCAGAATACCCGCAAAGAGAAGCCGCGCGGCCGTCACCCTTTGGGAATCCCGGGATATTTCGATGCACCGCAGCAAATAGGCCTTTGCTAAATCCTGGTCCCCAAGGGCGATATAGGAATGGGCAATAGCCAAAAGCAGGGTATCCGATGGACCGCTTTCCTGCTCCCCCGCCTCGTAACTTGCCGGGTCCAGGGCCAGGGTAAAGGCCGCCACACTGCTCCGGTAATCGTGAACCGCCGCATATGAGAGGCCCAGATACTCGGCGGTGTCACGGGCAAAATAGGAAGCCTCACGGGCCTCTTCCAGGTATTTTACCGCCAAATCCGCATAATCAACGCCTTTATAGTAATACGCTTTGCCCAAAACATAATAGACCCGTCCGTTATTGGCCCGGTTATTAAGGGCGCTGTTCTTTGAAAGCAGGGCCTTCCGTAAAGACCAGATACATTCATCAATGTAAGTAAGGGTATCAAAATTATTGATCTGGGCAATGCCGATCTGATAGGCGGAAAAGCCGTGGATGGTCAGCAAAAAATAATCCATGGGCCGCTCGGCAAGCGCCGCCTTACTCATCGCAAGGGCCTCCCCATAGGCCCCTTCTTCCCAAAGCCTGAGCAGGATCTGCCGCTCATTTCCCGACCGGCTTATCCTTCCGGCAAAAACAGGAACAAGAACCGTCACCAGGCCAATCAGAGCCGCCGCAATCGCTGTCCAGCGGATAATATTATTCCGCCTGAGATGTGTTTTATAGCCAAAGCGGTTCTTTACTTTTAACATATTTCTAGGGATATATAATAGGAAAGCAGAGAAAAAGTCAACGCCCCGCTCCAGGGAGCAAAACCGGTTATGGCTAACGGGCGCCCCAACGGGCCCAGGATGCGCCGCTTTGGGGGTAGATGCTAGCCGATCCCCTGCCGGTGGCTTTAGTATAGGGGGGCGTTTTTTCCTCTTCCGGCGGCGTCGGTGCAACAACGACAGGTAAGAGCGGAACCTTATGATTATCAGCAAGTTCCAGGATTACCGCAGCGCCGCCTTCCGCAGATAAACCCAAACTCGCAGCAGCGCCTATGGAAAGGTCTATGATACAATTTCTCGAAGCAGGTATCCGTCCGACTATGGTTACAACCGCCGCCTTGCCGTTCTGCGGATTCGTTATACGCACCTGGGTGCCAAAGGGTAAACTGGGATGTTTGGCGGAAAGCTGCTCCGTATCAATGGTATGGGACGCCCAGCCCTCCTGGTGGAAATTCCGTATGTTGGAATCCCGGGCGCTGCAGATTGAGATAGAAATAAGGGCAAATATTAAAAACGGAATCAACCGCTTCATACCAAAAAAACGATGAACC
>BOBW01000237.1 GCA_026002595.1 Spirochaetia bacterium | reverse complement strand
ACGCTCACCACGTTCCCGCCGTAGTCATACCCGTAGCTTACCATTTCCCCGTCCGGGTAGGTGATGCTCTGCATCCGGCCCAGGTAGTCGCTCCGGTACTCCATCACCGCTTCCCGGTCCCGGTTCATGCTGTCCGTCTTCTGCGGTATCTTCCGGGTCTCCTGGATCACTTCCCCCAGCTTCCCGTACCGGTATGTGATCTCCCCGCTCTCATCCTTCACCTTTTGCAGCCGCCCCGCCTGGTTTGTTGCCGCGGCCGCCGGGCCGCCGTAGGTATACTCAACATCGGTACTAAAGGGGTAGTCTATCTTTACCATCCGGCCGAAGTCATCATAGTGATATTCGATGCGTTTCCCCTGTTTGTGCAGTACACTGGTGGTCTCATAGTGCAGCTGCCCGAGGGTATTATAGGTATATTCGGTCCGTCCGCTGTCCGCGCTCTCAATGGCCGTCTTCCGGCCTAACTGGTCGTATGTTACCGTAACCGGGTTCCCCCCTGCGTCAAGCGCGCGCAGCATTTCCCCCAACCCATTGTATTCATACCGGGCACTGGTCAGCAGTGACGGGCCGCTTGCATCACGCCGCTCAACCCGCACGATATTCCCCCGCGCATCCCGGTACTGGATGCTCCTGTTCAAAAGCGGATCTATCGTTTCCGTATACTGATACAGCCGCTCCCCGTTCCCGTTATTGACCGCTTTTATACCATAGTTATTCGTATGACGCTGCCATTGGGACTGACGGCCGGAAGAATCGTTTTTATCACGCGGTCAAGGCTGTCATATTCCTTTTTCGTGGGACGCAGGCTGCTCATCGCCGGCAAAGCAGCGCCCAGAAGCGCGCCGATACCGGCCGTACCCTCTGCCGTCTCCGTAAAATACGGCTGCCCTTCCGCTATCGTCCGCCCCTTGCCGTCGTATGCGGCCACCCCGGACACGTTCCAGCCTTTTTTCGTTACACCGCCTTCGTATACGGCGCCGGATTTTGCCATCCGCCGCGCCCGCCCCAAGCCGTCTGCCTCCACCACGGTCAGCATGACACGGGTATTATCAGGCTCAAAGGTGATTTTATTCCTGGTGACCGCATACCAGCGCGGCGGGGCTGCCGCTGTCCCGGACGTCTTGCCATATTCGTATTTTACCGCCGGGGTCGTTGTATTATCATATGATGTCCGTATCGTGCTTAGACGGTGTCGGCTGTCATAAGTATAATACAAATAATTATCATTCGGGTCTTTTTCCCACTGCTTTAAGCCGGTTGCGGCATCCCAGCTCATGGTACTTGTATAACTTTCACTGCCGCCTGTCTGGGTTATCTGCTCAATATATTGATGTACCATGCTATCGTAACTATACGCAACCGTTACCCCGATGGCATCGGTCACCCTGGTCATGTTGCCGTATGTATCATCATACATAAATTGATAGTTCAATGACCTGCCGCTTTCATCGTATTGTTTCAGGGTCTTCAGCGAACCTTTATTATCGTAGCTCCCTGTCCGCTTACGCAGCAGCCTGCCGTCAGCATCCCGTACCTCAATAAGCGTTGGATTTGCATGCAAATACGCAGGAGCATAATCCTGATAGCCAATCACCGCCGTTACGGCATCGCGGCTGCTGGTATGCCCCGCACTGTCGGCGACAAAACCA
>BOBW01000236.1 GCA_026002595.1 Spirochaetia bacterium | reverse complement strand
GCCGGTGCAGCAGGATTTGGGTCCCCTCCTTAACCAGGGGAGAGGCCGCAATGGCGCTAATCAGTTCCCACTTGAACCGGTAGGGGAAGGGGGGATCGCAAAAAATGATGTCGAAGTCCCGTTTTGCCCGTTTAACGTAGAGTTCCGCCGCCATAAAATGGCAGTTGATCCTCACCGGGGACAGGGCAGCGTTTTTAAGCAGGGTCTTTCGTTTTATCGGGTCCATTTCTACCGCCTCAATATAATCCGCCCCCCGGGACGCCGCCTCCAGGGCGATAATCCCCGTACCGGTAAACACATCCAGGAAGGAGCAGCCGGAAAGGTCCCCAAGCGCGCCGAATACGGATTCCCGCATCCGGTCCATGCTGGGCCGGATCACCCCATCCGGCACCTCAATGCGCCGTCCTTTCAGGCTCCCCCCGGTAATCCGCAAGCTCTAAAAGCCCTTCAATAATTCGTTCAGCTCATCGGAACTTACCGCGTTTCCCATGGCCGCAGCCTCTCCGGGGCCCCGCTTTTCATCGACGGCGTTGCGCCGTTCAAGGCTGCGGTCCCGCAGCGCCTGGATCTTCTCCTGAAGCGCGGGCAGCTCGGCGGCGGAAATATTCCCCTCACTGTTCAAGTGGGAACTGATTAGCGCCATTGCGGCCTCTCCCCTGGTTAAGGAGGGGACCCAAATCCTGCTGCACCGGCCCCGGCAGGACTACCATGATGAGCCGATCCCTTTCATTCAAAAGGAAAATATGCGTGAATACGGCCGATCCATCGTGGATTTTTTCAGGGTTGTCGGAAAAGTATAAATTAACAGGCTTTTGGTCTTATTTTTTTGACAAGGCTTGTAATAAATGTTATTATAAAGGATATATCAGGCCAGTAATGGACTATAAAAAGTGTTTTGAAAAATTTGAAGATCAAAATGTGTTTGTAAAAACCACAAAAGTTCCCGCCATAGACGGAAATATGAAGGCGGCCCTGAACCGTAGGGGCAATATCCTTTACAATTCAGGGGACATTGAGGGCGCCAAACGGATTTTTTTAACCACCGGATATTCCGATGGTCTTTCCAGGATCGGGGATTATTATAAATCGGAGGGCCGGATTCTGGATGCCCTGCGCATGTACTGGATTGCGCCGGACCACACCAAATCGGAGCCGATTATTGTGCAGCTTGCGGATTTAGTTAAGGATCTTATACACGAAGAAGAGGATTATCCCGATGAGTGAATTTAAAGAAGTGGAAAATGCGGATGGTGACCAGGAGATCACCGAAATTTCGGATCTGTCAAAAAAGGGCTACCAGCTTCTTAAAGAGAACAAGATAAACGAAGCGGTAGAATGTTTTACCCGGATTCTGGCGGTTGACGAAAACAACAACTATGCCCTGGTGGGCATGGGTGACGCTTCCCGGAAACGGGGGGCTTTTCGGGAGGCCGTGGCCTATTACCAGCGCTGCCTGGACTTTCATCCGGGGAACAACTACGCCCTCTTCGGCCTTGCGGACTGTTACAAGGCCCTGAACCAGTTCCACAAGGCCATCGAAATATGGGAGCAGTACCTGCTCCACGATGATAAAAACATCACGGTGTTGACCCGGGTCGCCGACGCCTACCGGAAGTTCCGGGATTTCAAGCATTCCAAGATGGTGTACCTTAGGGTCTT
>BOBW01000235.1 GCA_026002595.1 Spirochaetia bacterium | reverse complement strand
CCGCCATGACCGCGGATATTCTTGCCAGGAGTTCGGACTTTTTTTCCATCGGCACCAATGATTTGATCCAGTATTCCCTAGCGGTGGACCGGGGCAACGAGCGGGTCAATTACCTTGCCCAGCCCTGTCATCCGGCGGTACTGCGCTTTATAAAGACAACGATAGACGCCGCCCACAGCAAGGGCATCAAGGCGGCAATGTGCGGGGAACTTGCCGGGGATTCTTCCATGACAGCGTTACTGTTGGGATTAGGTCTGGATGAATTCAGCATGACCGCCCAGTCCATTCCGCAGGTAAAGGGGATCGTCCGGGCTGTGTCGATGAAGGACTGCCAAAAGCTGGCGGAAGAAGTTATGAAGGGTACTTCCTGGAAACAGAACGCCGCTTTAGTAAGCGCCTGGATGGC
This sequence comes from Spirochaetia bacterium, assembly GCA_026002595.1. GTDB lineage: Bacteria > Spirochaetota > Spirochaetia > Treponematales > Breznakiellaceae > BNUT01. The sequence continues at coordinate 1,261 of BOBW01000235.1, read as the reverse complement.
CAAAAATTTCCCCGCCGAATAGTATGGAATTTAATCCCAACACCAAATACCACAAACTCCCGGTGGTGGTTTTGGCGGGCAGGCCCAATGTGGGAAAGTCCACCCTCTTTAACCGGCTCCTCCACAAACGCCGGGCTATCACAGACCCCACCCCGGGGGTGACCCGCGACCCGGTGGAAATGGACGCCTTTATTCAGGGTAAGCCCCTGCGGCTTATTGACACCGGGGGTTTCAAACTGGTCCGCGAAGGGGACCCCTCAGAAGCCCTTGACGATCTGGTAGTAGAAAAAACCCTGGAAACCCTTGAGAAGGCGGACCTGATCGTGCTCATCCTTGCCGCCGGCGAATTGTCCGCAGAGGATGAGGAGTTTATCAGTTTCCTGCGCCGCTACCGGAACCGGCTTTTGGTTGCGGTAAATAAAACCGAAGGGGGCCGCCGTGAGGCTGATGCGTGGAACCTTCTTTCCTACGGCTTCGACAATGTCCATATGATCTCCGCCGAACACGGCGACAATATCGGCGAACTTGAGGAAGCGATTTTATCGCGGCTTGATTTTTCAAAGGTAGAGCCGGTGAAATCCGGCAAGGCCCGCAGTAATACTGTTGATAGTATTGCTAATATTGATGACAGCAGTTTTATTGACGACGCCGAAACCCGACCCATCCGCATCGCCCTGTTGGGGAAACCCAACACGGGAAAGTCCACATTGTCGAACCGGCTCACCGCATCCAATGCATCTATCGTGAGCGACATCCCCGGCACCACCCGTGATGTGGTGGAGGGTGTTTTTTCCTGGAAAGGCCGGGACTTCCAGGTGCTGGACACTGCGGGGATCAGGCGGAAGACCAAGGTTACTGAAAACATTGAATACTATTCGGTGAACCGGGCGATCAAAACTATCGACGAAGCGGACATTGTGTTCCTTATGATCGATGCCGTTGAGGGGCTTTCCGAACAGGACAAGAAGATCGCGGGCCTCGCCTATGACAAGGGCCGGGGGATCATCATGGTCCTCAATAAATGGGACACCATGCCCCAAATCAAAAACGCCTTTGAGGCCACAGCAGACCGGATTCGGTTTCTTTTCGGCAAGATGGAATACGCCCCCATTGTTCCGGTAAGCGCCCGTGACGGAACCGGCGTGGACAAGCTCCTCAACACTGCCATGCGGATGTACAAGCAGCTGCAAATCAAAATTGAGACCGGTCCCCTGAATCAGGCTCTGGAACGGTGGCTTCTGGAGAGCCCGCCCCCCTCGGG
>BOBW01000234.1 GCA_026002595.1 Spirochaetia bacterium | reverse complement strand
ATATTAACCAATTTTCATGTGGTGGACGGGGCCAGTGAAATTTCTGTGGCCGCCAATGACGGTACCGAATACCCTGCAGAACTCGTGGCCAAGGATGAGCGGAAGGATCTGGCCATGGTTTCCATCAAGACCAAAGATACCCTGTCCATCGCCGTGCTGGGAGATTCCGATGCGGTCCGCGTGGGGGATTGGTCCATTGCGGTGGGGAACCCCTTGGGCTTCATGTCCTCGGTTACCATGGGAATTGTCAGCGCCGTGGGACGGACCGGGGGGCCCAACGGCAATATCAATGATTTTATCCAGACTGATACCAGTATCAACCAAGGGAATTCCGGCGGCGCCCTGGTAAATATACGGGGAGAAGTGATCGGAATTAACACCTGGATCGCCAGCAACAGCGGGAGCGGCGGCTCCGTTGGCCTGGGCTTCGCCATTCCCATCAATAACGCCAAGCGTTCGATAGACGATTTTATTAACACCGGCAGCGCCATTTCCGGCTGGCTTGGGGTTTCCCTGGTTGATCTCGACAGGGACACCCTTCAGGCCTTGTCCCTTGAGGGCAAACGGGGGGCGCTGGCTACCGATGTCTTCCTGGGTTCCCCGGCGGACAAGGGGGGAATCAAGGCCGGGGATTTCATCACCCATGTGGATACAAGGGAAGTGCGTGACAGGAACACCCTGACCCGGGTGGTGGGGGACCTCCGGCCCGGGGATCGCGCAAATTTTACGGTGATTCGGGACGGCGCCGCACAGGACATCCAGGTCCGCATTGAGGCCCGTACCGATGCGGTGGCGGCGGACAACAAGAAGCTCTGGCCCGGCGTCTACCCGCTGACCTTGACCGATACCCTTAAAACCCAGCTTGAACTGGACAAGAACGCCAAGGGCCTCTACGTGGCCAATGTGATAGCCGACAGCCCCGCGGATGTAATCGGCCTTAAACGGGGAGACCTGATCACCGGGATCAACGGCGAAACCGTGAAGGATATCGCAGCTTTTTACAAGATTCTGCGGGAAAAAACCGGTAAAGAGCTCTGGTTCACCTTTAACCGGGGGGATACATCGCTGGAAACGCTGAAGTTTAAACGTTAGTGTTCTGTCCTAAACAGAAGACATAACCACAGAGGGCACAGAGAGTGAGGAAAATAAGGGAATTTGAAATCTATTTAGTATTCTCTGTGCCCTCTGTGTAAATTCTTTGTGATCTCTGTGGTTATCTCCTCTTCAGTACTGTTTTTACCTTAGTAAAGCATGTATACGGGTTTATCACCGTGGGCGCCGACCAGCTCCCGGCCTACGGGGTTGACCATTAAGTCCATGCCTTCAAGGGGGATGGCGCCGAGTAGCACTTCTTTATTCCCGGGCACAACCAGGGCCTGGCATGAGGTCATACGATCTTTCCAGTGAACCTCTACCGCTTCTGTTACAGGGCAAAGCTCTTTCTGGTTATTTGCCATGGTTGCTTCGCGCTTTGATTCAATGCCAAGTCCCAGTTTTTGGCGCACATCTTCGTTGATCACCAGTGTTATCGCCCCGGTATCCACCACGGCCCGTACAGTCGTTTCCCGGATATCCGGCTTCTTGATATACCCGCGCTTAACACTACCTACATCTACGGCATTCTTTAATGTGATCTCCTCATACACTGTTCCCATCATGCGACGCTCTCTC
>BOBW01000233.1 GCA_026002595.1 Spirochaetia bacterium | reverse complement strand
CGCTTGATCTCATCGGTGATCTCTTCGGCAAGACTTTTCTTGTCCATCCGCTCCGATTCGATGATCTCCGCCTGGGCGGTCCCCCGGTATTCCACGGTACTGCCGTCGGATAATTCAAAGATCATCCTGAAACTTTCTTCGTAGGCTGCAGGCTGGCCCAGGTCAAAATCCCAGTAGACGATCTGGTCAGAGGCCCCGGTAATTTTGCGGGGCCAGAGCCTGCCCGGCACCGCCGGGGGCTCGCTGGAAATACGATAGGACACGGAAAAGGCCGGATATGCCCTGCCCTGCCAGGTCCTGCTGCCCAGATATTCGTAGTTCGCCGTAAAGGGGATGCGGTAGGGTTCGGCAATACCGAAACTTTCCCGGAAATCGTGCATTTCGTGGCCTTCGGCGGTCCAGGTGTCACCCGGTTTCAGGTCACGGCCGGGAAAAACCGGCACATCCCGCACCACCGGCATAAAGTACTTCTTATCGATGCCGATATGTCCCAGGGCATCCCGGTCGAAAACGGACTCGTACTCCTCGGCCCACTGGAAACTCGAACCCCGATCGGGGAGGAGCATGGGCTGATCCTCAAGAAAGCCCCCCATTGCCCGTTCCGATGTCTGAAAAACCGCCTCGTGGCGGGCTTGGCCATTTTGGCCTTGGCCGTTTTCTACAGATGTTACCTTTACCGCGATACGGTTCAGAAATTCCGATCGGTGGTCCAGCCGGCGGTCCAGGTACACATCTTCCTTCACCGTGGAGATGATCCGGTAGGTGTCCCCCGCTTCATGTTTATAGAAGAATTCCTCCGCCCCTGCCCCGGCGGGCAGCAGAAAAAGGGCGGCAAAAGTCACTGCATAAAAAAACGGCATGGATAACTTCATGTTTTATTATCGGCGGCTTGGCATCCACTGAATTGACTTTTTTTGTCCCCTGGGGTATATATATAAAGTCTGATTTTTCCGGGCTTTTAGCTCAGTTGGTTAGAGCAGGAGACTCATAATCTCTTGGTCCGAGGTTCAAGTCCTCGAAGGCCCAAAAAAAGAACCTCTTTCGAGGTTCTTTTTTTATCGACATGACTCCTCCCCTACTCTATAAACGTGATCCTGTCAGCCTCAACCGGATGGGCTTCCTTGGTACCGGCGGGGACCCCGACCGCGATGGCCACGGCGAAACTGTGGCCCACGGGGAATTTGAGGAGCTTGTTGAAGTAATCTCCCCGCTCTCCGGTAAAGGCAGCATCGGGCAGGCCCAGGATCACCGTGCCAAGGCCGATGGAATGGGCGGCCAGGGCGATGGTCTGCGTGGCGATGCCGCAGTCAAGCCGGGCCCAGCGGGATGCGGCGTCGCAGCTCAGGAAAATCGCAGCCGGGGCGCCGTGGAAGATGTCCCCCTCACGGTTCAGGTTCTTGCCTGCCTCGGCATTGATCTCCGCAAGGATGGCGCTTTTCTGCACCACCGAAAAATGCCAGGGCTGGGAGTTGCGGGCGCTGGGCGCCTCCCCTGCGGCCTTCAATAAAATGTCAAACTGCTCTTTGGTGACCTTATCGGCCTTATAGGAGCGGATGCTGCGGCGCTCCGAAATAGCGGTCAATACGGGATTTCCCATGAAAATGCCTCCTTGGTTTACGTTGAATGTTCCTTCAACATATCATATTATTCATATAGATGATATAGCGCCAAAAGGA
>BOBW01000232.1 GCA_026002595.1 Spirochaetia bacterium | reverse complement strand
GATGCGGAAGCGGCCGGTAACGGGATTGGTCCGGGGCCCGTAGGAACTGGTCAGCCGGTAGGTACGCAGGGGGAAGCGGAAACCGCTGTTCAGGAAAAAGACCCGTTCCGTGGGGCTGAAATCGGCGCCGGGGTAAAACCAATACAGTTCCTTTTGATCCCCCCGGCTCACGGTGACAGGCACCGATTCATCCCTTTGGGCATCCCTGCCGGAAGCGGTGAGCCGTTCAATGTCGGATTCCGGCTCCTGGGGAACAAAAACACCGGGCACCGAGGGGAGCAGGATTGTTCCGGCGCTTTCCAATGACGAGGGATGGCCCAGCCGGTTAAGGCTGGCAAGAGCGGCATAGGGGATATTGCACCGGGCGGCAATGGCAAAGATATCTTCTGTTTCAAGGGGGGTATAGCGGTATATGGTGAGGTAAGCGGCGATGTTTTCCAGGCTGTCCCCGGTCCGTTCCCGGACAAAAAGCCGCCGCCGGGCGGTCTCCACATCATCGGCGTACTGTTTAAAGAGGGGGTCCCGGCTGTCCAGCCGGGCAATGACGGGCAGGGGAGCGGCCATGCCGTCCCCGGTATCCGTTGCCCGGACCGCCGGACATAAGAAAAATAAAAAAAAGGCAAGGGATAACCCTTGCCCAATCAAAACCCGCCGCCGTTCCCGGCGGAGGGTCCCGGATGCCCGTCCCTTATTCAGCAGCAATCGCTTCAACAGGACAGGATCCGGCGCAGGCGCCGCAGTCCAGACATTTGGAAGCGTCGATCGCGCGCTTTCCGTCTTTTTCAGAAATTGCCTCCGCCGGACATTCGCTTTCGCAGGCGCCGCAGTTAATACATGCATCGCCAATTTTGTACGCCATAATAAACCTCTCTCTAAATTAAAGTAACCTAAAGATACTATATGAACGCCGGGATAGCAAGCATAATTTAAGCATGATACCCGAGCCAGTTCCAAAATAGAAATCAATTAACCACAGACCACACGGACCACACGGACTTTTGCTTTGAAATTTCATTCTTTGTCAGTGTGGTTCGTGGTTAAATTCTTAATTTTGGAACTGCCTCACTTATTTGATGTACGAAATTTTCCCCAAATCGATCTCGTGGGGTTTGCCCTGGTCTGCGGCGTAGCCCACGGCAACGGCGAGGCCGTATTCGTAGCCTTCAGGAAAGCCGAGCCGGGCCTTCCATTTGTCTGCGGTTTCGGGATCGGTAAAGACCACACCGGGGAGGCCCAGAATGACGCTGCCAAGCCCCAGCGATTCGGCGGCAATGGCGAGGTTTTCGGACATGATCCCCGCATCGGTACTGGCCTTGTTTTTTACCGCAAGGAAGAACACCACCGGGGCGTCGTAAAAGACCTTGTTTTTCCGGCTTTTTATGCGCTCCGTCACGCCGGTATTGCCGGTTTTGACAAAGAAATCGCCCACCGCCTTTTCAAGCTCCAGGACCAGGCCGGTATCCTGCACCACAATGAGGTTAACCGGCTGGGAATTTGAGCCCGAGGGGGCGGCAAGGGCCGCCTTTGCGAGGAGCGCGATGGTTTCGTCGTCCACTTTTTGCGCGGTATAGGCGCGGACGGAACGGCGGGCGAAAATGGCGTCAAGCGTTGAATTTGACATAGGAACCTCCATACTAATAAGAGATGAATACTAAGTAATTAGTAGTGAAGAAACCGTAAATAC
>BOBW01000231.1 GCA_026002595.1 Spirochaetia bacterium | reverse complement strand
CCATCGAGGCCGATGTCCGCATTGTGGCGGCCACCAACAAGGACCTCAAGGCGGAAATCGAAAAGGGCAATTTCCGGGAGGACCTCTACTACCGCCTCAACGTGGTGAACATCCATGTGCCCCCCCCTGCGGGAGCGCAAGGATGATCTTCCTTTATTGATCACCGCGTTTCTCAAAGAATTTGCCGAGGAAAACGGCAAGGCCCTGGAGGGCATCGACCCCAGGGCCCGGTCCATCCTCTACGCCTACGACTGGCCCGGCAATGTCCGGGAACTGCGGAATTGCATGGAAAGCGCCCTGGTCATGGCCAAGGGCTCCACCATCACCGAAGACGATCTTCCCCCCACCTTACGGAAGGGCAGCGATGAAGGCTGGATTCGCATCCCCATCGGCACAACATTGGAAGAATCGGAAAAGATCATCATCCGGGACACCCTTTCCGCCCAGAAGGGCAACAAGAGCCGGGCCGCCGAGACCCTCGGCATCGGCCGCAAGACCCTGCACCGCAAGCTGGCGGAATGGGGGGAAGGGGATGATGAGGAATGAGGAAAACATTTTGCTGCTTACTGCTGGTTTTATCGGCCCTTACGGGAATCCTTTCCTGCAGCAAAGATGATTCCGATACCCGCCTCTCGGTGGATAGATGGGGCAAGACCGTGGTGGAACGTTACGGACAGCTTAAGGTATCAGGGACACAGCTTCTCAACGCCGCAGGCCGGCCGGTGCAGCTTCGGGGGGTCAGTTCCTTCGGGCTGCAGTATGAGGGGCAGTACGCCAACGAGGATGTGATCCGTTGGCTCCGGGATGACTGGAACATGCAGATTTGGCGGGCCGCCATGTATACCGCCGAAGGGGGCTATATCAGCCGGTCCGCGGTCAAATCCAGGGTGACGGATTCGGTGGAGGCCGCCATCAAGCTGGGGATCTATGTGATCATTGACTGGCATATTTTATCCGATGGGGACCCCCGGATATATCAAAAGCAGGCCGTGGAATTTTTCAGCGAAATGGCGGAGCGTTACGGCCAATATCCCAACCTGATCTACGAGATATGCAATGAGCCCAACGGCAGGGATGTCACCTGGGCAGGGTCCGTTAAACCATACGCGGAGGCGGTGATTGCGGCGATCCGCGCCCGCGACCCGGACAATATCATCATCGTGGGTACCCCAACCTGGAGCCAGGATGTGGACATCGCCGCCGCAAGTCCCATCACGGGGTACGAAAATATCATGTACAGCCTGCATTTTTACGCCGGCACCCACGGCAGCGCCCTGCAAAGAAAGGCCGAAATCGCCCTGTCCAGAGGTATCGCCCTCTTTGTCACCGAATGCGGGACATCCCAGGCCACAGGCAATGACGGGGTCTATGAGGCGGAAACCCTCCAGTGGTTTTCTTTTCTGCAGAAGCACAATATCTCCTGGATCAACTGGTCCCTGACCAACAAGGGGGAAAGTTCGGGGATTCTGGCAAAGGGCGCAGACCGGACCGGAAAAGGGCACTGGACGGACAGCGAGCTTTCCCAATCGGGAAAATTCATACGGAAGATCATGCGGAATGAAACCCAGATAAAATGATTGACATCCCCTGTAGGCGGGTCAATACTGAAGTAAGATGATACGTCTGCAAAGTCCCTTTAAAAGCCTGACAGTACATGTCTTTTTGATGATCCTGATATTCCTGCTCATTCCCATTTACATTAGTTTTATTATTA
>BOBW01000230.1 GCA_026002595.1 Spirochaetia bacterium | reverse complement strand
GCAGGGGACCTGCGCTGATCATCTCGGTAAAGTATTCGTCGCAGCCGGAACCGGGCTTCGAGAAGCCGGGTTTTGAAAAGCCTTCAATCAGCTCCCGCAGGGGCCGATGGCTTAATTCCGCCATGGGCGCTAACAAAAAGGGCGTGTTCATTGCCTAATCTTACGGACTTGACTTGTGATATGCTATGCCGTTAGAGTTTAACCGGAAAAGGAACATATGGTAAAAAATGATATGTCCAGGGATAAACCGCCGGCAGGAATAAAGCCGGAGGGTGGGCCGTATCGGGTGCTGGTGGTTGATGATTCTACGTTTATTGCAAAACAGCTTGGCCAGATTCTTAGCTCCGAAGGGTTTGAAGTTATAGATTCCGCCGTGGACGGAGCCCAGGGTCTTGAAAAATACAAGGCATTGTATCCCGATATAGACCTTGTCACCATGGATATCGTCATGCCCGTGATGGACGGCATCTCGGCTCTGGAAAAAATACTGGAATTTGACAAAGAGGCCCGGGTTATCATGGTCAGCTCCCTGGGAAAAGATGATGTGATGAAAAAAGCAGGCCTCATAGGGGCCAAAGGTTTTATTGTCAAACCCCTGGAGGATCGTAAAAAGGTCCTGGAACAGGTGGTTTCCGCTCTAAAAAAATAAGGATAACATGAAAGCCCAACTGATCAGCAATTCCGTTTACTGTATCCATGCGGATGTTCATACCGATGAACTCTTTGAAGGCATCTGGCCCATCCCCGGCGGGGTTTCCCTCAATTCCTATATCGTAAAGGGTGAAAAAATCGCCCTCATCGATCTGGTTCGGGACTGGATCAGCGCGCCCCGGCAGATGGAAGAGGCCCTTTCTTCCGTAAACCTGAAATTTTCCGATGTGGATTACCTCATCCTCAACCATCTGGAGCCGGATCACACCGGCTGGCTTGGGGAATTCCGAAAACTGAATCCGAAGGCTGAGATAATCGCCACCGCAAAGGGGATCAACCTGGTCAAATCCTTCTATAAGATTGAAACCGGCCTGCGGGCGGTTAAGGACGGGGATACCCTGGACCTGGGGGCCGGCAAGGTCCTGAGCTTCTTCGAGGCTCCCAACCTCCACTGGCCCGAAACCATGGTCACCTGGGACGCGGATTCGCAGAGCCTTTTCACCTGCGACGCCTTCGGCTCCTTTGGGGCCCTGGGGGATAGGGTTTTTGACGATGAATTTAACGAAACCGAACACGCCTTTTTTGAAAAGGAGTGCCTGCGGTACTATGCCAATATCGTTTCTTCCTTTTCAACTTTTGTGGATAAGGCAATCCAGAAACTGGCCGGCCTGGATATCAAATGCGTATGCCCCAGCCACGGGATCATCTGGCGGAAAAACCCCAAAGAGATAATCAACCGCTACGCAAAATACGCGTCCTGGGCAAAGGGCCCGGCGGAAAAGGAAATTGCCGTGATCTGGGGCTCCATGTACGGGATGACCAAGCTGGGGCTGGACGCGGTTATCCGGGGCATTGAAAAAGAAGGGGTCCCCTGTTCCATACGCCGGGTGCCGGATGAAAATGTTTCTTATGTGCTGGCGGACGCCTGGAAAAGTTCCGGCATTGTGCTTGCCATGCCCACCTATGAGTACGCCATGTTCCCCCCCATGGCCTATGCGCTGGATATTTTCCGCCGCAAACATGTCTTTGGGAAAAAGGTCCTGCGGCTGGGCTCCTGGGGCTGGGT
>BOBW01000229.1 GCA_026002595.1 Spirochaetia bacterium | reverse complement strand
GCCTTTATCAAAAGCGTCCGGGGCAGCGATCCCGACGGCAGCCTCTACTGGCTTGCCAAGATGATCCGCGCCGGGGAGGACCCCAGCTTCATCTTCCGTAGAATGATCATTCTGGCCAGCGAGGACGTGGGCCTTGCGGACCCCCATGCCCTGGCGGTGGTTATCTCCTGCGCCGAATCCTTTGACCGCATCGGCTTCCCCGAAGGCAACTTCCCCCTTATCCACGCCTGCCTCTACCTTGCCACGGCCCCCAAGTCCAACACCACCCTGAACTTCTTCGATGTGATGAAGGAAGTGGAAAAGGAGGACGCCGAGGTGCCCAACCACCTGCGGGACGCCAGCCGGGACGGCGAAAGCTTCGGCCACGGGGAAGGCTACGTCTACCCCCACGCCTACCGGGACCACTGGGCGGCCCAGCAGTACCTTCCCTCGGCCCTGATGGGGAAAATTTTCTACATGCCCTCCCGGATGGGCTACGAGGGCAAAATCCGGGAAGAAGTATTACGAAAACGGGAACTCCAGGCGGCCATTGTGCTGGGAGACAACGCCTACGGCGCAGCCGGGAATAACGGCCTTGCCGGGGACGGGGAAGTACTCACCTGGTCCGCCGTATCCAAGGGCCGGGAAGGCTGGTTCAAGCGGCTGGAATCCGGCCGCAGCAGCCTGCTCCGCTCCGACCGGGAGGCAATTCTGGGACAGCAGGTGATCCGGGGCCATGACCGCATCCTCATCGCCGTTGCCAACGATGGCCTCCTCCTCTGGGAAAGCCTCCGCCGCACCCCCGAGGGGCTCACCGCCGCCCTGGTGGACAGCGACGCGAGCCGGGACACCCTCCTTGGCTATGCAGCAACCCTGGACGAAATCGAACAGCCCCAAATCGCCGTCAGCCCCACGGGGATGCTCCCGGAACCAAAAGAGGCGGAGGAATGGTTCGGCACTCCCCTTTTCGATCACATCTTTGCCCGCGAACCCTGGCGGAAGCTTTTAAAGGCCGCTGGCCGCGGCAGTGCCGCGGAAAGCAGTAAGGCCGCCGGCGCTGCCCCCGCCGAAGTATTCAAAACCTTTGCCGAAAAGGCCCGGCAACTCCTTGCCCCGGATGGGGACATGGTCCTCCTCCAGTCCCCTCCCCCCTTGGGCGAACGGATTTCCCGGATACTGGGTTCAGGCGGGGATGTATCCGGCAAGGCCGGTTCAGGTAAGGCTGATGGGGATCTGGTAGAAAAATTGCAGAAAGCGGAGGAATCATTCTTTGCTGAAAAGGATATGACCGCCAAAGGCGGTCTTTGGGCCTGGGACAGCGATACCCTGAAAGCGGCCTTTGAGGGCGCGGGTTTTACCGTAACATTCACCATCATCGACCAAAAAGAAGAACGGCTCATCACCGAACGGGACTTGGCCGCCTGGTTTGATCAGGAACATTCGCGCTGGGGGGCCTTTATCGGCAAAAAGCTTGGAAAAAAAGATTTTGCCCGCGCGGAGGAACTCCTCCGGGATCGGATCAAACAGGGGCCGGTAGTCTGGATGTGGAAGAGCGTGGTGATGAAGGCAATAGTTTAAGACACGAAAGGTAAAAAGTACTCCGGCAAAGCAGCGCTGACATCGATCCCGCCTGAGAATCCCGTCAGGGTTTCAGGAATAAGGAGCCGGGCGGAGTGGAGGAGGAGCCGCCTGAGCCCCATGGTTTTGCGGAGTTCTTTGTTCAGGGTAAAGTCGCCGTATTTGTCATCCCCCAGGACGGGGTTTTTGATTTGGGCC
>BOBW01000228.1 GCA_026002595.1 Spirochaetia bacterium | reverse complement strand
ATCATTGTTTTGTCAAGTACTTTTTTAAAATATTTTATTGTATACTTTTTTATACATATTGTTTTTCTTCTCCCCGCACGGATGCGGGGAGACTATTCAAAAATTTCAGACTTTTATTTCGCCTAACGTGAAAGCTATACGACGTTTTTGCAGTTGCGATAAAGGAAACCGAAGGTTTCCAGCAACTGCAAAAATGTGCCGGAACAAAACCCCACAAAGGGCGAAGCCCGACTGTGGTTTTGTGGAGGCCAAGCCGCTACTGCGGCGCAGCGTATAGCGTATGTTATGTGCAGTTGTGCCGTACCCCATTTTTATTTTCCAGATGTCCAATTAACTAATGTTATTATTATTGTTAGTAATAATGAAAAAATTATAAAAACCATTATACCTATATAATTTCCCATAAATCCTTCAAATGATGTTGTTTCAAATATTTTTATTATAATATTGTGTATTGGTTTTATTTTAATTGATACCGACACAATTATATTATATACTATTATGCTTATAATTATTGTGAATAAAATTGCAAAAAAATAATTATAACAATATTTTATTATCTTTGATATTATAATACTGTTTACAATACTTAATGGTAAAACAACAAACCATTGATTCCCATCACCAACAATGCCCATTAATATTATTACAAAACATAATATGAGAACATTTATACTACTGGCAAATAGTGCTTTTTTGAGTAAATCTAAATAATTATCCCTTTTTTGTAAATCCATTTTATTCAACATATACTATTTTTATTATTTTGTCAATATTATTTATTCTTAAACTACGTTTAGGCACAATTGCACATAACGTGAAAGCTATACGACGTTTTTGCGGTTGCGATAAAGGAAACCGCAGGTTTCCAGCAACCGCAAAAATGTGCCGGAGAAAAAACGCACAAAGGGCGTAGCCCGACTGCGTTTTTTCGTAGGCCAAGCCGCTACTGCGGCGCAGCGTATAGCGTATGTTATGCGAAGTACAATTTTGCTTTTATTATTATATTATATATTCCATTTGCCTATCATATGGTTCATTTTCTGCCGCTATCTTATTTATTTCCATTGCATCTTTACAACCAACCCCTAAATAAAATATTTGTGCGGCTTCCGAATTGGCTGCAGAAATATATATTTTCTCAATCCCCATACTCTTTGCTTTTTCCACACATAATTCAAATAATATTTTTCCAATTCCCTTATGTCTGTATTTAAATGAGACATGGAGAAATTTTAACCGAATATAATTCTTTTTAAAACCAAATTTATTATTTAATAAAACGGAAAAACCTATCATTTTCTTGTTATCATACGCACCAAATACATAACCACCTTCAATTATTGCTTCTGAAAATATTTCTATTATATTATTCTTTTTATTTTTGTCCCAATTTAAAACATCTTTAATATTTTTTACTATCCAATTTCCATTTTCCTTTACATAAAATTTTTCAACTTCTTCATAACGATTAAAATTATCCAATATATTATTACTAATATCATCAAGAGATAATTCTTTAATTTCTATATTATCCAACATTTATCTACTCCTTTTCTTTTATGATTTTATATTTTTTTAACAATTTTGTCAAGTATTATTCCCAACCAATTCAAAATTGTATTTCGCATAACGTGAAAGGTTTGCGACGTTTTTGTTGCCCGAATAAGGGCTTTGCGAAGCAAAGACCAGGGCAACAAAAATGTGGGTGGAGTGAGCCGTGGGAAGGAGCGTAGCGACTGACCTAGGCGAACG
>BOBW01000227.1 GCA_026002595.1 Spirochaetia bacterium | reverse complement strand
TCGGCAAGGGCCTGCGGAAGACAAAGGTCGGCGTATTCGACAAGGTTGATGTGAAGGAACTGGTCAGGAAAGAACTGGAACTCAAGTACGATACCAAGACCGGCTATTTGGGAACCGCCGTTGTGGGGGAAGTGGCGGCGGAGGTTTCCACCTTCGACCGGATTCTGACCATACGGCAGAACGGGACCTGGTTCGTGGCGGACCTGCCGGACAAGGCCTTTGTCGGTCCCGGCGCATGGTGGATCGGGGTTGCGGATAAGGAGGCCCTTTCCGGTATTATCTTCACCATCATCTACAAGGAAAAAGATACCGCCTACCCCTGCATCAAACGCTGCGTCATTGACGGTTGGATCATGAACAAGGATTATTCACTGGTTCCCGAGGGGGCAACGGTGCTCCATGTGGACACCCGTGAAAAATTTAGTTTTACTGTGCGTTATGTTCCCAAGCCAAGGCTCAAGATAACCAGGGAAGATTTCAAGGCTCAGAGTTATTCGGTGAAGGGCCTTAAGGCCGGGGGCATCAGGCTCGCGCCCCGTGAAGCCGCCGGGGTTGACGCGAAATAGGCAGGGTGAAAAATGGAAACGCAAAACAGTAATACTGATAACAGCGGCATCGTATTTGATACAACATCGGGAATACCCGAATCTGAACAGCGGGATATCCTTGCGGGGATAGAGAACCTTACCGCGGAGAACCGGCTTTCCCTTTCGGAGGACCAGAAGAAGTCCCTTCTGCGGGGCAGGATACAGGCGAAGAAGCGGGGCGTCGCTTTTCCCCTTATTGTGAACATTGCAGCCCTTTTACTGCTCGCCGGCGCTGTGTTTCTTCTTTATTTTTTTCATGACAAAGATGAAGTGCAGATACGGGGGGGGAGGGCGGTCTACAATTCCACCGAGCGGGCGCTGATTCAGGAAATACGCCGGGAAACCGCCCGTGAACTTGAGGAAAAGGAAAATGAAATTGCCCTTATCATTTCCAAACTTACCGGGGTTGATGCGGAACTTCAGGAACTCTACTCCAACAATCAGGACTTGACTGAGGAACAGCGCGCAGTTGAGCTGAACCTTCAGCAGCTCCAGGAAGAATACCGGCACAGCCTTGGGGCCCTGCAAAACGAACGGTCCCAGATTCTTGAGGCTTCCCGCGCAAGGGAAGCGCAGCTCCGGGCCCAGCTTGAGGAGCGGACCCGTGAACTTGCCCTTGTATCGGAGCAGAGCAGCGCCGCCCTCTCCGCCGCCCGCAGTGAACTCGATCGGCTTTCAAGCGATACGGAAAGGGCGGCAGCCATCGAAGCCCAGATCGGCGCTTACTACGCGGCTGCGGCAGTGCATATCCGCGGGAGTAACTACAGCGCCGCCGCGGGCCTCCTCGGCATCATGCGGGAATTCCTCAACACCCCGGCCTTTCACAGCATCCGTTCCATCCAGGCGCGGAAGGACCTGTACCTTACTTCCATCAATACCCTTGAGGGGATGATCGCCGAGGCGGAAAAAAACGCCGCCGCCATCAACGCACTGGAAGCCGGGAGCGCCGTGCTGATGGACAAGGGGGATCTTGCGGAACTGGAAAAGACCGTTGCGGATTTGCAGACCCGGAACTCTGGGCTTGAAGAAAATATTGCCGGCCTAAACCGGACCCTGGCAGCCAATACTACCCAGGTTTCGACTTTGACCCGGCAGGCGGGCGAATCCCAGACCAGAATAAGCACCCTGCAAAATCAGGTTACCACCCAGCAGCGGACCTTAACTGAACGGGAAAGTACCATTAC
>BOBW01000226.1 GCA_026002595.1 Spirochaetia bacterium | reverse complement strand
CCCCGCCTTCCCGCAGGGAAGCAGGCCCCGGTGATGGGTTCCGGTACCCGGTTTTCACATCCACCAAACTTTCCAGTGTTTCACCCTTGAGGAAGCGGGCGGCGTTTTCCAGATTCATTTGCATGATATGTTCAACGGTCTCCGGCATGTTGCGGCCCCCGGCGACATGGGGGGTGATAACCGCGTTTTCGATCTTCCAGAGCCGGTGACCCGGCGGCAGGGGTTCCGGCATGGTCACATCAAGGCCCGCGCCCCCTAGATGCCCCGATTCAAGGGCGTCGCAGAGGGCCTCCGTGTCTATGGCCGATCCCCGGCCGCCGTTAATAATCACCGCCCCGTCCTTCATGAGGGCGAGCTGTTTTTGGCCGATTATCCCGGCGGTGCCGGCAACGCCGGGCAGAATCATGGCTACGATGTCGGCCCTCGGCAAAAGCTCGTCAAGTTTGTCCGAAAGGTAGAGCTCATCCACGCAGTCCGGCTTGGGCTGCATTGTCCGGCGGACGCCGATGACATGGGCGCCCAGGGCCTTCATGCGCCAGGCATACTCGCAGCCGATGTCCCCCAGACCCACCACCAGAACCACCGAGCCCAGGATGCTTTTTACCTGACCTCGGCCCTGCCAGCGGCCCTTGATCTGCTCATCCCGGTAGAGGTGCAGTTTTTTCATTATCTGAAAGGTTACCGCCACCATATGCTCGGAAACCCCGTGACCGTAACCGCCGGTCGCGCAGGTCAAAAGCACATCGTTGCCGATTTCGCCGTTCACATAGCCGTCGGTACCGGCGGATTGCAGCTGAATCCACTTAAGCCGGGGACAGAGCTTGATAAAATCCCGGCCGGGGTTCCCAAAAATGATAACGATATCTTTGGCGGCACTGGGATCAATCTTCCCGGTGTCCCCGCCTTCATTAAATATGATTTCGTAAGCACCCAATATTTTTGAAAGCTGCTCCCGAAAAGAAGCATCCGCAGGAAACAACACGATGGCCTTGTCCACAATAATCCCCCTTAACAGGGGTACATTATAAACTGTCCTGCAGGAAATGTTCTATAAAAAGAGCGTACTTGACACGGAAATATTATTAAAGCATTCTTAATTGGTATGATTTACGATATAAAGGAGTTGTCATGCAAAAAATCGTCAGTATAATCCTCATTTCCCTTATATTGGGGAGCTGTCAAACAACTACCAAGGTTAATATTACTACAAACGTTCCCGATGCAAAGGTGACTGTGGACGGGAAACCTCTCGGTAATACGCCGATTAGCAGTGTAAAAATTAAAAACAACTCGGGAAAAACCTATTCGGTAGTAGTTGAAAAAGAAGGATATGAAACCCTGCAAACAAGGCTGCACACGGAAACAAAAAATGCCAATGTAGCGGGACTTGTAGTGGGGTATAGTCTTTGTTGGCTGATAATACCGGCGCTTTTATTGCTCAATGGACTCTGGTTAGACGGGCCGGTTGAGGATCAGTACTTTGTGCTAAAAGAAGCCGCTAATTAGGTACTATTACGATCAAAACCGGAAGGGATTGTACTTTTCTTCCCTGTCAAAGGTGTCGATCCCCTCTTTTTGCTTGAGCTTCCGCACTGTCAAATAGGTAACGGGGGTCATAATCACCTCTACCAAACATTTAAAGAGGTAGTTTGTAAGAACCAGGGTAACAAAAAGTTCCCAGCCGAATACCCCGGTGAGGGATGCCACGGTAACAAAGACCAGGCTGTCCAGAAATTCCCCCACCAGGGTGGAGCCGATGGTTCTGACCCAGAGGAATTTTCC
>BOBW01000225.1 GCA_026002595.1 Spirochaetia bacterium | reverse complement strand
CGAACTCTTCGGCGGCAGCGTCCTGGCGGAAAATGTGTTTTCCTATCCGGGGCTGGGGAGCGCCGCAAGCCTTGCGGGCAACCGGGGGGATGTTCCCCTGCTCCTTGGGGTGGCCCTTTTTTCGGTCCTCTTTGTCTTTGCCGGAAACCTCATTGCCAATCTCCTCTACGGAGCGCTTGATCCCCGGATACGGGAAGGGAACAAACGGTGAGTAATAGTAATACTGTTTTTCATCTTAACCGGCGGACAAAAACCCTTATCCTGGCCCTTGCCATCTTCCTCCTGCTTGCCCTTATCGCCGCGGCGGGACTTACCATGAACAGCGTCCGTTACAGCCCGGATTATTCCGCAAAACGGCTGCCCCCTTCACTGTCCCACCTTTTCGGCACCGATTATCTGGGCCGGGATATGTTCTTTCGGACCATAAAGGGACTCTCCACCAGTATTTTGATCGGGGCCCTGGCATCGGCGATCAGCGCCTGCCTTGCACTTGCCTTCGGCCTTATCGCGGCAACCGCAGGGGGCATTGCGGACAAAATCATCGCGTACTTCGTGGACCTTTTCATGGGGGTGCCCCACATGGTGCTGCTCATCCTTATATCCTTTATGATGGGCAAGGGACTGCAGGGCATCATCATCGGTGTGGCCCTGAGCCACTGGCCCAACCTGACCCGGGTGATCCGCGCAGAAGTACTACAGGTGAAGGAAGCCCAATATGTCAAAACCGCCGGCAAACTCGGTAAAACAAAGGCACAGATCGCCGTTCAGCACATTATCCCCCATGTGTTTCCGCAGTTTATCATCGGCCTGATACTGCTCTTTCCCCACGCCATACTCCACGAGGCGGGGATCACCTTCCTGGGATTCGGCCTTTCGGTGGACACCCCGGCAATCGGCATCATCCTTTCGGAATCCCTTAAGCATATCGCCGCAGGTATGTGGTGGCTGGTCTTTTTTCCCGGCGCAACACTGGTAGTAATAGTAATGCTGTTTGACAAACTGGGGGAGCAGGTAAAGCTGCTTATCGATCCTTCAAATGCACAACTCTAATAAGGAAACCGGCATGACAGAAACGATACTTGATGTGAAGGATCTTTCAGTGAGCTTCCGCATGTACAATCCCCAAAGTCTTGAACAGAAAAACCTGCGGGTCATTAACAATTTGAGCGTACAGGTGAGGGAAGGGGAAATTGTTGCGGTCGCCGGGGCTTCCGGTTCGGGGAAAAGCCTTTTGGCCCACGCGGTCCTCGGCATACTCCCCGCCAATGCCGCAGTCACCGGCAATATGATCTATTACGGCAAGGCGCTTACGCCGGAATTGCAGGAAAGCCTGCGGGGAAAGGAACTTGCCCTGGTGCCCCAGTCAATAACCTATCTTGATCCGTTGATGAGGGTTGGCAAACAGGTAAGGGGAATTTACGGCAGCACAGAAAAACAGCGCTCCCTGTTTCAGCGTTACGGCCTTGGTGAAGATGCGGAAGGGCTTTTCCCCTTCCAGCTTTCCGGCGGCATGGCCCGGCGCATACTGCTTGCCACTGCGGTCATGGGAGAAGCCCGGCTTATCATCGCCGACGAGCCCACCCCCGGCATGAGCGCGGACATGGCCCGGCGGGCAATGGGACATTTCAGGGAACTTGCGGAAACCGGCGCAGGGATTCTGCTGATCACCCACGAGCTGGACCTTGCCTTTGAGTACGCCGACAGTATTGCTGTTTTTTACGCGGGAACCACCGTGGAGATCGCCCCTGCATCGGATTTCAAATCAGGCGCGGATACGCTGCGGCACCCCTATTCAAGGG
>BOBW01000224.1 GCA_026002595.1 Spirochaetia bacterium | reverse complement strand
GTCGATTGCGCCCTGCATTCCCATACTCGGCCCGCTCAACTTCACCAGGCCGCCGTCCAGAAACACATCGCCGTTAGCGTCAATGCCGTCACCAATCGACAGTGCCTCAATAGTTCCCCCGGTGATACGGATATAGGGCGTTTTGTTCGATGATGCGAAGCGGTCATTCGCCGATCCCCCGTCAACGCCGCCCGATGCGTTGATCGCGTCATCGGAAGATGTAAGGGTGATGTTTCCCCCGTTAATGTCAATGGTGGCCCCTTCCAGTCCCTCGTAGCATTTAGCCACAGTGATAAGCCCATCGTCTATGCGCAGCGCATTGTCGGCGTGAAAGGCATCATCCCCGGTTTGAATGGAGAATGAGCCGCCGCTTACCGTAACATTGCCATTGGAATGAAAGGCGTCATCTTCCGCGTCAACAGTAAAACTACCGCCGCTGATTATAAGAAACGTACCGGATTTAAAACCCTTCTTGCTGTCAGAATCATCCGCAGCCGTAAGCGTAGGCCGCGGAGCAAAACCGCCGCGCCCTCCGCCGCCGCCCATTTGAGGAGGCGGAACCGGCGCATTGGCGGAACCTCCGCCGGTAGTAATACTGTAGTTTCCGCCGGTAATCGTCAGACCCGTCTCCGCCTGCACCGCGTCTGCGCCGGTTTTAAGGGTATAGGTCCCGCCGTCCAGCGCGATAAAGCCCTTCGCGGGGTCTTTGTCATTATTCGACTTGATGCCGTCATTGCCCGTATTGATCACAAGGGTCCCATCCAGTATGGCCAGCGCGTCCCGCCCGCGCAAACCATCATTGACCGCAGTAACACTGATATTCCCACCGGTGATAACGAGCTTGTCCTTTGAGGCGATTCCGTTGCGGTAGCGCCCGTTGACCGTGAGCGACCCCGGGCCGGTAATCGACAGATTATCCGCGGCAAAGATCGCCGCGTCAGGTTCGTCTGTTCCTGCGGGAAACACGTAGGACACCGCATCGGTGATCACGTTCCGTGTGCCCTGGGGCAGGATAAGCACGGTCTTGTTCGCCTGTTTCATATAAAGGGGTGTTCCCGTTGATGAAGAAAGCTGAACCCCGTTCAGGACGATGCGCACCAGGGCGTTCTTGCCCGCATTGATCAGAATCTGCCCGTCGTTCCAGGTGCCCGACAGCACATAGTCCCCCGCCTGGCTGATCGTAACCGTCTTACCGGAAACGGACGCACCGGAACCGCTGATTTGGGCGTTATTGCCATTCAGCGTGATCTGCACGGCGTTTTGTGACCAGGCAGTATCACTGTCTTCCGGTTTGTACTCAAAGGCTGACGCCGTATTCTGTACCGCCGGGCCGGCTGCCGGTTTCGGCTGCACAGCCGGCGCTGCCGGCTCCGCTTCCCCGCTTGCGGTTAATGTTACAACAAGGCCGACCATTGCGATTGCCGCCAGCAAAATCACCATTGTTTTCTTTTTCATGTTAAACTCCTGTTTAGTACCGTTGCTGTCTGAACAGCCAGTCCCTGATTCCTTCAATTGTATAGGCGACTTTCCATGTATAGGTGTGGCTTCCGCCCTCAAAGACGGTGTAATTGATACTTGCACCTTTTGCAAGCATATCCGCGACATAGGTATCAAATTCAGAGACCGTTACCCGGCTATTCCACGCTGCCCTGGATACGGTATCACCCTTCGCTTTTAATACCTCGGTAATAGCGTCCATCCCCGGATTCGCTTTGGTATCCCCCTCACTCACGACAATCCACAGGGGCTTACCCGCCATTGGCGCAACCTTCGCCGCGTCCCACTGCCCGGCAACCAAAAATGATGCGGCAAA
>BOBW01000223.1 GCA_026002595.1 Spirochaetia bacterium | reverse complement strand
GACGCAAGGGGAAACCGTTGATGAATTGGAAAAAATGCTCGCCTCTTTATATGCGGATATAGCCGCTTTTCCCGAATTCAAAACCGCCCAAGAGCATACCGGGAAAATCATGGTTGCGGTATGAAACTTTAATGCGCTTACCCATAGCTTAGATTAACGTTCTTTTTGTTCCTGTTTGATTTTTCGCCGCAGCCGAAGCAGAACCACAACATGAATGACAGCGGCGGCTATGGCAAGGACAAACAGTGCAACAGCAATAATCAAGTGAAGCATGGTGTTATATTACGGAAAAGTGCTTGTGCAGTATGTAGTCTTTTTGTAATCCTGCGCTGAATTTCGCGGAATTCGTGTAGTCTTTAGATGGACAAGGGGGGAAAATCCCTGTTGACTCAGGCGAGGGTGATAGCCGCAGGGTTCGCCGCGTCAAAAAAATAACTCCGGTATTTCTTTAGCCATAAATGCGTATCCCATCCCTGTTTACTATCCGCTCCAGGGTAATGTCGTCCAGGCGGTTTATAAAATCTCTTTTCTTTTTTGCCATAATATCAACCGGCATCGACTTTTTGCGGTCAATGGCAAAACGGATTTGCAAGCCCGCGTCAATATCCCGCAGGGGATAATCGTCCCGAAGTACCACATAGAGGTCCAGGTCGGAATCCTTATGGGGCTTGCCATAGGCGTAAGAGCCGAACAGAAATATTTGCTCTACCGGAATTGCCTGTGTGATGAGTTCCGTGAGTTTGGCAAGTTCCGCCTGAATGTTTGAATCCATGTAATCAGTGTGACGCAATCCATACAAATTAGCAATTGTCTGCTACACGGTCACCGTCACTCTTTTCCGCCGTGTATCAGCGAGAAAACGCCGCCCCGCCCATAGGCGCCGGTTTTGACAAACACCCGGTGCAGGTATGTTTTCACAGTGGAGAGGGCAACGTCCATTTCTTTGGCTATTTCCTTGTCGGTTTTGCCCAGAATCGCCAGTTCCAGCGTCTGTCTTTCCTGCTCGGAAAATTGGTATTTGGCAACAAAGGCTTCAGAAAGCCCCGCCTCCCGTGACCAGTTACTATCCGCCCGCAAGACCGCCGCTCCTTGCGCCGCTTCCTGTGCCTCCGCCATCAGCCGCTGCCATTCCGTTTTTTCCGCACTGTTGGCAAGAAGGGTGATGTGCCAGTAAAAAAGAAAGCAGTTCACCAGAAACAGGAATATGCCGACCACAAGACCTATACCATAAATATTCGTGCCAGACTTCTGAAACTCCTCTGCAACCTCCCAGAAGTAGACAAGAACGCACACATTGATAAGCGGAGGCAACGCGGTGAGGAGCCATGAGCGGAGCGTCAGTTTTGCCGGGTATTTCCGGCTGACGCGGGAATAGAATACCGCCATCAGGACAAACAACAAGCCAGCGACAATAGTGGGTAGGGCGAAAGAAAGTGCATACTGCCAGTTGCCCCCGCCGCTGAACGCAGCGCCATGAAACAGGATGAGATAATCAATATACACTGAGATAACAGTGAAGTATATCACGGTTATAATCGACCGCGGCAGATTTCCGCAGAGCAATGCCAAAAGGACGTCCCCTGCAATGGTAATCACGTAAAACATTTCTATGCTCATTTTCCCATCGATGACAAGTTTGTGCAAAACAATTGCAACACTGAACGTGTATACGGCGATAAGGATAAGCAATGCCCGGCGCCTTGCCCTCGTAGGCGGACGGTGGGTAACGAAATAGAATGTATATACCGTAACAAACAAGAGAACTGTAGCGACCAAATTTACGTTGAAATTCCCGGCACCGCCGATCCTGAGCGGATCAATTCCATCATCATGGGCA
>BOBW01000222.1 GCA_026002595.1 Spirochaetia bacterium | reverse complement strand
TTATGCGACGACTACGCCTACGGAAACCTTTATGAAACGGAACGGGGATCAGATCAGCAATGATATTGCGCGGCTCCGGGGGACACGGTTTGTTACGACAACAGAGGCGGAGGAAGGCCGGCGGCTTTCGGAGCCGCTGATCAAACAGATTACCGGGAATGACGCTTTGACGGCCCGGTTCCTGTATGGGGAGTATTTTGATTTTATTCCGACTTTCAAGATTTTCATGGCCACGAATCACAAGCCCATGGTCCGGGGAACTGACCACGGGATATGGCGGCGGATTAAGTTGATCCCCTTTACAACCACGATTGCGCCTGAGAAACAGGACAAGCACCTTGAGGAGAAACTGCTGGAGGAAGGGCCGGGGATTCTGAATTGGCTTTTGGAAGGGGCCAGACGGTGGTGTGCCGAGGGGCTGGTTAT
This sequence comes from Spirochaetia bacterium, assembly GCA_026002595.1. Classification (GTDB taxonomy): domain Bacteria; phylum Spirochaetota; class Spirochaetia; order Treponematales; family Breznakiellaceae; genus BNUT01. The sequence goes on along the minus strand of BOBW01000222.1, from coordinate 1,424 downwards.
GCCGAAGGCGGTAAGCAATGCCACCGAGGAATACCGGAGTGAAATGGATGTGCTGGGGAGTTTTATCAAGGAGTGCTGCGTCCAGGGGCCGGGTACATCGGTACGGGCACGGGAACTGTTTCGGGCGTATCAGGAATGGTGTGAGGAGAATAACGAACACGCCTGTAGTGAACGGTTCCTGTCTGTCCGGCTTAAGGAATTGGGGATAGAACGGTCCCGGACTGCAGAGGCCCGGTACTGGACCGGGATTATGCTCAGGGCTAAGCTTTCTTAATTTTTTTTGTTTTCGTTTTTGTTGTTTTTCCCCTTGCCCCTTTTTTGGTTTGCCGTAAATGACACGGGATTATGGTATTGACTGAAAAAGGGTTGCATGGGGTTGTAAGCAGTGGGCGGGTGTGTATTTCTGTAACTAAGTTTCCTGTGTTAAAAGCTTATCTGACAAAAAATCAAACAAAGGCAAACAGTTTCAAACAAAACAGGGGACGCGCGCGCGCTCTCTGCAATTCAGAAAAAACCGGCTTAATGACACAAAGCGGAGGGCAAAATTCGGTTTTTGCGTCACTATATTGGGATATGCCCTGTTTGATTGCAGTAGAATAGAGTATACCCCTCTATTCTACTATTCTTTTCTTTTTCTTTTATGACAATAAAAAAAAGAAAAAAGAATATATAAATATTATATGAGGGACTTAGCCAAAATGAAATCACTGACAGCATACGTCATTCAATCAGGCAGCCCCCCGCAAGGGGGGCGGTTCCACCTTCGCTCAGCATCCCCGTAGGGGTTGCTGTGGGGATTAAGCTTTGGGACGTAACCTTCGGGGTGTATATCAGCAGCCCCGTAAGGGGGGGCTGCGGCAATCAAGCCTTTAGGGAGTTTTCCTCGGAGATGGCTGATCCGTGCCGGGTTTAGAATGCTGCCTTGATTCAGGGAGTTCTACGGTAGGCGGGGATGGGGACCGCTGGCAATGGTTTACCTCTTGGGTAATTCAGGAACAGCTTGGGTGGGGGTTATTTTTCGTTCAGCCTTTCCCGCTTTGCGGGAAGGGCTGCGTGGACTAAGCTTTGGGGACTTTGCCCCTGGGATTTACTTCAGCCTCCCGTAGGGGGGCCGGATGGAAAAAAGCCTTGAGAATCGGAGCAAGCCGGGCCGGAAGGTTGAACGCCGCTGGGCGGGCGTAGTAAACCCCGCTGTGGCGGTTTATTGGCGGGGCGGCAGGATGCCGCCTGGATGGGAAAAAACGCTGGCATGGAGGCCAGCGTTTTTTCCTACTTTGCGGCAACCCGACCAACGGGAGGGGGGCCGCTCCTCCCCCGTTGAGCCGTTGATGAAGGGTTTACGACCAGAGCGACCGCAGGGAGCGGCGGGAGTAAACCCAACATATTTCGCGGGCGTAGCCCGCCATAGAGGGGGAAGCCCGGCG
>BOBW01000221.1 GCA_026002595.1 Spirochaetia bacterium | reverse complement strand
GCTGATAAAGCTGTGGGCGTCCGCCTGCATGGCCCGGTGCAGCACCATTTCCTCGTCAAGATCGGGCCGGCCGTAGGAAACATTCCCCTTGATCGAATCGGAAAAGAGGAACACATCCTGCATGGCAAGCCCCACATGGCGGCGCAGGCTGGACAGGGTAAATTTCTGCACATCCTCGCCGTCAAAAAGCACGGTCCCCGTGGTGGGTTCATAGAAACGGGTGAGCATATTGACCAGTGAAGTTTTACCCGACCCGGTGCTGCCCAGAATACCGATGGTCTGCCCCGGCTCTGCGGTAAAACTGATATCCTGCAGAATCGGCACCCCTTCAATGGAGAAACCCACGTCCTTAAATTCGATTTTTCCCGCCGGGCGGACAGCCATTTCCACGGCCCCGGGTTTATCGACAATAACCGGTTTTGAATCGGTCACTTCCATGACCATAGTGGCGGCGGTATAGAAACGCTGAAGGTCCGCAAGGAGGATGCCCAGCATACGCAGGGGCATGGCAAGCGCCCAGGTCAGGGACGAAAAGGCCAGGTACTGGCCCGGACTCAATTCTTCCCGGATAAGAAAAATTCCCCCCACCACCAGCATGATGATAAGGAGCAGCTGGCTTAAAAGTTCCAGCAGGGGCTGGTACTTGGCGGCAATAAAGGCGTTCTCGTAACTGGTATCCCGGAAATCGGCGTTCCGCTCCTCAAAATGTTTCTGTTCATAATCTTCCCGGGCAAAGGCCTTGACCACCCGGTTGCCGTCAATGTTTTCCGTAACCGCGGTACTCAGGACCGTCAGTTTTTCCCGGAGCAGACGGAAACGGGGCCGGATGCGTTTTACAAAAAAGCTGGAGATCAAAAAGATGAAGGGGGTGATGGCCGCGAGGCTCAGGGCCATCTTCCAGTTAATGAACAAAAGGAAGGTGAAGGTTGAAGTAAAGAGGAACACCGCGTCCACAAACTGGTAGGAAATCCACGAAAGGGAATGGCGCAGCATATCAAGGTCGCTGGTTACCCGGGTCATCAGGTTGCCGGTGCGGAGCTTGTCCAGGAAGCGGTAGTCCTGTCCCTGGATCACATCGTACATGCGGCGGCGGATATTGGTCATGAGTTCGGTACTGGAAAGTTCCATGGAGATGACCATGACATAGCGCATGCTTAACCGGATCATGGTCACGATAAACATGGTAATTAAGAGCCGGGGCAGGGGACCCGTATCCGCCGGCATGATTACATCATCAATAAGATGCTGGGAAAGAAAGGGGTTGATAACGGTTATACTACTCGTTACCGCCGCAAGAATAAGCCCAAAGATAAAGAGGGGCTTCTTTTTACCTATGAAGCCCCACAGCCACTTTAGTTGATGAAACATATACCTGCCTTTTTATAGCAAGGATATCACGATCAAAAAGTGATTGCAATACACTATCCGAAAAACGCTTCCTTATTGGTGCAGTAGGCGATGTCATCCCGGTTGGCAATAAGCTTGCAGAATTCTTCAATCACGTTCCAGTTGCTGTCCACATCGAATTCATAACTGTGGCCCCAGAGGTAAAAAAGCTCAGGTGCTGCGGGTTTTGATTTGATGAATTTTTCCGCCAGTTCCATCAGTTGCGGGTCCTTGTGGTGGCAGGTGGGCTGGAACTCCAGAAGCTCTTTTGGAATACCGAATTCGTGGGTGCTTTTGACTCCCCGTGCATAGCGGAGCCCGCAGTCTTTGGCTATCGCAATAACCCGGTCATTGAAAGTGCCGTAGGGGTAGGCCATGCCGCAGATCTTTTGGCCGAAGATCCGTTCCAGGTTGATCCTGTCCTGCTCAAGCTCGTTGCGGATCGTGTCGTCGTCCAGGTTTTCC
>BOBW01000220.1 GCA_026002595.1 Spirochaetia bacterium | reverse complement strand
TCATTGGATTATTTTTTCAGTAATTCCTTTTATCTATTTTTTAGATAGAAGAAAAGAAAATATTAAAAATGGTAATATAGAATAATGGTGTACGCCGCCACTTCGCATAACATACGCTATACGCTGCGCCGCAGTAGCGGCTTGGCCTACGAAAAAACGCAGTCGGGCTGCGCCCTTTGTGCGTTTTTTCTCCGGCACATTTTTGCAGTTGCTGGAAACCTGCGGTTTCCTTTATCGCAACCGCAAAAACGTCGTATAGCTTTCACGTTATGTGAAATGCCCCTTACATTTATTTTAGAAATATTGTAAAAAATCATTGACAATATGCTAAAATGAATGTAAAATAATCATTAAGGAGAATTTGAAATGGAAAAGCGTGGTCAGTATAGGTATACAAAAGATGCTAATGAGGTTCACGATAAGGTAAAGACCTTAACCATGAAATATGCTGGGATAAGCTTGGATCAAAGTAACTTTATTTCGGCATTGTGGATTGAAAATTTTTTGTCAAAAGGCGGAGTGTTTTTAGTTGTTACTAAAACCGCGATTTATGATAATTCAAATGGACCATTTGAACAAATTAACATCAATACTATTAACAGTATTGAGAATGTTTTGCAATTTACGATAAATACAACATCTGGAAAAAGTTTTACGCCTTTTAAGACTGTATTTATCGATAAAAATATTAGACCATTAATTGTTGGTGATATTAATGAGGCATTATCAAAGACTAATGCACCTGATAATTCATCTGCAACTTCTCAAGCAGATGAATTATCAAAATTCAAAGTGTTATTGGATAATGGAACAATAACACAGGAAGATTACGATAAAAAGAAAAAACAAATTCTAGGAATATAAATGAAGGGACGGGGCACTTCACATAACATACGCTATACGCTGCGCCGCAGTAGCGGCTTGGCCTACGAAAAAACGCAGTCGGCCTATGGCCTTAGTGCGTTTTTTCTCCGGCACATTTTTGCAGTTGCTGGAAACCTACGGTTTCCTTTATCGCAACCGCAAAAACGTCGTATAGCTTTCACGTTATGTGCAATTTGTCCTAAGCTTTTTTAAGATTATGGAATAAAAACACTTGACAAAATATCAAGAAATGGGATAATAAAACATATGAAAAACGAAAAAAATAAAATTATTTTTCACATTATTTTGAAAATATTATTGATAGGGTTAATAATTATAGTCAATTATCTATTGTCAGAACATACTAATAATTTTGATATTCCTGAACTTTCATTAGTTTCAATTATTGGTGGTGCCGATGGACCGACTACTATATATTTGGCAATGTTATTTGGTTGGAAATTAACTTTATGGTATTCATTGTTAATTGTTTTAATTGTAAATATAATAATTTTGATAATATTTGATATTATTTTGATCATAAGAGCAAGAAAATTTAATATTAAGTTCAAATTAAAAATTATTTTTGCAATTACTTTATTAATAATTTTATTAACGACAATACTTATCATATTTCAATTACTAGATATTTCAGGAATAATATCAATATTGTTAAATATTATTCTTGTAATAATATTATTTATAGATAAAGTTATAAAAAAAATAATTAAGCAAGGAGATAATTGAATAGAATAATGGGGTACGGACAAACTGCACATAACATACGCTATACGCTTCGCCGCCGGTAGGCGGCTCGGCCTCCACAAAACCCCAGTCGGCCTGCGGCCTTTGTGGGGTTTTGTTACGGCACATTTTTGCGGTTGCTGGAAACCTTCGGTTTCCTTTATCGCAACCGCAAAAACGTCGTATAGCTTTCACGTTATGTGCCATGCTACTTGAAATGGTCAGAAATGCCGCCATCCATGGCGGCG
>BOBW01000219.1 GCA_026002595.1 Spirochaetia bacterium | reverse complement strand
CTTTGCGAAGCAAAGACCAGGGCTGGCAAAATGTGGGTGGAGTGAGCCGTGGGAAGGAGCGTAGCGACTGACCTAGGCGAACGGAACCCGGAGGGGCTTTAGCCCCGAACCGCAAACCGTATGTTATACGCCGTTTGCCCGTACCCCATACTTTATTTATTAATTGGTCTATAAATAAAATAACCTGCCTCACTGGGATGATCAAATACCCAAACATCTTCTTTTTCTTTTAATGTTTTATATATTATTAATATATCCCCACCAGCCACAACAATTAGTATTATGCCCCAAAAGAGCAAAGTAATATTTCCAATACATATTGAAATTATTGTTGGAATTATTCCTAAAATTATTAATGGCATTACGGCAGCTATTCTGTAATGTTTTATTTTTAACTTTTCCATACAATGACAATATGGTGTAAATAATTTTTGTGCTGGCAAAATACCAATTTTTATTGATCGAAATTTATTTTGTGAAAACATTGCAAAGGATATCCCATGGATTAGTTCATGCATAATAGTAAGTAGAATAAAAATTAATAGGTATAAACCTATAATCTTAATACGGTCAAATAAATTCATTACTGGATTATAAATTTCAACATTTACATATTTTTCATGCCACAATAAATAAAAAGGGATACCAAAAAGAATTGCTACAATAATTAAAACAACAAGACCAAAAATATTAGCCCAAATAATATTTATGGTCACTTTTTCTTTGGTAAAATCATTTTCATTAAAACTATCTTTACCCATAAAATCCTTCCAATGTTTTCCATTCTATTTTAGCTATAATCTTTTGTCAATATATTTACAAAGAATTTTAGGGCAAATGGCGTATAACGTGAAAGCTATACGACGTTTTTGCAGTTGCGATAAAGGAAACCGCAGGTTTCCAGCAACTGCAAAAATGTGCCTCCACAAAACCCCACAAAGGGCGAAGCCCGACTGGGGTTTTGTGGAGGCCAAGCCGCTACTGCGGCGCAGCGTATAGCGTATGTTATGTGCAGTACCGCCGTACACCATTATTATATTTTTATTCATCTTTACAATCTTCTTCTATCACTAAATCACTATCGAGAAACCTAATATAATCAGCGTCAATATGGATGTTATTTTTTCTTACTGTAAAATCAAGACTTGTAAGACCGTCAAAACCACTTGGCGTTCCATAGACTATAAGATATTTAATTTTTCCATTATGAATATTTGAAATAATGTCTTGAATATTATTTGAATAACATTCCGCAACAAATTCACCATCGCCATACATTGATATGGGTAATAAAATTTTATCGTTATTTACCATTTCAATCCAATTAAAATTTCTATGTTCCACAAGTAAATTAATAGACACATTACCGGAATTTGGTGAATACCCCTTTATAATTCCCGCCCATCCAACATGTACTTCTTTGTAATAATCAAGATTATCGGCCACTATTGTTGGAAAAATGTTTTTATCAATTATCTTATATAATTCATTTTCCTCTTTTGTCTCGGGTAAATATTCTCTATTAGTAATATTATTATCCGCGACTAAATTAATAGTAAAAAAATGTATACAAAAAAATACCAAAAATATTTCTTTACTGATCATATTCTTCATTTCCGATTATTCCACAGATTGCTTTCATAAAAACCTCCAATAATTATATATTATAATGATTCATATTTTTTGTCAATGTTTTTATTCAATAAATTTCAAACCAATTTTAGGCGGTATTGCACATAACGTGAAAGGTTTGCGACGTTTTTGTTGCCCGAATAAGGGCTTTGCGAAGCAAAGACCAGGGCAACAAAAATGTGGGTGGAGTGAGGCGTGGGAGCCTTTAGGCGACCTAGCCAAAC
>BOBW01000218.1 GCA_026002595.1 Spirochaetia bacterium | reverse complement strand
ATTGATTACAGTAGCGGGGAGCCGGTTCTGCGGATTCGTTTACAGGATGCCTTCGGTATTAGCTCGCCCTGTGAAATTTGTTCAATGCCTATTGTGTTTCATTTGCTTTCCCCTGCGGGCCGTCCCCTCCAGGTTACCCGTGACTTGTCCGGTTTCTGGAAAGGTTCATACGCGGAAGTGCGCAAGGAAATGCGGGGCCGGTATCCCAAACACAATTGGCCGGAACATCCGGCGCAGTTGATATGAACATCCCGCATCACCATGAATGTGCGAGGCTAAATAAACCTGCCCGCCCGGACCTTGAATATTTTTTCAAGTTTCAGGGCGGTTTGCCGGCTTATGGGAATAATGCCGTTTTCCATATTGGAGATCTTTTGTTTGGACACCTCCAATAAAGCTCCCAACTGCGGCTGGGTCATTTTGTGCAGGCACCGGTAAAAACGAAGGATATCACCGGGTTTTTCCTTTGCCTTTAATTCTTTGTACCAGGCCGCTTCGGTTGCGATTTCGTATTCATCGTCTTTTGCGTCACGCTCCACGGTCACCCCGGAGCCATAATCCTTTTTTAAGAGATTGATAAATTTCTCCGGTACATTCCCCTGAATGACAAATTCAGTAGGGGGCCTTTTCACGGCTACCAACATACTCTACCTCCACGATATATTCGTCCTTTTCGCATCGCCAACAGGCAGCCCAACTATACGCCAAATGGCAATGATAGGTTACCGCACCGAGCTTACTGTAATTTGGATACTCAGGCCGGATGGGACCTGACTCCCCGAGATCATCAATCAGCCGGACCAGGGTTTTCACCGCATTGGGCGGCATATCCCGGATAATTTTGCCCAGCTTTTTTGGTGTCTTTACCACATACCTTACTCCCATAATGTACCCCATTTTCTGTTACTTGTCAATATCAAATTTGATCAATTTTGATACTTATATAGGGCATTGGGGTGTGTGGCGCTTTAATGAAAATGACAAATGCAACAAAAAAGGGAAATTTTGCTGTTAATACTTAATAAGTGTTCTCGTCCATGACGCCGGGCGCGCTGGCGCCCATTTAATCCTTCCTATCGGAAAGCGGCCCTTTAGGGACGCATTGATTCAAATTTTTCCCGGACCTGCTGCAGAAGGGCCAGTTCCCGGGTGATGGTTTTTTCATAGTTGAGGGAGCCTGTTTCCATGCGGCCCGCTTCATCCTCCCAGAACTGGACCTTTTCCAGGTTGATAAAACGGAAACGCCTGTCTCCGGCTTTTGCGGCCCATTCGTTGGCCTCCTGCCAGTAGTACAGGGCGGTGCGGTAGCAGGTTTCCGCGGTCTCAAGGCTTTTCAGGTTCTGCTCTTTCCAGGGGGCGTTGTAAAACCAGGCGTTCCGCTTGTTCCACTTGTTTCCCAGAAAGAGGTACTGTTCAATCAGTTTGAGGTTCACATGCATCATAAAAAGATAGCGGTACTTTTCCCATTGGGTTTCGTTTTCGATAAGGGCGAGGGCATAGAGGGGGTTGGCAAAATCCGCCTTTGCGGCCTTTTCCAGCCAGTAGATGTTTTCCATGGAGTCATCGGGGTACTGGATATGGTGCAGATGGTAAAGGTTATAGTACTGCTCCTTGTACTCCACAAAATAGGCTGAAAGCGGCGCCGGGAATATCGTTATGAGTAAAATAATGCTGACAGTCCTGAACTTACCCATTATTAAGGATTATCGGCATTTTTTTTATGGCCCTCCACACTTCTTCCGCCACTTCCGCGGGAGGCTTTGAGGCATCGATAATTTCCACACGGGAACCCTGGGACCGGAAAAGGGGGAGCAGGGCGCGGTAACGGTCCCGTACTTTTATCTGAAATTCCAGGTA
>BOBW01000217.1 GCA_026002595.1 Spirochaetia bacterium | reverse complement strand
AAAAAAAAAAAAAAAAAAAAATGAGGGGGTTGGAAATTTTTGAAAATTTAATAAAAATATTGAATGGGAGGGGGGGGGGGGGGGGGGAGTAAATTATCAGCATACAGATGACAGTCTTCAGACCCGTCAAATACCTATAGTAATATATGGGAAAGGAATAAAACATATTGAAATTGATGATGATGCCAGCATTATGGATATTGCACCAACAATAAGTAAACTTTTTGGAATTACACCGCCTGCATTTTGGTTGGGTAAACCTTTAGATGTAGTCATAGAATAAAAAATCACTATTTGATCGAAACTGCAGGAAAGCCGTCATGCCCAAAGTAGATAACGCAATAATTCTCGCAGCAGGATTTGGGGCACGTTTTGTACCGTTGACCTATGATATACCCAAGGCATTGATCCCTGTGAAGGGGGTTCCCATGATTGAACGGCAAATTCAACAGTTGATAGGGAAAGGCATTGATGAAATAATAATTGTAGTTGGGTATTTAAAAGAGAAGTTTGATTATCTGATAGATAAATATAATGTAAAATTAGTATTTAATCATGAGTATTCAAATAAAAACAATCTTGCAAGTTTGTATATTGTTCGCGATTATTTAAAAAATACTTATATTTTATCTGCGGACAACTGGATCCGGGAGAACGTTTTTCAGTCTTATGAGACCGAAAGTTGGTATAGTTGTGTGTATATAGATGGTCCTACGTCTGAATGGTGTGTAGAGATTGATGATATTGGGCGTATATGTAATGTGACAATCGGTGGACAGGATTCCTGGGTCATGTATGGGCCTGTTTTTTTATCGCAGGATTTTTCAGAGATATTTTCCCGGAAGATATATGATTATTATCATAAACCAAATATAGATAATTATATGTGGGAAAACGTTTTTATAGATGAAATCAATCATCTGAATTTATATATAAACAGACAAAGCAATCAAAATGTTTATGAATTTGAAAGTCTTGAGGAATTACGTCTTTTTGATCCCATATATGGAAATAATACGTCAAACAGATCTCTACAGGTTATTTCAAAAGCATTTAATGTACAGGAATGTGATATTACGAACATAAAAAATACAAAGGCTGGTATGACGAACAGGTCATTTAGTTTCATGATTGGTGATAAAACATATCTATTCCGACAGCCCGGTGAAGGAACTGATAAGCTTATTAACCGGCATCATGAAAAGGCGGCATACGATATTGTACGACAATTAAATATTTCTGATGAAGTGATATTCTTTGATGAAAATACCGGAGAAAAAATAACAGTTTTTTATTCTAATACCCGGAATACCAATGCTGAAAATGATGATGATGTACAGCGTAGTATGGATATATTACGAAAAGTTCATCAGAGCGGCCTTTCAGTAAAAAATATGTTTGATATAGAAAGAGAGATAGAGCGATACTGGAATTTGTGTGAGGATCAAAAAATAATTATGATTCCCTATAATGAAACATATAAAGAAATGAAGAACCTTCTTGGGCTGTTATCAGGAATGGATATTGAGAAAACCTTCTGTCATATTGATTCTAACCCTGACAATTTTATACGGCTGAAAAATGACAGGGTCCTGATAATAGACTGGGAATATGCGGGCATGGGTGATCCGATCATGGACATATCAATGTACTCCATTTATTCCTATTATACAAAAGACCAAATGGATAAGCTGCTGTCTGTTTATCTGCAACGGAAACCAGCCAATGATGAAACATTGCGCTTGTATATGTATGCAGCGTTAGGCGGATTTTTGTGGTTTCTCTGGACAGAATATAAACACTCGCTGGGGGTAGAATTTGGGGATTACGGCATGAAAATGTATCAGTATGCCAAAGATTTTTATC
>BOBW01000216.1 GCA_026002595.1 Spirochaetia bacterium | reverse complement strand
CCTCTCCGCGGCTTATAAGGATATGACCTATCAGTTTGAAGGGCGGTTTCTGGATCGGCAGGCCTTAACTGTCCATGGTTCCTATGGATTGGAAGCCTATCTTGCCGCCAATACCGCTGTTGCAGGTTATTCCGGGTATGTGACGGCCAACGATATTCCCATTCCCTTCCGGGGACAGATTGCCCGGATGCGGCTCTCCTCTGCCCTGCGTTACAATTCCCTCAATTTTTGGTCCCTCGATATTAACCGGATAGAGCTTACGGACCTGTCCACACCGGGTTCCCCCGGATCAATACTGCGGGTTTCCGGGAACGCGGATCAGGATGGGGCGGTTTTCGATGAGCTTTTCCTGGATGACGGCCTGGGCGCCCTGAACGGCCGGGCGAGTCTTTCCTGGAACCGGGATTTTACGGATATCCGGGGACAGCTCAATATTTCCAATAACAGGGAACTTGCAAGATCTATCCTTGCGGACACGGAAAGCCCGGGCCGGACCACCTCTCCGGGGAACGAGTTTTACACGGCGGAAGTTTCCTGGGCGGCCCAACATCTGGATATAAGCCTTTTCGGAACCGGCATGCAGCTTGCCCGGTTTCTGGAAAATTCCTGGGGAGCGGTTGTTGCCGGGGATGTCCGTTTTTCCTGGGACAGCGCGGATTCCTTTTTTGTGGACATGGACTTAAGTTCCCTTATTGCCCGGAATCAGAATACCGACATTGAGGCCTCTGGTACGGCAAGCCTGGATAACGAAGAATTCCTCCTCCGGGATATGCGGCTCAGCGCCGGTACTGTCCAGGCGGACCTGCCCTGGCTGCGGATAAACCGCCGCTCCGCCGAGGCCGGGACCGAAGGCCGGATCTGGGGAACCGCAGCCGGGAGGAACATCGATCTGTCCTTTGGGCTGGAGAGCGGATTTCAGCCCCTCTCTTCATGGCTCAACATAGGGGATGCCCTGAATTCCTTTGAAGGGACCTTAAACATCGAAAAAATCCGTCTTGACGCCGGTGAATCCGATGCCCCCTTTGATTTTGTCTTTTTCCGCGAAAAGGATATTCTGTCCCTCACCGGGGGACCCCAGGACATGATCCGGTTCCGTATTTCCGATGCCGGGGACTTTTACGCGGGCTTTTCCAATCCTTCCCCGATCCGGGGGGCTGTCACCGGTTCCATTACCCGGAATACCATCGACGCCCAGGCGCAGGATATCTATGTTGATTTTCCGGCGCTCTGGGAATTCATCCCCAGTAGACAAAAGGTCGTAATGACCGGGGGATATGCCACCGCTTCAGTGCAGATCCGGGGTTCCCTGGGGGACCCCGAATTCTTCGGGACAGCCTATGGGCAGAGCGTCCGCTTACAGGTGCCCGGCTACCTGAGTGAGGATATCAGGCCCCTGGTCCCCATGATCGTAACCATTGAAGGAAATGAAATGACCTTCGGCCCCCTGCCCGCCGCCGTGGGGGACGGACAGGGCATGGTGAGCGGGTGGTTCCGTTTTGACCGGTGGATACCCAATATTTTCAGCATTGATATTGCGGTGCCCGCGGATACCCCGCTCCCCTTCAAATTCGATATTTCCGGCGTCCTGGCCCAGGGTCTTGTTGCGGGGAACCTGAATATTGCCCAGGCGGACCAGGTTTTAACGATTACCGGGGAGCTCCGGCCTGAGGAATCGGAAATAAGCCTTAATATGGCGGAGATGTCCCTGGCCAAGGATACCTACAGCAACACGCTCATTCCGACAATAGTGGATCTGGGGGTTACCGCAGGGAGGAAGCTGGAATTTCTCTGGCCCACCCCTGACTTCCCGGTACTTCAGGCCTATGCGGACCAGGGCGCCAGGGTACGGATAGCCTCCGATTCCCAGACAGGGCGTTT
>BOBW01000215.1 GCA_026002595.1 Spirochaetia bacterium | reverse complement strand
TAGATAAGTCGAGATAGTTTTAATCCTGAAAATTCTCTTGCAAAAGTTTGCGGAGTGGTTTATCCTGAACGGTATAAGGGGTAGTTCCTTGAGGTACCGCATTTGGACTGCGGAGTTCTTCAAGAAGCTCCCCTATATTTTTTTCTGTTACAAAAAACGAATAGTACCAGTTCCCATTTTCCTCACCCAAGACACTCCTGATTATTAAATCCTTCCCTCGATTTTTGCTCCGATTACAAGCTGGTGGTATTTACTAAAGTGATATTTTTTCTGTCAGCTTGCGGTCATTGGTCCCGGTCCCAGGGTTTCAGGGGGAGGGAGAGTTTCCAGGCGGCCGCTTTGGCGGTAACTGAACCAGACGGCGGCGGTAAAGATAAGGTGATCGAGAAAATGGATACCAAGGATGTCTGCTGCGGATTTCAGGCGGCTGGTGATTTCATCATCTTCCGGGGAAGGGGTGAGTTTTCCCGAGGGGTGGTTATGGGCCACGATCACCGCGGCGGCCCGGTCGGTAACGGCATCGGCCAGGACTTCACGGGGATGCACGATGGTCCGGTTCACGAGGCCGGTGGTGATAATCCTTACCTCCAGGACTTCGTGGGCGCCGTTCAGGGAGAGGCAGAGGAAGCGCTCCTGCTTCCGATCCGCATGATGGCGGATAATGCTGTAAATATCCGAAGGATGCCGGATCCTCTGGCCCGTGGAACCCCAGCGCCGGCGGCCGAATTCCAGCATGGCCACCACGGCGCTTGCCTTGGACTCCCCCATTCCGCCGATGCGGGCAAGTTCATCCACCGGGGGGATGGCCTTATCCTGGTCGAGCCGTTCCAGGAGTTCCCGTGCCAGTACGGTGACATTTTTGCCCTTTATCCCCGTATTAAGGAGGATCGCCAGCAGTTCATAATCCGAAAGGGCCGCCGGTCCCTCATGAAAAAGCCGTTCCCGGGGGCGGTCCGTAGGGGGAAGACCCCGTATACCGCGGATCGGCATCAGGCCGCCCGTGTCACGTACTTCCAGATGCCCGATAAAATCGGGATAGATGTCATTATTCACACGCTATATAGGGCGCCGGGATGGATGGCGGTTTAATCATTCGCCGAATTCCACCGATATATCACTGTGAAAACAAAACTTTTTTTACTGCCCCCCAAATTCCTGTTGATTGCAATCTGCGCTTCAGTCTTTTTGAGCAGCCTGTTTTTTTCCTGTGCGGGCCTTCCTGCGGCCCGGCCCGAGGCCCCGGCTATAGCAGAAAATCCTCCTGAACGGCCTGAAATTCCGCCGACCCCGGATCATATCCTGGGACAGGGGCTGATCCCCCGGGACAAGCTGGCCCTCTTTCTGGAAAAAACCAACATCGAAGCGGAAAAGGACTTTGTGGAGAACCTGTGCGCCTATTATATAGAAGAAAGCGCCGCCGAAGGGGTAAACCACGACATCGCCTTTGCCCAGATGTGCCTGGAAACGGGGTTCCTCCGGTACGGGGGCCTGGTAACCCCGGACATGAATAACTTCTGCGGCCTGGGCGCCATCGGCCCCGGACAGAACGGGGAACGCTTCAGCGAGCCCCGGCTCGGGGTGCGGGCGCATATCCAGCATCTTAAAGCCTATGCCACCGATGAGCCGCTTAAACAGGACTTGGTGGACCCCCGGTACCGCTGGGTCCGCTACGGCTCCGCCCCCACCATCAACGGCCTTGCGGGGACCTGGGCCTCGGACAGGGCCTATGCGGAAAAAATCGCCGCCATCCTGGAACGGCTCTACCAATTCACCTATGGGGAAACGGGGACGCAGGTCGCGCAGGCTAACAGCGCATTATTGAAGAAGGCAAAAGAGTAAAAAAAACCGGTAATTCCTTACATTGTAAAAAATTACCGGCCTGGGCGATAA
>BOBW01000214.1 GCA_026002595.1 Spirochaetia bacterium | reverse complement strand
GCGGACCATGTCCGTGGGGCCGATATCGTGGAAGGTTTCGCAGAAAGACTGCGGTGTGCCTTCGATGTCGCGGAAGTGGACAAAGAACACCTTTTCGCGCTTGTTAAAGGCGGTGATAGTATCGTAGATATCCTCCCCCATGGCGCAGAAACAGCCCTGACAGAGGGTGATCCCCACAAAGGCGCTGGGCACGATGTTCAGGGCCTTTTCGATATTGGCCCTGTTGATAAGGATGCGCTCCACGTCTCCCAGCCGGGGAACCGGGGGATCATCGGGGTGGAATGCAAGCTTGATACCGTACTTCTCGCAGGAGGGGACAACGGCTTTCAGAAAATACGCGAGGTTCTCCCAGAGCTGCTCCGTTGTGATGAGCAGGGGCTCCGTGTCGGGAATGTCTTCCCGGTAGAAGCCGGTGACCAGCGCGCCGCCCCGGGCGGGAATGTTGTTGCGGGTGCGAAACCAGCCCTTGTAGGGCATCCAGTTGATGCAGATGGTTCGCAGGTTGAGCTTATCCAGAATGGGGAGGTATTTCAGCACCTGATCGATGCTCTTGTCCCGGTTGGCGTCCCCCCGCTTGATACTTTCGTGGGCCGGTTCCGGCGCGCCCTCAACCACCACCGGGGTAAGCCCTTTGGACATATACCGGTCGTAGAGGCCCCGCCAGTGGGAATAATCGGTGATGTCGAATTTGCCGTCATTGGGCGCGCCGATTACCGCGTGTTTAATGCCGGTCTGTATTGCATAATCCCAGGTACGATCCGGTTCCGATCTTAATGCATCCGCTAAAATCATGTGTTACCTCTCTTTTGCAGCGATGCTGCGTCAACAGTATTACTGTTATTTGCCCCTGAAATATTTGTAAACGACTTTCTCCGCAGGCTTTGCGTAGAGTTCGTATTTTTTGTGATTCACCGCCTGGTCGGGATCGTAGAGATCGGCGCCCCAGGACCAGAGGCCGTAACCCTCCACCCAGGGCCGCTTTTTGGTATGTTCAAACATTTCTTTATACCAGGATTCCTGATCCTCCACATCGGCATCCCCTTCGAGCTTCCACGAATTGGGGATGTACATGGAACCTTTGGTACTCATGGTGCCGATCTCCGCAAAGAAGAAGGGTTTGTTGAACTGCTTTACTACCTTTTCGATCCGGTCAAGCTGGGCCTCCCATGTGCCGGTGGGATAGTAGCCGCTTGAGGAGATCACATCCACCGCGTCCCACCAGGCAACATGATCTTCGTGGTGCTTGTCGGTATTGTAACTGACGGTTCCCTTAAACTCATTTTTTACTTTGCCGATGAGCCTGCGCCACTCTTTCTCCCGCCGTTCGGAAGAGGCCATTTCGCAGCCGGCGATAAACATGACGCAGCCGGTTTCCCGGGCGATCTTTGCATAGTGGAGCTGAAATTTCTCGTGGGACTTAAACCACTGGCCCCAGGCGGTTTCTTCCGCGGTGCCCACGTCAAGAAAATTGATGAAGGCCCGCCAGGTACCGTTTTTGCAGTTTACCGTGGGCTTCATGATCACCTTGAGTTTCTGCTTTTGGGCAAAACTGATGAAGTCGATAAGTTCCTTGTCTGCGGCGGTCCCGGAAAAATCTATTTCCGTTGATTGGGGATCATCCTGCAGGCCCGAAGGGGTAAGGATGACGTGACTTACCCCGGTGCGATCGATCATTTTTTGCAGGCTGATCTTTGCGTTTGCGCTGCCCAGCACGCCCTTCCTCGGAAAGGGTGCAAAGTTGATGGCGTTAATCTGTTCCATATTCACTCCTTAAATATTACGCAGTTTTAGGCCGCCGTCCACCAAAACGGTGGAGCCGGTCATGTAACGGAAAGCATCGGTCACCATACAGGCCACCACGTCGCCGATATCCTCAGGCTCGCCGATGCGGCCCAGGGGGGTGTTGGGACTTTTTTTCGAGTCACCCTCCCG
>BOBW01000213.1 GCA_026002595.1 Spirochaetia bacterium | reverse complement strand
TGGGAAAGGAAATTGTTGTCCGGGATTTTGTCGAATCCGAATGGTTTGAACGGGCGGGTTTTTTTGTCCTTACCGAATATGAGGCGGTCGATTCCTGGGGCAGCCTAAAAAACCGGTGGATATGTATAAAGGACGGCAAACAAATCGAACGGACCTTTACCCAGCGTTTGTATTCCGCAGCGGAACTGCGGGGCCTTCTTTTTGATGCGGGTTTTTCTCGGGTGGAAATTTACGGTGACTGGAATGAATCGCCCTACGACAATTATGCGGAACGGCTGATCCTTGTGGGGAGAAAACAGTAAAAGGAGCATCATCATGGCCAAGTATGTGTTAGCTTTGGATCAGGGGACCACCAGTTCGCGGGCAATTCTTTTTGGCCGGGATCAGAACATGATCGGGGTCGAGCAAAAGGAGTTTGCCCAGGTTTATCCCAAAGAAGGCTGGGTCGAACATGACCCCATGGAAATTTATTCCTCCCAGTACGCGGTGATGATGGAACTTATCACCAAGTATGATGTGGCGGTTTCCGACATTGCCGCCATCGGCATCACCAACCAGCGGGAGACCACGATCCTCTGGGACAAAAAAACCGGGCGGCCCGTTTACAACGCCATCGTGTGGCAGTGCCGCCGGACCTCGGACATTGTGGACGCATTGGTAAAGAACGGCATGGGGGACTATATCCGCAAAACCACCGGCCTTGTGCCTGACGCCTATTTTTCGGGAACCAAAATAAAATGGATCCTCGATCATGTTGAGGGGGCGCGGGAAAAGGCCCGTAAGGGGGAAGTTCTTTTCGGCACCGTGGACACCTGGCTTATCTGGAAACTCACCAACGGCGCGGTCCACGTTACCGATTATACCAACGCCAGCCGCACCATGATCTACGACATTCATAAGCTCGACTGGGACGATAAACTCCTTGCGGCCCTGGACATTCCCCGCGCCATGCTTCCGGCGGTGAGGCCTTCGAGCGAAGTGTACGGACAGGTCAACATTCAGGGGACCGAGATTCCCCTTTCCGGGGACGCCGGGGATCAGCAGGCCGCTCTTTTCGGCCAGTGCTGTTTTGAAAAGGGGGAGGCCAAGAACACCTACGGCACGGGCTGCTTCCTCTTGATGAACACCGGGGACAGGGCCTTTGAAAGCAGGAACGGTCTTTTAACCACCATTGCCGCAAGCCTTCCCGGCAAGGTCCAGTATGTGCTGGAAGGCTCCGTCTTTGTGGGGGGCGCGGTGATCCAGTGGCTGCGGGACGAGATGCGCTTCTTCACCGAAAGCGCCGATGCCGAATATTATGCGGGCAAGGTGAAGGACTCAGGGGGCGTCTATCTTGTGCCCGCCTTCACCGGCCTCGGCGCGCCCTATTGGGACATGTATGCCCGGGGCTGCATCGTGGGGATTACCCGGGGCACCAAGCGGGAGCACATCATCCGCGCGGCGGAGGAATCCATCGCCTACCAGAGCCTGGACCTGGTGCGGGCCATGGAAAAGGACACCGGCGAAAAACTTCCGGAACTCAAGGTTGACGGCGGCGCAAGCCGGGACAAATTCCTCATGCAGTTCCAGGCGGACATCATCAACGGAAATATCCGCCGTCCCCTGATCCGGGAAACCACCGCCCTGGGCGCCGCCTACCTCGCAGGTCTCGCCGTTGGCTTCTGGAAGGACCTTGCGGAAGTGCGGGCCATGTGGAAATGCGGCACCACTTTTATTCCCGCCATGGATGGGGCAAAGCGGGAAACATTGCTCGCCGGGTGGCACAAGGCCGTGGGCCGCAGCCGGGACTGGGCGGAATAACAGGGATGCCGGGCGATATCAGGATCAGTAAAAAAGACGAAGCGCGGCGTCAATTCATTCTGGAGGGAAACCCCTGGAAGGTACTCATCAGCATTTCCCTGCCCCTGGTTATTTATAATACCATCGGGCAATTCTTTTC
>BOBW01000212.1 GCA_026002595.1 Spirochaetia bacterium | reverse complement strand
AGGTTGAGAATCGGAGCCTAAGGACATTACTATCAACGGCCAGTTCTGTATGTCCGCCGGTATACGCCGGGCTGTTACATCCCGCCTTTTTCACCGCCGTACTCCGGCGTATCCTCTGCGGCAAAGGCTTCCTCCGCCAGTGATTCTGTTTTTGAGGCCCGCCGGGAATCGCCGCTGCGCCGCGCCGTACCTGCCGTTGGGTTCAGCCGTTTCTTCGCCTCGGCCTGGTCCTCCAGTGCCAGCTTTGCCGCCGCCCGGACCGCCCGCGCGGCCCCTTCGCTTATGCGGCATTTTTCCGCCAGGTCCGCCGGACTTGCCGCAGCGATGTTATTGATATTTTCGTAGACCTTCATGATAGCCGCCGCCCGTTTGGGACCGATCCCTTCAACCGATTCCAAAACCGGGAAGAAAAGATCCCCGGACCGCAGCCGCTGGTTAAGGCCGGTGGCGAAGCGGTGGGTTTCATCCCGGACGAATTGCAGGACCTTCAATCCCTCGGAGCGTTTGGAGAGCCGCACCGGGTCCTTTGCATGGGGAAGCCAGAGTTCCTCGTCCCGTTTGGCAAGCCCCACGACATCACTGTCCATCCCCAGCTCGTCCATCACACCCTTGGCGGCGTTCACCTGGCCGATGCCGCCGTCGATGAGCACCAGATCGGGGAGTTCCTTCCCCTCGCGGATAAGCCGCGAGTAACGGCGGTGGACCACTTCCCGCATGGCGGCAAAGTCGTCCACGATTCCCACCACGGTGCGAAGCTTGAAGTAACGGTAATTCTTCCGATCCGGTACGCCGTTTTTAAAAGAGATGAGAGATGCCACCGGATACTTCCCGTCAAGCTGGGCAATGTCGAAGCCTTCGATCCGCTCGGGCCGCCGGCTCAGGGACAGGGCCTGCACCAGTTCGTCCAGGGCCGGACCCGCGCCGCGTTCCTTCAGCCGCTTTCGTAGATCTTCTAACGCGTTCTGACGGGCCATCGCCAGCACCGCCGTGTGGTGCCGTTCCGCAGGCACGGAAATCTCCGGCTCAAATCCAAACTGTTCCTTGAACCACTGCGATAATGAGCGGATATCATTCTGTCCTTCTTCAATTACCAACTCCTCCGCGCTCTCGCGGGAGAGGGCCTCAGCAACAGGTTCCGCCGGAGGTTCATCACCTATTATCGATTCCTTCTGCGGCTGGGTAATGAAAATGAAAGCCGGGGGCGGCCTGCTCGGGTTGTAATAGGAAGCAACGAAGGTTTCCAGGGATTCAAATTCGTCCGCGGCGGAACGGGTGCGGAAAAGCTCCCGGCCGGTCATTTTGCCGCCCCGCATGGAGAAAACCGTAAAGGTGGTAAAGACCCCCTCGGTGGCCCAGGCGATGTAGTCCCGGCCTTCGGGGTCGAAGTCCACCACGGAGCTGTCGCCCCCGGCAAGGTCCTCGATGGCACGGATGGCGTTCCGCAGCTGGGCGGCCCGTTCAAAATGCAGTTCCTTCGCGGCTTTGTGCATTTGCTCGGTCAGGTCAAGGATCAGGGATTCTGCGGCCCCGGCGGTGCTGTCCCCGGCGGAACCCGCCAGAAGCTGCTCCACCCGGCGGACATGGCCTGAATATTCTTCGGCGCTGATCTTGGCGCAGCAGGGGGCCATGCAGCGGCCGATGTGGTAGTACATGCAGGGACTTTCGCGCTTTTTGAGAACCCGGCATTTCCGCAGGGGAAAGAGTTTTTCGATAAGCTCAAGCATGGTGTCCACGGCCTGTATATTGGGGAAGGGGCCGAAGTAAAGGCTCTTGTCTTCGATGATGTGCCGGGTCCTGAAAATTCGGGGGAACTCCTCGGCGGTGATGCGGATCACCGGGTAGGTTTTGCCGTCCTTTAAGTTGATATTGTACTTGGGGGAATGCTGTTTGATCAGGGTGTTTTCCAGCAGCAGGGCCTCGTATTCGCTTGCCACGATGATGGTCTCGATACTGC
>BOBW01000211.1 GCA_026002595.1 Spirochaetia bacterium | reverse complement strand
CCTCTGTCAAGGGGATACGTAAAGACTTGAGGCCGGGTCCTTATTGCCTATTCAGCAAAATCATATTATATTAAAGATAAGGATCGCTCGTATGAGGGTCCAAAAAACACAGCCGGGCCGAAAGGCCGGTACGCGCAGGGAAAAAGCCCTGCGCAAAGGAGCCACTATGAAGGGCAAGGGTTACATGGATCTGGGGACGATCTTCGACGAGATCTTCGATGCCGCCAGGGATTTCAGCGACGAATTTCACCGCAATTTTAACCAGTTTGGGAACGGCGAAGCCGGGGATTCTCAGGGGCCTTTCGGCCCGCAGGGTCACTTTGGAGGCCGGGGACCATTCGGCCCCTTCGGCAAGGGCGCCTTCGACGAAAACACCGATTTCTACCCCAACTATTCCTATCCGCCGATGAACGCCTACATGACAAGCGATCGCAGCCTCATCTTCGAATTCGCCCTGGCGGGCTTTGACGAAAAGGACATCAGCCTCTCCTTCCAGGGGGACTACATGGTCTTTTCTGCAAAGATTGCCGAAGGTGAAAATCCGGATCTTCCCGAAGAGAATTTACGGTACTTCAAGCGTCGGCTCAAATTAAAGGACATTGAAAAACAGAAGTACTTTGTTCCCCTGGACAAATACGCCCAGGAGCAGGTCAAGGCGGTCTACAAAAACGGCATCCTCAAGGTGACTATTCCCCCCAAGGATGAACCGGATCAAAATGACGGCATCAAGATCGAGATTATTAAAGACGGCAACTGATTAACCACGGACCACACAGACACCACGGACAAAGAATGAGATTTCTAAGCAAAAGTCCGTGAGGGTCAGTGTGGTCCGTGGTTAAATTCTTAATTTTGGAACTGCCTCAGTTATCGTATTTAAACGGTATAGCCAGCCCGGTTTTGCCGGATTCAAAGATCGCTTCGATTACCGCCAGAACCCGGCGGACCTCTTCATTTTTGATCTTGAATTCACCTTTCCCGTTAAGCACGTCTACCCAGTTCCGGTAGTAGTCCAGCCAGCTGGTTTCCACCGCGGGGAGGTCCTCCGTGACAAGGACCCCCGGAGCAAGCGGGATAAAGCTGCGGGTGGGACCTGCGGGGTTGAGCTCGATCCGGGGCGGGAGCTTGGGCACAAACTCGGTGGTCTTGTAGAGATGGCCGTCCCCGGCAAAGGTTTCCACCACCACGGTCCCCCGATCCCCCATGACGAGCCAGCGGGGGGCGGGCTTGAGGCCGTAGGTGCTGTGGGAAATCGTGATGGACTGCCCGCCGCGGAACTTGATGATGATCTTGTAATAGTCATCCACTTCGGTGCAGAAGACCCGTTTCAGGTCCGCGTAGACCGTATCGATCTTGTCCTGAATCAGGAACAAGGCCTGATCGATCAGGTGGACGCTCCAGTCCCAGATCATGCCGCCGCCGAAACGCTTGAACTCGTGCCAGCCGTGGAGCTTGCAGTTCTGGGCATGGAGGGTGGACTCAATGTTAAAAATATTCCCCACCAGGTTTTCGTCATACACTTTTTTGATAATGCGGAAGTCCTTGTCCCAGCGCCGGTTCTGGTGTACCTCGAACAGCACCCTGCATTCCTTGGCAATGCGGGTCATCTCGTCAAAATCTTCGATGCAGAGGGCCGCAGGCTTTTCGCAGATGATGTTCTTCCCCGCCTTTGCCGCCTTGATTGCGTACTGCTTATGCAGATGGTTAGGAACCGTGAGCAGCACCGTGTTGATGCCGCTGTCCGCAAAGAAAGCGTCCTCATCATTTAAGTAAGGCTTGAGCCCCATTTTTTCAGCATCCGCAAGCTGCTCCGCATCCAGATCACAGGCGGCGACGAAATGCACACCGGGAACTTTTACGTTTGTACTGTGGTAATGCCCCATGCCGCCGAAACCCAAAACTCCAACTCTTAATTCTTCCATTTTCTTTCCTCTTTAGAATCCGTTAAACGGTTCAGGCCGGGTGCAGGTACTC
>BOBW01000210.1 GCA_026002595.1 Spirochaetia bacterium | reverse complement strand
AGCCGGAGCGATCCCCGACCAATCGTTGTCGATTTTAAGGGAATCCAGAATCTGGGAAACCTGTCCCCGGTGGTGGGTTCCATGGGCCTCAGCATTCTGGAGCATAAAGTAAAGGGGCGCCGCCGGGGGCTTGCCATTGTACCATTCCACCTTAACCGGAGCGCTAAAATCCTTTTCATCCAGAGCGTCAACAAAATTGATATAGGCCTTGTCGGCGGCCTTAAGGCCCGCGGCAACGGTCTTCCACTGTTCCTCGCTCAGCTTCTTGGCCTCGGGGATATCGATCTTTGCCAGGGACGCAAGGGCCTTTGACGCGGCGGCGTTACCCGCGGCCGCGTCTTTAAACAGCCCCAGGATATACACCTGCCCCTCCAGGATATGCCGGACAAGCCCCGACAGGCTCCCGTAATAACTCTTGCGGGACTTTTCCCGGTCATCATTGGACAGGGTATTCAGGATGGAAACAACGGCCTTGTTTGCGGCTTCGTTGTATTTCGCGAAGGTAAGAAAAATTTCTTTCATGTTTGTTCCTCTCTTTTTATAGTGTACCATACAAATTCTGATTAATAAAGAAATAAAAAAGCGCCTAAAGGCCAAAGACCCTCAGACGCTTAAATTGCCCATTACTCTTTACAACTAGTTTGAATACAGTTCCCGCGGCACATACTTGGTATGCAGCAGTTCGTGGGCCTTGTGGCCGTTGGGCTCGCCCAGGAATTCCTTGTACACCTGCTGGATGTAGGGGTTCAGGTGTGAACAGCGGATGGCCGATTTCTCGTCATCGCTGTAGATGCCCCTGGTGCGCTTGGCGCGGACTTCGTCGGTGATGCCGTAGGGCTGGCCGCCCCCGGAGACGCAGCCGCCGCGGCAGGCCATGACTTCCACAAAGTGGTAGGGGGTTTCCTTTCCCGCATCCCGTGCCGCCCGAATCTTGTCCAGCACCGCGGCGATGTTCCCCATCTGGTGGGCCACCGCGATACGTATCTTCGTACCATTGCCGAAATCCACTTCCGCTTCTTTGACCCCGTCAAGGCCCCGGACGGGTTTGAAGTTCACATCCGCCAGTTCCTTTTTGGTGACGAGGAAATAGGCGCTGCGGACCGCCGCTTCCATGACGCCGCCGGTGACGCCGAAGATGGTTCCCGCCCCGGTGTAGGGGCCCAAGGGGCTATCCGCTTCTTCATCATCAAGCTTGAGGATTTCGATACCCGCCTGCTTGATCATCCGGGCAAGTTCCCGGGTGGTGATCACGGTATCCACGTCCTGACCGGCCCCGGCGCTCTTCATGTCGTCGTTCCGCCGGGTTTCCCACTTCTTGGCGGTACAGGGCATGACCGACACGGAATAGACCTTCTTGGGGTCAATCCCGGCCTTGCCGGCCCAATAGGCCTTGATCATGGCGCCCATCATCTGCTGGGGGGATTTCGCCGTGGAGAAGTTGGGGATCATGTCGGCGTAGTATTTCTCCATATAATCGACCCAGGCCGGGCAGCAACTGGTGATCAGAGGAATGTCTTTCGACTTTTCAGTAAGCCGCTTCACGAGCTCCGTACCCTCTTCCATGATGGTAAGGTCCGCAGAGAAGTTGGTGTCGAACACGGTCTTGAAACCCAGACGCCGCAGGGCGGCGTATATCTTTTTGGTCAGGATGGTCCCCGGCTCAAGGCCGAATTCCTCCGCCAAAGCGACACGGACCGCCGGGGCTATCTGCACCACCGGGTAAAGGTCCGGGTTCTGCAGAGCGGCCCAGACTTTCACCGTGTCGTCCCGCTCGTAGATGGCCCCCACCGGGCAATGGGCGGCGCACTGGCCGCACTTGACACAGGGGCTTTCCCCCAGGGGGACGTCCGCCGCGCTGGCGATCCGGCCCTTGATACCCCGGCCCAGGAATTCCAGGGCCCAGACATTCTGCACTTCCTGACAGACCTTGACGCAACGTCCGCAGCGGATACACTTTTCCGGGTTCAGCACGATGGCCGGG
>BOBW01000209.1 GCA_026002595.1 Spirochaetia bacterium | reverse complement strand
CCCCGCAGTATTTCTGCGTCATGGCCGGGCTAAAAATCCTGGGCGGACAAGGGCAGCGCCAAGAGGGCGGTGAATATAAAGACGGCGGCACGGCGGGGAATGCGGATCATGTTTCAATTATCGGAAGATTAAGCTTTTTTATTGGGCTATTTTGTCAATCAGTGCATCCTTAAGGGCCGCCGAAAAGTTTATTTTTTTCTTTTCGGCAGCCTTGTTGAGCCAGGATGGAATAGTAAGGGTTTTCTTCACTACCTTCTCTTCATGGGTCGCCTTTAAATCATCCATGTCGATAAAAACGAGTGAAACAAAACCTGAAGGGTCTTCAGGTTTCACTTTTTTTAGGGCGCTGGGCGCCGGAAGCGGCTCCCCATCCTCAAGCAGGGAAAAAATTCTGCCGGTAGCGGCATCCGCAGCCATGAACATTGCATCAGCAAGGGTATCTCCAAAAGTTGCAAGTTCAAAATCAGCAAAGACAACCGAGTATCGCCCATCCTCTTCCAGGTAAAAACACGCCGGATAGATATATTTCATAACAACCTTCCTTCCGGCCTATTCCAGTCCGGCCTGCCTCAAAATATATAATAGCACGTGTTGTCAATGGTTCCCCTGCTCCACGATGCCCTGGGGCGTAAGCGCGAGGATACGATCGGCGTTGCGGACCGTGGACAGGCGGTGGGCAATGATAATCGTTGTGCGGTCCTTTGCCAGCGCGTTCAGCGCCTCGTGGACGATGCGCTCGCTTTCGTTGTCCAGCGCGCTGGTGGCTTCGTCAAAGATCAGGACCGGCGGGTTTTTCAAAAAAACCCGCGCAATGCTGAGGCGCTGCCGCTGCCCGCCTGAAAGCTTTACCCCCCGCTGGCCGATGTCGCTTTGGTATCCCCCGGGCAGTTCCATGATAAAGTTGTGGGCGTGGGCCTTCTTTGCGGCGGCGATGATTTCCGCCTCATCAGCGTCAGGCTTGCCGTAGCGGATGTTTTCCAGCACGGTCCCCGCAAAGAGATAGACTTCCTGCTGGACCACGCCGATGTTCCCCCGCAATTTTTGCAGATTGATGTCCCTGACATCGACCCCGTCCAACAGTATTGCCCCCGCACCGGCCTCGTAAAAGCGGGGAATTAACGAGCAGAGGGTCGTTTTACCCACCCCCGATGAACCGACCAGCGCCACCGTTTCCCCGGCCTTAATGTCCAGCGAAAAATTGTCCAGCACATTTTCCCGGTCCTCATCGTATTTAAAACTGACATTCACAAATTCTACGCGGCCCTTAACATCGGCGGGATCGATCTTTCCATTATTATTTTCCGGGGGGAACTTCGTTGGATGTTCAGGCGGCAGTTCCATGATATCCATGAAGCGGTTGAACCCCGCAAAGCCATCCTGATACTGCTGGATAGTATGGGCGATGCGCTGTATCGGCGCCGTGATATACCCCACATAAAGCAGAAACACTATTAAGTCTGCGGCGTCAAGGCTAGTGCGGGAAATCCACATGCCGCCGAAGACCACAACCGCAGCGGTGATAAGGGGGGCAAAAAACATTTTCATGCCGGTATCATAAAAGGCTTCGTGCATATATATCCGCGCACGGCTCTGATAGAACCCTTCGTTTATCGCGGCAAACTTTTTTGCCTCCGCCTGTTCCCCGGCAAAGGACTTTACCGTACGGATACCCGCAAGGCTGTCCTCAAGCTGGGCGTTTACCCCGGCGATTTTTTCGTAACTGCTTTTGTACGCGGCCCGTAATCTCTTCTGAAAAAATAACGAATACACCGCCATCATCGGCAGAAATGCCGACACCACCAGGGCAAGTTTCAGGTTGATGTTCAACAGAATAAGGAGGGCCCCGATAAAGCCGAACAGAATGATGACAATATCCTCAGGTCCGTGGTGGTAGAGCTCCGCCAGATTGATAAGATCGTTGGTGATGCGGGACATGAGTTCCCCGGTCTTCCGCTTGTCGAAGAAGCTGAAGGGGAGCCTTTGGTAATGGGCAA
>BOBW01000208.1 GCA_026002595.1 Spirochaetia bacterium | reverse complement strand
CTCGTAGATTTGTATAAGATACATGTATTATACATAGAGTCCAGTCTGCTTGCAAACACAAACCCTATTACGGGTACGTCTTTCAGCTCACGGTAGTCTATTTTCCCATCATGATTGTCTTTAAACGCATTTTCCAGCTCGCTGCTAATATTCCAATCCGGCAAAACTATCGGCTGCCAATCGGAAAAACTTGTTCCTTTGTTAAATCGCACACGAAGTCCGCCGCCGTCCTTCTCGACTATATCGGAAAGCCCGTCTCCGTTTATATCTATGAATGTACTCGCTGTTTTCGCAATCGATACCCCAAAACTTTCTCCTGTGCTTAATCCCAAATCGATTCCTATGCTTTTTGATTGTTCCATTGAAGAATCATTCTTAAATTTTCCATAGCTTGCGCCTCCGCCTATACTGCTGGTCACAGGGACTGTCCAGCTGTCATTATATGACTTATTTATGCCGTTCAAACCAGCGAAATTGCCCGCCGGGGGGGTGGTATATTCGTACCCTGTTCCCAACAGCACCGTCCCGCCGTTTACATAATCAGGCAGCCCATCGCCGTTTATATCCATAAAACCCTGATCCTGATTACTGTCCCCCCAGGCATGGGCCAGGCTTACGCCCGAAGAAACCGAGACAGTGACTTTGCCTTTTGCGCTGACTTTTGTCGATACCGAGCCGCCTGCGTTTAATCCGCCGCCAACATTGTCTGTTTCCGTTTTTATATGAGATAAATTGTCTATACCGTTTATTTCAGACTTTTTCTGTGCGTATACTATCATATCCCCGATTTTCTCGCCATAGGTAATTGTTAATTTCCCTCCCTGTATTTGCAGAATATCGGGTATTCCATCCCCATTCATGTCCTGCACACTCTGTTCCATATAACTGTTGGTGGTATTATCGCCCCAATTTCCGCCGCCGCCAAGGTTTCCGCTGCCGCCTGCTCCGGATATAGATACGCCGCCGCTTACTCCTTGTGTGGTATCATACCCTTTGCTGCTGCTTCTCCTCAGTTTTACCATTGCCCCGCCGGTCGCGCCGGATGCGGTACCACGCTCGACTAACCTATAATATGTTTGCCCTCCCAGCCGACTCACATGTATCGTGTCATAATCAATAAATGGAAAATATGCCTCATCTTTGCCGGTCGATACCATGCCAAGCAATGTATTGGATGTAATCTCAACACTGCCGCTTTCACTTTCACTCGTGAAATTCAGGGTGGGTGTTTCTTGCTGCATTTGCGACTTTGTCTTAACCTGATAATATTTCATTGCATATTTTTGACTCATACTCGCTTCTTGTGCGCCGCCGCTGCCAATACCGGATGGAATGGTAACCGTCTGCGTCCCCTCTTCTATGTCTTTTAGTTCATCCGCCTTGGCGCTGCTGCCGGCTTCGTCATATTTATTTGCTTCCTCAACGCCAAGATTTTCAAGTGATCGCAGGCTTGTTTCGGAAAATTTATTCCCGCTGCTGCTTTCATCTTTAAGCCATATCCCGTAGTACCAATTTCGTACCCCCCCATATAAAACATCGTCATTGTTTATTGTCACCGTATCATCTTCCATACAGGGCAATTCCTGTATGTCCGTATCTGTCGCGCTTGTATAGTCCCCGCCGCTTGTCCATAAATAGTCGATACCCTGCGTTTTTAGCTTGAGCCATCCTGCCTCATTGAAACCCACATACTCATACTCTCCGCCGGGAAGAATCTCGTATTCGAAATCTGCCTGATACTCAATTGTCCGCTTGACATTTTGATACTTTACTATTAAATACTTTTCTTGAATTTTTTTAAGCGTCCCGGCGTATGCTGTCTCCCCGGTCTCATACTCCGCCTTCAATTCATATTCTCCCTCATCGTCTTTTTCATAGCATGGCAGTACTTTGGTTAAAAATGCCGCCTTCCCGGCTGCATCTAACATCCCGACTATCCTTGCCTGCGCTGTCCCGCTTATCCCTGCTTTCAGGCTATATAAATAATAATCAAATACTTCTCTATCAT
>BOBW01000207.1 GCA_026002595.1 Spirochaetia bacterium | reverse complement strand
ATATACAGGACACCAGAATGAATATAGAAGAAGTATTATTAAACTGGGTAATAGAAAATAAGTTGTAAAGAAAAATCCTACAAAGGCCGTAGGCCTCCCCCGCACAAGCGGGTTCTCGGCGTTTTTTCGTAGGCCAAGCCGCTGTTGCAGCCTTAGACCGCGGACCTACGTTCCGAACGGTCTGCGCGTAAACTGTATGTTATGTGCTGCGCCCCTCTTGCATCGAAGCGGTGCAACACGTTAGCCAACTATTGTTTATTTCTTTTTATAATAAGTCGCCGAGCGGCGCCCATAAGTCAACACTAAACCGCCGTCATCTTTAAATTCATATTTGACGTTCCTCGGCTCACTGCCAAATCCATAAGACTCCCAAGTTGTTTCACTTGGACCCGCCTCAAATGATTGTAACGCCATAATCTGATCTGTAAAGGTAAATACAGATTTTGTGTATCTCCTGAACGACCCTCGTATCCAAATCATTCCTTCAAAAGTATCTTTCGAAGTGATAAGGGTATTACCGGAGAAAACAATGGTATCGGTCGTTGATTTCCATGTTCCTTCAAATTTTGTGGGATCTTTTGAAACAGGCGGCAATTTCCACGGAAGCACCCCTAATACTTCGATAACAGGACGGACATATCTTCCATCCTTCTTAACATCAACATAATACGCACAACCGGGTTCAAAATCATAGGTTATCCCCAAACGCGTTGCGTATTCGGTCCCAACAATGTAATTATATACCAAGGCATGCGATCCCGAAGGAATGAAAACCTTATCTCCGGCTTTCCACTTCACTTGGGTTCCATCAAAACTACCTTTCATTCCCCCGGCTCTCTTGAAATACACGAAATAGTCGATTATGACCATACTCTGTTCCTGCTGCGGTTGTTCAGAATTGTAAGTAATCGGCGGTCTTTGGTTATATACAGATGTAGACAAACAGCCCATCAAAACAATGGCGTTTAATGCCATTCCAATCAGAAACATTATGTTCCACTTTTGTGTAGTTTTCATAAAATCCTCCAATAGAGTTGCTAACGATTTTGTTAAAAAGCCCAGCCAATACCCATCAACAGCAAAATCGAAAAATTAGTAACCGCAGAATCTGCAACCGTTTCAAATTTTAGTTCTGAGCCGCGGCGTATTGATGTAGTTTGAGTCGTTGTTTTTAATTGATAAAAATCAAGATTAACAGCCGTCTTGAGCGTGAAATACATCTTACTACCCCATCTCCAATCGAGAATAAGGCCCGCGCCAAATTCCGTATCTACCTGGGTAAAATTGTGGGTTGCTTTTTCACGAGTTTGTGAAGTGCTGCCATAATCAAAGTAAAAAAAATCATTGGTAAGATCAGCATTCGTTGTATATGATTGGAAATTAAACTTCGGTGTTAAAAAAAAGTGATACGTATTGCTGCTCACTAATCGAAATGTCGGACCAACCGAAAAGTTAATACCATGGACCGACACCTTTGAGTCAGACTCGACAACATTTGCGCCGAAAGCATTTATGCCGAATCTTAGTTTACCCTCATATGTGTCGATACCGTTTCCTACCGGCCGGCCATCGGGCTTCAAACCTCCAACAAAATCAAGATCCGTTGTCATAGTATAAGAACCATTCAGGTACGCAACATCAATATAGGCGCCTATATGCTGCGTGAATAAATAGGAAAACGATCCGCCGACATCTATAAAAACGGCGTAGGGGTCATAAGTGTCTCCAAACATCCCCTTTTTAGCGGTTAATGTTCCACTCAAAAACTGAGTAGAATCAATCGACCCGGTAAATGTTCTCTCAGCATCGTCCGGCATTTTTTCGACATAAATGTTCATACCCCAAAATATATCGAAATACACTTTAGGACTATTGCTTGTTTGTGCGGATATCCCGCTTGCAATAATTGTTCCCATAACAATTATTGCCGTAACAAATTTGTAGTTTTTCATAGAATACTCCCTAAATCATCCAATATCATACAGAAGATTTCGCGGAGAAAGTAACGGACACGGATCGTGCTCAAGAGCGCGTTCCTGTCAGTC
>BOBW01000206.1 GCA_026002595.1 Spirochaetia bacterium | reverse complement strand
ATGTCAATCATGTCTCGAATATGATAATAGCTTTAGTGCCATCATGAACCCTTGTTCAGATTTGAATAAATACAGCAATGCCACTCGTTATCCAAACGAACTTGAAGCTAATGAAACCGATGCAAAAACTGCACTTGAAAAGGCAAAAAGCATTTATGATTTTTGTTTTGCGAGGGTGACATTAGAGGATATTAAGGGGGCGGAGGATCAAAAGAATGTCAAAATTGAAAATCTATCTTGATACTTCGGTAATCAGTTATCTTGACCAGCAGGATGCGCCGGAAAAGATGGCGGAAACGCATAGACTATGGGACAAGATAAAAAAAGGCGTGTTCGATGTGGTCATATCCAGCGTGACAACACGGGAAATTGACGACTGCGAGGAAGAAAAGCGGAATACATTATATGACTATCTCGCCGAAATATCTTTTAACACCGTAGCGGTAGACGAAAAAATAATGGAAATAGCCGGGCGTATCGTTGATTTTGGCATACTCAAACAGAAAAGTTTTGATGATTGTCAGCTTTATTAGAAGGAGACACAAATGATACACTATGATCTGCCAAAGCCGGAAGTGAGCCGCAATTTTACCACCGATGATATACATAAGATTCGGGAGTGGCACTATGCACAACTAAAAGATGCGAGTATTACCGAGCGGCTCAATTTCTATAACGCCTCATCGGTAAAAATGCAGCGCGAGCTTGATATTCGCCGCAAAAACGCCGGAGCTTTAGGTTGATAAAGGCGCCCCCAAAAGCGCCTGTCACCACTACTCAGATTGACGAGGCGGTATATCGGCTGTATAATTTATTTGTGTGCGGAATAAAACCAGTTGAAGGGGTAAACAGATGATTGCAACATTCCATATTAAGCCATATGAAGAAGATACCTTTTTAAGGTATTTCACGATTCTTTTTCTGCACGGGAAGTAAAGGTAACCGTTGAAACGGTGTCTGAAACCCAAACGGAAACAAATAACCGTATTCTCCAGGCTGTCGAAGCAGAAAAAAGAGGTGAATTGGTTCATACTATGACCATTGAAGAATTAGAGGCAATGGTTTAATGAAACTAACATTTGCCGGTGAAAAAACATTTGAAAGTTTTTACGAATGGACGCTCATCGATAAAAAAATAGCAAAGAAGATTGCCGAACTTATCAGGGATATTCAGCGTAACCCAACGGAAGGAATAGGAAAACCGGAAATATTACATGGGAATTTGTCTGGACATTACTCCCGCCGTATTACGGATGAACATCGTCTTGTCTATAAAATCGAAGGCGATACTATTATCATAACCTCTTGCAAAAGACATTATGAACGATAGCCAAACTATTACCCTTCATGTACCGGATACGCTATACGGTATAATCGGTAGTGATGATCGCGCAGTTGAAAAGGATATTTACCGTGCGCTGGCAATAAAGCTGTATCTTGATGAAAAGATGAGCATAGGGAAAGCATCCGAAATAGCCGGGATGAACCGGGTGGATTTTGAAACATATCTTTCAGAACATCAAATACCCATTTCCCTATGTAATAGATAAAGGAGAATCCGAGGCAATAACCCTGTATCAGGAAATTAATGCGGACGATCTCTTAACAGAAATCGATCCTGAATTTACGGATATCCCCGGCGTATTCACTAGGCAAAACGACTACACCAAATGATCCTTTGTCTGGGTATTGGTTGCGGCCTTTGACAATCTGGTTTTCCCGACTGAAGAACACAGAATAAATTTGTGTAACAGCCCCCAAATGCCGACAATGATATTATGGCAATGGATTTTGAACACTTGGTTGTTGACTATGGGAAGGCCCTGCCTCTGGGGGCGGTTCCATTGGCGTCGGGGGTGAATTTTGCGCTGTTTTCCCGGCATGCTACGGCGGTAACCCTCATTCTGTTTGAGTCTGCGGAGCCGGACAGTCCCCACCACGAGATAAAGCTGGACAGGCAGAAAAACAAGACCGGGGATATCTGGCACTGCCACATCCGGGGGCCGTATGGTATCCCCGGTAACCCGCCCCACAAGGGGGCGGGATTTATCGAACCGT
>BOBW01000205.1 GCA_026002595.1 Spirochaetia bacterium | reverse complement strand
GCGCCCTTTTTACCTTTTATCGGTTCTGCTCCGGGACTGTTTCCCGGCCATTGACGGACGATCCCTCCGGGCAGTGTCCTTCTCCCTCACAAAAGATACTATCACCTACCACACCAGATCGGGAAAAATTCATCTTGATTTTAAAACCGATGCTTCAGGTTTTTCCATCACCACCCGCTTTGAGGGCTTCGGTGAGGCAATCGGAAAATTTTCTCCCCTGGGAAATGGGGAGTGTCCTGAATTAAGCGGAGTGTATCAGGCAGCCCGGAATATGGGCGGTCCCTGCGGCTGGCTTACCCGGGAAAAAATCCGGGAGAAGGGAAACGCGGAAAGTTCCGGCCTTGTTACGGTGGAATCAGGCGGACGATGGCTCACCCTCTTTGTGGAGAATTTTTTCCGTTACGATTTTAATGGTCTTGTTAGGGCTTTTGGGAATGAGCCTATCCAGATATCCGCCTATTATTCCCTGGAAAAACTCAACCGTGAAGATGAGACCCTACCGCCCCTCAGACTCGCCCTGAATAAAAATCTTGAAGAAGGCCTGCAGGGAGCCGCCTCGGCAATTGCCCGGCACATGAAGGCCCGGCAGGATAAGAGCCCGGCCTATCATTGGTGTTCCTGGTACTATTGCTACCATAACTTTGATCAGGCCCAGCTTGAAGAATACCTTGAGGGCATGAAGGATAGGCAAATCCTCGACAAGATGCAGTATATCCAGCTCGACGCCGGATACTTCCCCGCCGCAGGGGATTGGCTTACCCAAAATGAGCGGTGGCCCAAGGGACTTAAGGGCGCATTCGAGACCATCATAAAGGCCGGGGGCCATCCGGGTATATGGATAGGTCCCTTTATGATTGGAAACCGCAGCGCTTTGTACCGGGAACATCCCGACTGGATTCTTCTTAAAACCGATGGAAAACCCCTCTGTCCCTGGGAATGGTACAATGAACCCAAGGTCTGGGGCTTTCAGGATGAAGAGTATTATGTTTTGGATACTTCCCATCCTGACGCCATGAACTATATCCGCGGAGTATTCCGCACCTTCCGTGCCTGGGGGGCGGAACTGTTCAAAACAGATTTTATGATCTGGGGTTATGTGGATTCCAGCACCGTAAAACGCCATAGCCCCGGCAAGACTTCCATTGAATATTTCCGGGACCTGCTCCAGGCGATCCGGGAAGAAATTGGTGAAGAAAGTTATTGGCTCGGCTGCATTGCGCCCTTTTTACCTTTTATCGGTTATGCCGACGGGATGCGGGTTGGCGGGGACGTGGGCTCCCAATGGAAAGGCGGTTTTAGCCCCCAGAATATGATCCAGTCGGTGCTCGGCAACAATTTTACCAATCATCTTTATTATCAGAATGATCCCGATTCACTTTTGCTCCGGGATTTTTATATTTATCTGACCGATGAAGAAGTGGAATCCCTTACCCTTTTAGCCGCCCTGTCCGGGGGTTGTATGTATACTTCAGATCCCCTTCATAAATTAAGGGATGACCGGCTTGCCCTGTTCCGCTTTGTTGAGCCCAAAGGAAAAATCCGGCCTTCTTTGCCATTCTCCGGTACACCCCGGGATGATATTGTTTTGGTTCACCGGAACGCCGAAGGCAATCGGGGTATTGTCTTTATGTTCAATAAAAATGATATTCCCATTACCGGCGTTTATTCCCTTGAGGAATTGGGCTTTTCAAATCCCATGAGAGCCTATGATTATCATACCAGAGATATGACAGGGACGCTGACGGATCGGCTTGTGGCAAGCGCCGCGCCCCACGGCTGCAAACTGTTTTTCCTAAACCGGGGAGATGAAAAACCCGATTATTCCCGGCTCTGGAATAATGTTTAAAATATCGAGGCGGTTCCAAAATGTCAGATTTTGGAACCGCCTCTATTTTCATGATTTTTTACCGCTTTTGTTTTTTCTCAAAATGAGAATTGCCGGAAGGGACTCAGCCCTTCCGTGTTGCGCCACGTAAAAAACGAACCATAGGCCAGCCGATGCGGCATGTTAAATTCTAACCATGGCCCCGAGCCCCGCGACGCGTGGCAATAGCAGGGACATCATCGGCGGAGTTGAGCC
>BOBW01000204.1 GCA_026002595.1 Spirochaetia bacterium | reverse complement strand
GATGATTCCTTCTCGTTGTATACCAGGCGTTTTTTTTCGGCGTCCTTGGTCTTCTTGGCCTCCGCCTCGGTTTCTTCCGTTTCAGAGACTTCTTCCTCGATAAGCTGAACGTTATTCGTCTCAAGCAGGGCAAGAACCTGCTCCATCTTTTCGGTATTGGAAGTGATGTGCTCAGGAAGATAATCGGAAAGTTCCTCAAAGGAGAGGGTTTTCTTTTCTTTCGCGTATTCGATCAGTTTTACAACAGCGGGATCATGCGCCATCCCAAGCGGCACCGTTTCTGACGGGGACAATATTGGCGGCTGCACATCTGTCATATCTTGTCTTCCTTCAACGGTGTAATTCGGCATCTATATGCATCTTCTCAACAATCAGTTCCTCAAGCCGGGAATCTTTCCGAAACCCATCATCCTTTTGGCCGTGCTCCAGGCTGTGCAACTCCGCGGTTATTTCAGAAAGCCTGGCCTTAAGCCTTTTGTGCTTCACTTTCCTGATCCCGTCTTTAATGAATTGATCGAGCTGCTCCTGCCGCTGTACCGCTTTCCCGGAAAATTCCCCGACGGTCCCCTTTTCAATCACATAGTTCCGCAAGGCCTCCGACGAAATACGGACAAGAAGATCATCAATGCCGCTTTCTTCATGGATAAAACACTCTTCCATGGCAATAAAAAGCTCTTTTGCGGCCGGGTCCTCAATCTCCTTCATCGAAATCGCGTTACGAAACGCCGGGTACAGGTGAAAATTGACCAATACCACGGTGAGCAGCTTAAGCTCATCGTTCATCCGGATTGGTTTGCCGTTCAGGCCGTCCCCTTTTTGGGAATTTTGCCCTTCCCGTCCCCCACCGCCGGAATGCCGCCGGGTATAGTCATTCATTACCGCAGCCCGGTCTATTCCAAAGGCATCCGCAATGGACGCGATACAATCATCCCGGGAAACATCAGAATCCAGGGTTTCAATGTAGGGAAACAAAAAGGCTACCGCCCTCGCCTTTCCCTCGGAGCCGGAAACATCATACAGGAATCTGCTACGGGATACAAGATACTCAAAGTCCAAGATAATACATTTCATCCTTTTTTGCAATGCTTCCGGGCCGAGATAGAGCAGAATGTCCGCCGGGTCCTTTAGATTTGAGAGGTCCGGGCCGGTGCCTGGCACCTTTTCCGGCGTTTCGATGGCCCCCGCCGCCTTTTCACCGGCAAAACCCTCCGCTCCCCGCTCTGCAGGGACCACTATACCGCCGGCAAGGCCGTTGCGGCGGCAGGTGATAACGGCTTTTACCGCCGCGGTTTGGCCGGCATTGTCAGAATCAAAGACCAGGTTGATCCTTTCTGCCCAGCGGCGGAGGAGTTTTGCCTGATCGTCGGTAAAGGCGGTCCCCAGGGGGGCCACCGCGTTGGTGATTCCCGCCTGATGGAGGGCAATCACGTCCATGTAGCCTTCGGCAAGGTAGACCTCTTTGGTCCGCCGTATCTCGGGCAGGGCCAAATCAATGGCAAAAAGGGTCTGGCCTTTCTTGTAGATATCCGATTCACGGGAGTTGATGTACTTGGGGCCGGCCAGAGGAAGCTGCGCTGGCTTATCCCCTTCCAGAATTCGGCCCCCAAAGGCCACGGTCTTGCCCTGCCGGTCGGAAATGGGGAACATGAGGCGGTTGGAAAAGAAGCTTGACCGGGGGTACTTGTCGGAAAAGAGCCCGGACCCGGCAAGGAACTGGGGGGAATAGCCTTTTTGAGAGAGAAAATTGAAAAGCCATCCCCGGTCGGCCGGGGCAAAACCCAGTCTGAACTTGTCAATCATCTCCTGGGTAATTCCCCGTGAAAGAATATAACGCTTTGCGGCGCCGCCTTCAGGCTTTTCCATTAAAAAATGATGAAAGCTTACGGTTACCCGGCGGTAAAGCTCCGCAAGCTCCTCTTTCCGGGTATTGGCTTCCGGGTCACGGACCTCTACCCCGCCGCTTTCCCGGATAATTTCGATACCCATCTTCTTTGCCAGGGTTTCGATGGCCTCGGGAAAGGAGAGTTTATCCATCTCCATGATGAAGTTGATGATCCCCCCGCCCTGCCCGCAGCCGAAACAGTGGTACATCTTCTTG
>BOBW01000203.1 GCA_026002595.1 Spirochaetia bacterium | reverse complement strand
GCTGTATACACTCCTGCAGGGGACCTTTTTTAAAGCACTGGAAGGTTCCCTGCTGGATTTATTCAGGGATGCGATACAAAACATGGATTTTACCTTGCTTCCCGGAAAAGTGGAAGCCGATTTCCTCGCCATTGCCAAGGATATCTGCGAAGCCTTCGCAAAGGAATCCTCCGAAAAGATCCCCTCTGTCAAAAAAGAAGAACTTGTCACCTGGGTACAGGAACATTTCAGCGAAGATAAGCTTACCCTCACTTCGGCGGCAAAACATTTCGGGTTTTCGGAGACCTATTTTTCACAGCTCTTCAAAGAAACTACGGGGGAGAATTTTTCTACCTTTCTGGAAATTACCCGTTTGACCAATTCCCAAATGCTGCTCCGGCAGTACCTGAAGATTGAAGAAGTTGCCGGCCGCTGCGGTTATAAATCGACCAATACCTTCCGCAGGGCCTATAAGCGGCATTTCGGGATCTCCCCTTCCCGGACACGGTAAGCGGGTCCGTAGTTTCTTTATCCCGCGCGGGTAAAAAACGGCAGGGTCTCCAGGGGCGCTTTGACTTCGACAGCCCCGCCGCCTGAATACTCGCGGCCGTCAGAGTATGTCCACCGGCCTTTGGGCAGCAGGACCTGCCGCGAGACCGCTCCTTTTTCGCAGACCGGCGCGGCCAGAATATCGCTTCCCAGCATAAACTGATCCCGCACCGGCTCCATTCCCTGACCGGGGAACTCGTATTCCATACAACGGGCCATGGGCTCGCCGGAACGGGCCGCGTGTTTGGCCAGGTTTGCGATATAAGCGGAAAAGCGGCTCCGTATATCCGCGGCGCGGCGGCAGAGATCGGCGTTTTCCCGTGATAATACCCGCCAGGGCGCGGCGGAAAACTGCATCATTGGGGTAAGGGCCGCGCATTGGGCGTAACGCACAAACAACTCCTCGTCAAGCGTTACTGAATTGTTTTGAAAATCGGCGCATTGACCGCCGCCTATCATGTCCGGGCAGGAAAAGGGATAGCCCAGCAGCCCGTGCATTATGGTATTGGGGATAAGCGCGGCCATGCCGTGCCGATCCCAACGGTGGTTTTTATCGGCCAGCCGCTGCACCAGGGCTTGGCCCCCCATTTTAAAGCAGGCCCGGTATTCGTTATACGGATAGGCCAATCCTATCCGCGCCCATAGCTCCGTATGGCCGTTGGCATCACACGGTGTGTGGGAACGGTCATCATCGCGGTAATACTTGGCATCCCCCGCATCGAATTTGAAGCCGTCAATTTCGTATTGGTCCATCAAAAACCGGTTCTGCCGGTGATACCATTCGGCGGCCGCCGGATTGGAAAGATCCAGCACGGCGGAATAGCCGTTCCACCATTCCCGCACAACGATACTGCCGCCGCTGTCCCGCAAGAGGAGGCCGGCGGTTTTCAATTCGCGGAACACGGCGCTGTCCGGCGAGATAAAGGGACAGGTCCACAGCATAACCTTGAAGCCCATTTCGTGAAGCTGCCGCGTCATCGCATCAGGATTGGGGAATTTGATTGGGTCAAAGCGCCAGACGCCGTAATCTTCCATCCAGTTGTCATCGATCATGAGAATGCCCGGTGCATAGCCGTTTTCGATTACGGCGCGGGCGTAGCGCATAACGTCGGCCTCATTCTGATCGTAGAGCAGTTCTATCCAGGTGTTATATTGAGGGCTGGTAAAAAAGAGCTCAGGCGGGCAAATTCCCGAAGGCGGGAAATGGGCCGCCTGAGCCGCGAGTAAGGCCCCCCGTAAATTTTCGTGCCCCCCGCTCAGGACGGGCGCGGCTTTTCGCGATGATACCCTGATGGTTTCACCTTCGGTCGCCAGGGAAAAACCGCTGTCGCACCAGAGGAAGCGCCCCCGGCTGGAAAGCAGCAAGGGCGCGGCCTGATTGGACGAGGTGTTGGGCTCAATATTGCAATGATACCCGCCGCCGACGGTGAAGGGCATCAAAAAGCCATCG
Source organism: Spirochaetia bacterium (assembly GCA_026002595.1). GTDB lineage: Bacteria > Spirochaetota > Spirochaetia > Treponematales > Breznakiellaceae > BNUT01. The sequence continues at coordinate 123 of BOBW01000203.1, read as the reverse complement.
TTCGCCAGCGGACCGTACCAGTATTCACCCGGTTCTATTTCCAGGGAGAGTTCGTGCATACACGGCTCCTTTATGGTGTCAGGCACCTCTTAACCAGTAGAACGATTTGGCTCCCGGTAGGCC
>BOBW01000202.1 GCA_026002595.1 Spirochaetia bacterium | reverse complement strand
CGCAGAGCCGGTACAGGGCGACCCTATCGCTGTCCAGGTTTTTTTCATAAGCAAAGGGATTGTCCTGCCCAAGATGGTCCAGCACATTGACGCTGCTTGAAGCCATGTCAAAGGCGGGGTTGATGCTGAACATCAGGAGGTCCAGAACCCCGGTTTCAACGGCCCGGCGGGCCATGATGGGGTTATGGGAACTGGCGCCGATGGCCCGGATGACCCCCTGTTTTTTCAGGTCCTGGGCGTATTGGAGCAAATCCCCCTCAAAGGTCTGGGTAAAGTCCTTTTCAGAATCGATAAAGAAGAGCATCCCGAAGTCAATGTAATCGGTGTGGAGGCAGCGGAGCAGGTTCTCAAAATATTTCTTGCAGGTTTGGATGTCCCGGCTTACGTCGTACTGCTCCTTGATATCCACGGAGCCGATATGGCCCTGGATAAGCACCTTGTCCCGTTTCCCTGCCAGGGCCTTGCCGATATGGGTCCGCACGGTTTCTCCGGGCATAAAGAGGTCCATCATGTTGATACCCTGATCCAGGGCGGTTCCGATAACCTCGTCCACATCGGAAAAGGGTTTGTTGTCCAGATGTTCGGTCCCCAGGCCGATGATGCCTGCGGACATCCCGGTATTGCCGATGGGGCGGGACGGTATCGGATGGGTCCGCAGTTTTTGCTGCATCATTTTGCCTCCGTTAAATCTTTTGCGTTCAGGATCAGTACCGATCCATCGGCGCGCTGGGTGCTGATGGATCCGTCCTGGATGACCACCGCCGCGTATGGATGCACGGTCACGGTGGAACGGGCGGCCCGGGCCAGCTGGGAGTTGAACCGGGCAAGGTAGAGGTTGCCTTCGTACAGGGTGATGGCGTAGATATCACTGCCGTTGACCCAAAGGAGGCTGTTGGCTGCAATATCATCTTCCCCCTGAAAGGCCATTTCCAGGGTATCGGCCTTAAGTTCCACAAGCCTGATTGCGCCGTTCCCCGATGCTTCCCCGGCTACGGCGAGGATTCTGCCGTCAACAAAGCACAGGGTCCGGGCGTTTATCGTGTTAAGGGGGGAACGGGTGAGTACGGTCCCGGCTGCGGGATTGACCCGTACCGCCCGGCCCAAAGAGGAATTCTGGCTCTCCAGCTGAGTGCCGAGGACCCCCGCCGGGGCCGCCGCAGTCTGGCTGCCCTGATTCTGGATAAGCTCCTGCTGATCACGGGCTATGCTTGCCCGTTCTTCCTGGGCTTCGGCGTTTTTCTGTGCGGCGAATTCCTCATTCCGCCGGGCCTCTTCCTGTTGTTGAGTTACGGCATCTTCCTGCGCCTTAAGTTCATCTTCTTTTTGAGCAGCCGCAGCTTCCTGGGCGGCAAGCTCCGCTTCCCGCTGTTGGGCTTCCTCAGGGGTGGTGCTGCCTGCGGCCGCCTGGTTTTGCTGCCGTTCCTGTTCTATCCGGTCCCGTTCGGCGGCGGCGGCGGCCCGTTCCCGGGCAATCCGCTGTTCCTCATCCGCGGCGGCCTGCCGCTGGGCCTGGGCCCGCTGTTCGGCCTCATCGGCTTCCCTTTCCTTGAGGTCCACCATGCCCTGCCGCTGTTCAACCCCCCGGTCATCTTCCTTCCGCAGTTCATCCACCACCTGGCCTGATCCCAGGGACGAGGTATCCACGGCGCTTAAGGAACCGGGTACGCCTGATCCAATGGGGATCAGCATAAGGGTCCGGCCGGGCCATTCATCAAAACGGATGGAAATACCCGCCCGATCTTCATCAAGATTCTCGATTACGGGCGTGTTGTACCGGCTGCCGAAGTAGTTCCAGTCCCCCCGGTAAACCGCGTTGTAGACGGTGATGTATTCCGCAAGAAGCGCCGCATCCTGCTCGCTGTAATCGTAGGCCCCTTCAAGGTATCCCTGAATGATGAACCGGAGGTTCCTGATATGATCCACCCCGGTATCGATCCCATGGCCGAAGATGTCCGCGTCAAGTTTGGTCCCGTCCGCTTCGCCTGTTGCGTGGATCACAAAGTAGCGGCTGGACTCGCCGCTCCGCTCGGCCCCGGCCTTGACCTGCACCCCCAGGTCGTACCCGATATTCCGTATCTGGGCCCGGGTTTCTATCCGGGCA
>BOBW01000201.1 GCA_026002595.1 Spirochaetia bacterium | reverse complement strand
TAAAGGAAACCGCAGGTTTCCAGCAACCGCAAAAATGTGCCGGAGAAAAAACGCACAAAGGCCGCAGGCCGACTGCGTTTTTTCGTAGGCCAAGCCGCTACTGCGGCGCAGCGTATAGCGTATGTTAAGTGCAGTTAATTTTGCTTTTACATTTTTTTTATTTTATTGCTTTTTTCCAATGTAAAAAACTTTCCCCAATAATTTCTTTATTACCATTATTATTAATGTCCTCAAAACATTTAAATAAAAGTTCCGCTTCATTTTTCATGTCAAATAATATTAGACTCTTCAAAACACGAGAAATTCTTAAAAAATTGTGATTCATTGGTGTTAACCACGTTTTAACCCTATCATTTTTTATACAATATTTATTTTCCGAATATTCTTTACCAATTCCCCAAAAATCGGTTATAACCAAGACAGAAGCAAACATATTTTGTTTAATAGTATTCGAATCTTTAATATACAAAATGTCTTTATCATTTAATACAGGTGCAGATAAGTTTACCCGGCTTTTTTTATTTAAAGGAAACATCCATTGAATATAATCATGTATATTTTCCAATTGTTCATAATTATAATGTTGCATATCATCTAAACTACGTCCATAATTATCATTTGCACATTTTTCATAAAACTTAATAATTTTACTTTCAAACACAAAAATACTCCTTTCTATATTCATTATTGTACCATCAAACAAAAAATAAGTCAATATATTTTTACAAAAAATTCAAAATTAATTGCACTTAACGTGAAAGCTATACGACGTTTTTGCGGTTGCGATAAAGGAAACCGCAGGTTTCCAGCAACCGAAAAAATGTGCCGGAGAAAAAACGCACAAAGGGCGAAGCCCGACTGCGTTTTTTCGTAGGCCAAGCCGCTACTGCGGCGCAGCGTATAGCGTATGTTAGGCGAAGTAAAAGTCTGTTACGAAGCGCCCGCCATGGACGGCGGGCGGGTTAAGACTTTTGTGAATATATTTTATATTTATCCAATTGCCAATTTATTCACTTGGGGTAAATACCCCGCCGCTCTGCGGCGGGGATTTTTTATTTTATTTCCATGCTATATTCATTTTTTTAGAATGAACAGCACAATCATTTAAATACAAGTTAATTAAATTTTGATAGGCTATTCCTGTTTCCTCCGCCTGTTTTTTGAAATATTCAATGGTGTCAATGTCAATCCGTATTGAAATTTGTTTCCTTAACTTCTTTATATAAGGATTCAATTTTGCCCTTGAAAAATCATATTCTTTTCTCATAAATTTATCCTCCATATTGATCCGTTTCCTGTTTAGTTGCTTTCCGAGCAGTTATTATCCGAATTATATCTTCATTTTCTTTATAACAATGACATACAACTAATAAATTTAATTTTTTACTTAATCCTAATATAATAAATCGTTCTTCCTCAATAGAATGATCTGGATCATGTATTATTTTAGCATTTGGGTCAAAAAATACGGACTTTGCCTCCTCAAAAGACACTTTATGTTTTGAAATATTTATTTTTTCTTTATCTGGGTCCCAAATAATTTCCATACATATAATATAATTATATTATCATTATTTTGTCAAGTGCTTTTTTAAAATATTTTATTGTATACTTTTTTATACATATTGTTTTTCCTCTCCCCGCACGGATGCGGGGAGACTATTCAGAAATTTCAGACTTTTATTTCGCCTAACTCCCCTTATGCGACGTACATATACCTCCCCTCCCTTGTTATATATACGAATACACATAATATACGCCCCCTGCGATATATGCGAATAGGGCGGCTTTAATCTTCGGTGTCCGGGGTGTCCAGGGGGCTTTGGATGTGCAGGACTTGACGGCGGGCGACATGGGTGTAGCGCTCGGTGGTGCGGATGGAGGTGTGGCCCAGGAGCTCCTGGATGTAGCGGATGTCGGTGCCGGATTCCAGTAAATGGGTCGCAAAGGTGTGGCGGAGGCTGTGAATGGATGCGGCTTTTTCGATGCCCGCTTTGCAAAGGCCGTTTTCAAATATCTTTTGGGCGGAACGGATGGTGAGATGGCGGTTTGAGGTGCGGCTGGGGAAAAGCCAGTCCTTAATATCGTTGAGGAAATAATATTCTTTAAGA
>BOBW01000200.1 GCA_026002595.1 Spirochaetia bacterium | reverse complement strand
CTCGGGGCCCTCAACCCGTTTCAAAGTCAAATACGCCGTGCAGAAATCCTCAAACCCCGTGGAATTTATTTTTTTCGTGTCCCGCCCCCGTGCGGTGAGTGAGGCATATACTTCATACCTCCGTAATAAAATCCGCAAAGACTTGGGCTTCTCTTTAGTTCCCGTGGCGGTAGAGATTCGATCCTCCGCCGGGGAGGCCGGGAAAGATCGGAAGGATACCATGGGCCATAAGACCAGCACCCGGAACGTCCGGCGGAAGAAGGGATGAGCCGTGGCGTTTTATGGTATTCGTGATGTTGAACGGCTCCTCAAGGTGAAGGTCCACGTACTGCGCTACTGGGAACAGGAGATTCCCCTGATTCAGCCCAAGAAGGATGTGACAGGAAAACTGCGTTATTCAAACCGGGATTTGCAGATTTTTTTGCGGCTCAAATACCTTTTGTACAACCGCCACTTTACTGTGGAAGGGGCCCGTGAAGAACTTTTCCGGGAGGCCGCTAGGGAATACTGGATCAAATCATTGGTGCCGATGGAAAAAAAGTCCGAACTCCTGGCAAGAATATCCGCGGTCATGGCGGCGGAGGGCACTTCGATCATGACCCCCACTTCAATATTGTCCGCAAAGGGCTGAGCCCTGGCGCGGCATTCGGCCCTGGCCTCATCAAGCAGGACACGGGCCTGTTCCAGTTCTTCGATGCCGGAAATCAGGGGGAACATGATCCGCACATTCCCGTGCACACTGGAGCGGAGGATCGCACGGAGCTGGGTTTTGAACAGCTCCGGCAACGCAAGGGAAAAGCGGATCGCCCGCCAGCCCAAAAGGGGGTTCCGTTCATCGCTGGTAACCTGAAAGTCCGGGAGGATCTTGTCGCCCCCAATGTCCATGGTGCGGATGGTTACGGGCAAGCCCCCAAGGGCCTTGAGTACCTGACAATAGGCCTGGTACTGCATCTCCTCTTCCGCGGCCTGGCCGGGGGTAAGAAAAAGAAATTCCGAGCGGTAAAGCCCGATCCCCTCGGCCCCGTAGTGAAGCACCTGTTCGGCTTCCTCGGGGATTTCAATGTTCGCCTTAAGGGCAACCCGGCAGCCGTCGGTGGTTTCCGCAGGGAGGTCCCGAATGGCGAGGAATTCGTCCTGCTTTTTGCGATACTGGGTACCGGCCTTTTTGTAGGCGTTCAGTTCCTGTTGGTCAGGGTTGATGGTAACCTGTCCGGCGCTGCCGTCCACCACCAGCATATCATCGTTCTTGATTTCTTTGGTTGCAATAGAAAGCCCCAGCACCGCGGGGATATTGAAGGCCCGCGCGAGGATCGCCGTGTGGGAAGTCCGTCCGCCGCCGTCCATCACAAAACCCTTGACATGGGCCTTGTTCATGGTGAGCACTTCCGAGGGCAAAAGATCATGGGCCACCACGATCACGTCCCGGTCAAGCTCCGACAGGGATATCTGCTTTATCCCAAGAAGGACCGTCAGAATCCGCCGGGAAATGTCGTTGATGTCCACCGCCCGTTCCCGGAAAAGGGGGTCCGGTGAGGCCATCATCTTCTGCATCATCCCCCGGGCAATATCCGAAACCACGCACTCGGCGTTCTGCAGTGTTTCCCGTATCCCGGTCCTGAGCTGATCGATGAAGTCCGGGTCCTCCAGCATCATGATGTGGGCGGCAAAAATATCAGAGAGATCCTTGCTCATCTCCCGGAGCGCCCGTTCATGGACGGCCCTGAGATCCTCCAGCGACTCTGCGATGGCCCTGTCCAGCCGCTTCAGCTCCGCTTCAACCTGATTTTCGCTGAGACTGTAACGGACGATTTCGGGGAATTCACTTTCCACATGGAGGAAGGCCTTTCCGCTGACTATGCCTGAAGATACGGGGACACCGCTTAACGTTTTCATTATAATGAGAGAATACTCCAAATTATGGTAAATTGTCTATAATGAATAATGAGCAGGGCGCCCGCGCGCCGGACTGTATTAAATGCGTCCACTTCAAGATCACCTGGGAACAGGCCTTTCCCCGATCCTGTGTGCTCTTTGGGATAAAGTGCCGGAATCTGCCCTCAATTGAGGTGTTCCGGGCCACGGGCCGACACTGCCCCGCGTTTCAGCGGAAAGAAGGTATCCAATGAACGCCCCGGTCTGCCT
>BOBW01000199.1 GCA_026002595.1 Spirochaetia bacterium | reverse complement strand
GTACAGGGCGTTTTGGTCACGGATTTGAGCAAATACTCCGCCATGACGGTGCTGGATCGGCAAAATCTGGAAAGGGTGCTCAAAGAAACTGAAAGCGGCATCTATAAAAATGAAGAAGATTACCTTAAGTTGGGGGAAATCGCCAATGTGGGCTATGCCTTAACCGGAGCGCTCACCAAAACCGCTTCGGGCTTTGCCTTGCAAGTACAGATTGCCGACACTGCCAATAGCGGCGAAACCGTAGCCTCATACAGCGGTTCCTGCACCGCCGGAGAACTGGACAATTTCACGGGCATAAAGAAAGCCTCCCTGGACTTGCTTACCCAACTGAAATTTGAGCTTAACGAGCGGGACCGAGCAGCCCTATTAGGGGCCGGATCGGAGCAGTCCCAAAAAGCCGAAACCGCCCTTGCCCGGGGCATTACCGCCCAGAAAAGCGGGACCGAGGTACAGACCTTGGCCTATTACTATCAGGCCGCATCCATCGATCCCTCCCTGGCCGAAGCGGTGAACCGGGTATCGGTGATGTCCGCCAATATCACCAGCGGCAATATCGGAGCGAATGTCCGCAACGATATCGCGTGGCGGGATAACTGGGTTAAACGCTTAACGGAAACGGAAGACTTTTTCAGGGATTATATAAAAACGCCCCCACCACCCTATGACCTCGTGTACTCCACGACTATACAGACCGGAGCGGCTAATTACCAGAACCGGACCGTAGAACTGAGTTTTGGGATAGAATTGATCCCTGCGTCAATGGAGTGGTTTGATACCATGGCAAAGGTGGTAAAAACGGTAAAAAAAGGTTTAGAAGCCACCGGTAGAGCTGAAACATGGGGTTTGTCATGGCCGGGTAAAACAGTAACCCAAGGCGCAAGCCCTTTTACCAGTCAGAATAAGACCTTTGCCATTGTCGCGGAACTGGTCAACGAAGAGGGGGTAAGCATAGGCAGGCAGAACATTGCCCTGGCCTATGGATGGACCTTTACTTTTCCGAATGGCCCGAAGGGAACGATGGTAATACACCCAAAACCGGTTGTTAGTCAGACGGTAAGTTTTCCCGCAGTCAAGGCAGATTTAATTACCGATAAATTGACCATAAAAATTGTTAGCATAGACGGTATTGCCGCCGAAACAGCGGGCAGGGACGGTCATGTAATGATTGCCACCAAAGCACAATATAACTTGTCGCCCCACGGTATTGCTGCACGGAAAGCGAATTATGATTTAGCACAAGAATTACTTTTTGATTTTTTTGATGGAACCATAACTGAGTTTAAACTAGAGCGAGATTACGCCGGTTACCAACTTGTAACTAGCATTTATATACCCCCAACATTCCATAATGGGGAACCTCTTATCTCTATAAAGGATGGTACTATTTATTTACGTGGTGACGTGAGTATTACTATTCCTGCAAATGTAGATATATATGGAGTTGGCCTTGGCGGAACTGCCAATCTTTTTAATTATTTTGGAGAATTTTATAACAAAAGTGGCAGAAGAGCAGGGACGTATAGGTATGGAAACAACAGAGGAGTCAGCAGAAGTGTCGACTGGAGTTATACTAGTAGGTGAAATATAGCAAGATCTGTTCAAGGGAAACTTAGCTCCGTATGGAGAGAAGATATTTTTGTTGTTCCATCTAAATGATGGAGTTTGGAGGAAAAAATGAAAACGAGGTCAGGTAATACGAAATTCTGCTTTTTGTTGGTATTCGGGTTGCTGGTAACCACATTTGCCACTGCTGGTGGAGGGGAAGAGACAGTTAAAGCTCCCATATCCTTGGTTGGCATTGCATACGGTACGGGTAATAAGAGAATGGAAATAGACTTCATCAATTCGGATAAAGTTGATATGTATTTTCAGGGCGAAAAGCTAAGCAGGACTTATAGTTACGATGCAAACCTGGGAACAGGCAAAATTATTATTAGGGGGACGATATCAACTGTGATATATGACTTTACAATTACAAGATTGAACACTGATGCTGATGGCACCACCACTGAAGAATGCGCATTAACTCCTAATATCAATGCGATACAACAGGTGATATCGGTAGATCCAGAATTTTTTCACGCAATGGAACTGGAACAGCTTAGTGAAGGTATTATTCACCTACAGCGGAAAATCTCTGCAGCGGAGATACAACAAGAACAAGCCC
>BOBW01000198.1 GCA_026002595.1 Spirochaetia bacterium | reverse complement strand
CTTTTTAATTATGCGAAATACACGCAGTCCCGGAGGTCCTCAGCATTACTGCGCATCTTTTTGATGGCCTTCATTTCAATCAGCTTATCAAGATCCAGCAGAAGAACAGAGGACTTTGGTCTGCGGACCATAGGTCCTATTGCTGATTAAGTCCTTAAACAAGCCGCTTTTGTGCCGCGCGCTATTTACAAAAACTTATCTTTTGGCTAAAGTATAATCATCAGGAGGCCAACATGGGCGCAAGAGTCAAACCGGTCCAACCCACCGAGATCAGGGACATCAAAATCGTCCGGGAAGCCATAGCGCAGATCCGCAAACCAATCCTGCCCGAAGTCGAACAGCGGAATAAGGAGCTGGCGGAAATGATCCGGTCAATGATCAGGCCGCCCCGCAAATAGCAAAAAAACGGCTTTATCCAAAATAGTGAAATGAACAACAAAAACCGGAAAACTATCAGTATGCGGAAAGATATATTTGCATAGTATTTTTTCAGATTTTAGGTAAAGGATTGTAGAAAATTTTCAAAAGTAATGCAACCCTTATCTATTAAAATCCCTATTTATCAGCTGCAATAATTTATCCTCTTCCATTTTTCTGTTCCATTCATCACTTAAATGCCTATGGTTATTGGGATTAACATAGTAATCACCCCATAACGCTACATATCCTGCCAAAAGTAAAAGACCACCCAGCAGACTCTTCTCATTTTTAACCGGAACAACTTCGTTTGATCTGTTTTGGTTATTAATAAAATCACCATTATCATCAAATACCTTAAAGGGAATCCAGGTAAAAGAATTGTTATCATTATGATATAACTGCCACGGGAAAACGGCATCCTTTATTTCATTAACATCTTCATCCGCAAAAACATGGGGAGCTATCATCAATACCAATACAAATTTTACCATTGTTTTCATTAATCGCCCTTTTTTAACTATATAATGATCTTTATCCGTGGTCAATTAAGAATGTTTACTAATACCTGAAGGCTCCAATGTCAACCGTAAAAAAGGGAGCGATGAGCCCGCCGGAGGAACTGCCCGCCCCCGCCTGAAACCGCAGGCCAAAGGTTTTTCCGAGCCGCAGTCCAATATTACCGGAGGCGTTCCAAATGAGGGCTTTCACCGGGAAATCCTGCCAGTCACCGGTAATTTGGCCGATTGCGCCGGAAAGGGAAAAGAGCGCCTGGCCCCCAAGGATGGTCAGATTTTTCCAGGGCTGGTATTGCAGGATAAGTAATGCGGCGGCTTTATTCGTACCGGTAAGCGCCCTTCCCGCAAGGTGGGGAAAGTACATCCGGTCAACGGGACCGGACCCAAACAGGGGCCCATGTAGGGCATTAAGATTGAAGCCGGAACTGACAAAAACATTTGGGATCAGGCTCAAATAGCGGGTCAGGAGAATGGAGACGGAAACATCAAGGGAAACAACATCGTCCATAAGGGAAGTGTCCGGCGGCAGCGGAAACAGGAAGGTGTTTTCAAGCTTTGCGTATACACCGCGGGTGGCAAAGATCTGATAATCAAGGGAATTGAAACCAAAGTCGGCGGTAACACCAAGGACCGTCTCCTGTGTTTCCCCTGCAAACACAATTTCCGGGCCGAAGTTAAGGGCAATATATTCGTTAAACCGTGCCCCCATTTTGACGGCCCCCCGGCCGCTGTATATCACCGGGGGTGATGCCAGATGGGACAGGGTGAAGGCCCCATCGGCGCCGACAAACAGCCCGGCGGCAAGGGGTTGGAGAAATAAAAAATCCAGGGAAAGGTCCCTGGGCAGGGTTCCCCCGGAAATTCCCAGGGACAGCGCCGAGCCGGGGCCGGTAAGTCCCCGGAATTGCAGGTTGATCCCGGCTGAAAAGAGACTGGTTGAATCGGCGGACAGGGTCCCCTGATAGGCAAGCCCCGCAAGGAGCAGGGTTTGGGGGGAATCTTCGGGGTAGAGTTGGAGTTCAAGGACAGTGTCGGCGGCGCGGGTGTCCGTCCGGGTGGTTATAAAACGGTAGTGGCCGGTCCGGTATACGCTGTCGATAAAGGCCGAAAGGGTGTCTCCTTCAAGGGGCTTTCCCTCCAGCAGCTGGAAAAAGGTTTTTTCGATGAACCGCCGATCAACAGGCAGGGCCCCGGAAATCACAAGCCGCCGGGGGATTATGGAAGGACGCTCCGCAT
>BOBW01000197.1 GCA_026002595.1 Spirochaetia bacterium | reverse complement strand
CCTCGCCATTCAGCCCTTCTTTCTATATACTATCCACATGTTCGGGGTAGTCCGCTTCCGTTGGAACCAACCGCCGAGCCATCACTGTTTTTGGAGAACCATTCATGTCCGATGTATCAGAATATCAGGGTAAGGCCACTATGGAGAAAATCACGTCGCTGGCAAAGCGGCGGGGTTTTGTGTTTCAGTCGTCCGAAATTTACGGGGGCCAGAACGGCGCCTGGGATTACGGCCCCCTGGGGATAGAGCTCAAAAACCGCATCAGCCGGAACTGGTGGAAGGAAATGACCCAGCTCCACGATGACATCGTGGGCCTTGACGCCGCCATCCTGATGCACCCCCGCACCTGGGAAGCCTCGGGCCACGTGGAAAATTTTACCGACCCCCTGGTGGACTGCAAGAAGTGTAAAACCCGTTTCCGGGCGGACCAGATCCCGGCGGAAAACCTGGCCGCCAAAAAGTGCCCCGAATGCGGCGGCGAACTTACCGACACCCGGAAATTCAACCTGATGTTCAAAACCAACATCGGCCCGGCGGAGGACAGTTCCAGTATCATCTACCTGCGGCCCGAAACCGCCCAGGGAATCTACGTGAACTACAAAAACATCATCCAGTCCAACCGGATGAAGATCCCCTTCGGCATCGCCCAGATAGGCAAGGCCTTCCGTAACGAAATCGTCACCAAGAACTTCATCTTCCGCACCTGCGAATTCGAGCAGATGGAGATGCAGTACTTTGTCAAACCCGGCACGGATGTGGAATGGTTCAACGAATGGAAGAAACGGCGCTGGGCCTACTACGAAAAGCTCGGGGTCAAGATGGACAGCCTCCGCTGGCACCAACACGGCCCGGACGAGTTGGCCCACTACGCCAAGGACGCCTACGACATCGAGTACCTCTTCCCCATGGGCTGGCGGGAACTGGAGGGGGTCCACAACCGCTCCAACTACGACCTCAGCCGGCACACCGAATTCTCAGGCAAGGATTTACAGTACATCGATCAGGAAAACAACAACGAGCGCTACATCCCCTTCATCATCGAAACATCCGCCGGCCTTACCCGGACTTTGCTGATGATCCTCTGCGATGCCTATGACGAGGAAAAGGTCGCCGACAAGGGCAACGACGACGACTGGCGCACCGTGCTCCGCTTCCACCCCACCGTAGCACCGGTCACGGCCGCCATCCTCCCCCTGATGAAAAAGGACGGCCTTGCCGAAATGGCCCAGGACATCCGCAGCACACTGCGGGAAGATTTCGCCACCGATTACGATCAGGCCGGGGCCATCGGCCGCCGCTACCGCAGGCAGGACGAAGCGGGCACACCCTTCTGCGTCACCATTGATTACGAATCAAAGGAGAACAACACAGTAACACTGCGTTTCCGGGATTCCATGGAACAGGTGCGCGTACCCATAGCGGAACTGGCGACGCGGCTGCATCAGGAGATCAAGGAATACAAGCGGACAAAATAAAGGGCTGAAAAATGGGGAACAGGGAAAGCAGACAGGCTCAAGCGCGGTCCCCCTCTTCCCCGGTCTCAGCCTTGGTGCCGCCTGCTCATACAAAACTTTCGTTTGTAGAATTCCGTAAGTATCAGCGTGATATTCTGGATGATTTTGAACAACGGCGTTCATTGGGGGAGCGGAAGTTTCACTATGTGTCGCCCCCCGGTTCGGGGAAGACCCTTATCGGCCTTGAACTGCTTCTCCGGCTGGGGGAGAAGGCACTGGTCCTCTCCCCCACGCTGGCGGTACAGGATCAGTGGGCCAGGATGTGCCGGACCTGGTACGGCAATATCGAAGTTTCCTTCGACCCCTTTAGTAATGCGGACCTCGTTTCCCTCACCTACCAGTCTGTCAGCGTTAAAGACGAAGGGGAGCTGCATAAAAATTCTCGTGCGATTCTGGATGCCCTTCAGGACCGCCGGACAATCATCTTTGATGAATGTCATCACCTGACCAGTTTTTGGGGGACCGTCCTCAAGCAGTTGGATACCAGGGACCGGTACTTCATCGGCCTTACCGCCACCGCCCCCTTTGAAAAAACACCCCAGGAACTTGATGTCTACGAACAGCTTCTGGACACCATCGACTACGAGGTATCCCTGCCCCCGGTGATCAAGGAAGGGTATCTGGCCCCTTACAACGATCTGGTGTATCTGGTTTCCCCCACCGAGGCGGAACTGGAACTTA
>BOBW01000196.1 GCA_026002595.1 Spirochaetia bacterium | reverse complement strand
GGTAATCCGGGAAACAATGGGCCGCTCGGTCACATTAAAGCGGATAATGACCTCGTTACCCAGGGCAGTGGCCGGGACCGCGCTGGGGTTTATCACATCAAAATATTCCAGCGCATAGAGCCGCCCCTGGATCTCCCAGAAAACATCGTCGTCAAAGGGCCTGCCGATAAAGGGGGCCATAATCCCCTCCAGTTCAGAGGCGTTTACATGGCGCAGGCCGTTGAAAACAATATCCTTTATGGGCTTTCCCTGGTACCATTCACCGGCATCCTGGGCAAAACCTGAAAACACAATCAAAACCGACAAAAGAACCACAAAGAGACGGCGCATCTACTCTCCCTTAAAAAGACATACTCCAGGTCCAGGTAAAAGAAATATCGCTTACATACCAGCTTTCAGGGTGGACAGGTATCAAATTCCAGCGAAAATTACCCAGAGGGCTCTGTAAGTCTATACCAAAATCGAGTTCTGGGGTATATCCCCCAAAGTCTACCTTGTTTGCATCATACCTCAGGGACACTCCGGCCTGGGCAAACATATCTGCTCCGAAATACTTACCTATAGAAACAGATGTATTATCAAAATAGTTACTAAAGGGGTTATTCCTGTCAACCGGGTCCTGGAGTCCGGTAGCCTGGAACATCCAGTTTTGCAGTACCTGGGTGCGCATGGAGAACATATCCAGATGGAGAAAATTCCGTATCAGCCGTTCCCCCCGCCTGACTACCTGAAACTGGGCCAGAAAATCCGCGCCGGAAGTCAAAAAGGGGTTGTTTATACGGGGATCTTCCCCCTCCTGCGGGGCGCCGGTTATGTTTTGGCCCATGAGTGAAAGGATTTCCATCTGGGACAGGGCCGGGGTGGATTCAAAACGGGCGGTAAATGACTGAAGGGGGGGTTACCTTTAACGGGAACGAGATTTTCTCCACCGAACAGCTTGAAAAGCTGATATATTCAAAAAAAGGGACTACGGTGAACGCCCGCAAGGTGGAGGCGGACCTTCAGCGGGTTGCGGATCTCTACTATGAAAACGGTTATATCTTCAATTCTTTCAGCCGGGAAGAAAACGAAGAGGACAAGAAAAACGGAATTATTACCTATAACATGGGGATCGTTGAACGGGGCCGGGCCCATATTGAACATATCATCATCCGGGGAAATGAAAAAACAAAGACCGATGTCATCCTCCGGGAAATTCCCCTGGAAGCGGGGGATGTGTTCTCCAAGACCAAGGTTTATGACGCGATGCGGAACCTCTATAACTTGCAGTACTTTTCCATGGTGGCCCCCGATACCCCCCCGGGTAGTGAGGACAGCCTGATGGATCTGGTCTTTAACGTGGAAGAACAGCCCACCACGGACATACAGTTCGGTCTTACCTTTTCCGGCACCGCGGACCCCGACGCCTTTCCCGTATCGGGGATGTTTAAATGGACCGACCGCAACCTCAGGGGAACGGGAAACAGCCTGGGGGCAGAGGTCAACGGCTCCCCGGATACCCAGAGTGTATCTTTGACCTACAACCACCGGTGGATATTCGGGCTTCCCCTTTCCGGGGGCATTGATTTTACCTTCCAGCATACCCAGCGCTATGCGGCTATGAACAACGGCATCCCCCGTTTTAATGGCGATGAAACCTATGCCTATCCTGACGGTTTTAATTCCTACGATGAATATTACAACGCTTCAAAGCTGCCTCCTAACAGCTACCTTATGCAGTACGATCAATTTTATTGGTCTCTGGGCTTTTCCACGGGCTACCGCTGGGCTACCTTCCTGGGAAACCTCTCCGTGGGCGGCGGGATTCGGACCGGGCTTGTCCTTAATACCTACGATGCTGATCTTTACCGGCCCTTTGATCCTACCCTCCGGGACGACAATAACGTGCCCACCCCTGCCAATTCGCTCTGGACCTCCGTGGCCCTGGATCAGCGGGATCTGAGCTACGATCCTTCCAGGGGCTACTACGGCGTCCAGCGTTTCGGCCTTTACGGCATCATCCCCGATTGGGAACATGAAAAATATATCAGGAGCGATACCAAGCTTGAATATTTTTACCCCATCATTAATATTCCCATCACTGAAACCTACAGTTTTAAGACCGTATTCGGCATCCATTCGGGGCTTTCCTTTATCTTCAAGCAGCCCGGCCAGAAGCAGGTTTACGCATCGGAAACCAGCAAGCTTGCGGTGGACGGCATGTTTACCGGGCGGGG
>BOBW01000195.1 GCA_026002595.1 Spirochaetia bacterium | reverse complement strand
AACTGATAGCCAAGCTCCATTTTGGGCCGGGATTCGGCATTCATGAAAATATTACTGGAAAACTGCCCCCAAACCATTCTGCCTTCCAGGGCGTTGTATGCGCGGTAGGCACGGTTACCCTTCAGGTTCAGATTTTTGGTTTCATAATCCTTTTTGTACTTTTCCAGGGCGGTAATGAACTGGAGCCGGTTCGCTTTATCCCAGAACAGCCTGAAAGTACCGGTTAGATACCTGAACTGGAGGTACACCGCATCGGTACGGGGATCAAACCAGACATCCACATCCTTTTTTTCAACGGAAGATGAAAACATCTTGTCAAACTGCATGGCAACGGAACCAATGGCGATGGGGTCCCGGTCGGCAAGGAAATTCGGATTTCTTTTTCCGGAATTGTTACCCAGGCTTCCGCAGGAAGACAGCAAAAGGGAAACACTCAAAAGTACAAATAATGATTTCATCATGACCTTATTATAGCAGCATTTTGATGTTTTGTCATGGATGAATTGCACCGGGCAATCCTGAAAATGAAATTTGAAACTTACCATGTAACAAGAGTTTCAAGATAAAGAAGGGGATCGGCAGCCGTTGGCTGCTTCCTTCTTACTGATTCCAGGAGGATTTTTTAAATGAGAAAAATCTTAAGTGTTCTATTGATCCTTGGTTTTGTTGCCGGGGGGGTGTTCGCGGCGGATTTGGGCGATGGCTGGACAATCGGCGGCGAAGTCAAAGCAGGTGTTAATGTTAAGAGCTATGACGGCGACACCTTTTTTTCTGCGCACAACATGGATGCCGGAAAAGCACTCCGCGCCCGGTTGAATTTCAAGTACGATAGTGATATCGGCGGTTTTTCAGTCAGACTGCAGGCGATTAACCCCGATTCAAGGTTCCCATCTATGATTTTTGTTGATGAAGACGGTAATACCCTCGAAGGGTACAAAATTGCTGATCCCATCACTGCGGTATCCCTCCCGTTTGCGGAAGGCTATGCGAATCTCTTTAACAATAAGGTTCGGGTAGTCGGCGGCCAGATGGACACCAACGCATGGGGACTGGGCGGCCTCGCCAAGAATGCTTTTGATCCCAACCTTGATAACGGACTGGGTGCGCGTGTTGAAGTAAAGCCTATTGACGGTCTTAACGTCGGTCTTATGCTTCCGCTGCCCACCATAGCTAATCCTTACCCAATTACCGATGCTTTCAACATTGTTTTCGGCGCCCTGTATAAGGCTCCCGTGTTTCAGGCCGATGCCGCGGTAAAAATATATGGGGGGGATAAGGATGTTGTTGGTTATGATCCTTACATAGACCTGATTGCCGGTGTGGACGTCCCGCTTACCAATCTGGGGTTAAACATTGTGGTTGACTTCCGTTTGGAAAGCGGTGATAAGGGTTACTTTGCTATCGGTCCGCGCGTTGACTATGCCAAGGATGCGCTTTCCGCTTTTGGCAGAATCCGTGTTGCACAGGCCCAGAAAGATCGGGGAAAGAAAGGTGAGCACTCCGGTGAAGTTGAAAAAGGAGACGATCTGTCCTTCGGTTTTGAACTCGGCGCGGATTACAAAATAACTTCGACTATCACCCCGTATATCAGAGTCGGTTCTGACAACGTGGCTTGGCTTGATGGCAATGGTCTTTATATAAAACCAGGCGCCACCTTTGCTCTCGGTCCCAATACCAGTATCGAAATCTTTGACAGAATCAAAAACATTGGTGCTGATGGGGATCTCCTTGATGCTACGGGGAAGTCCCGCAACCTGAAGGTTCAGAATGATATCCAGGTTGACTTTGTCTGGAGTTTCTAGTCTAGTCTGATACCAGACGAAAAGGGGCCCCATCCGGCTTAAGCGGATGGGGCCTTTTTTATCCCCCGCCTGATTTTCACAGATTAAGATAGAATTTCTAAAGATTTAAACCACGAAGCGAACCTTCGGTTCGAACACGAAAACCACGAAAAAAATTTCAAAGCAAAATTTCGTGTTTTTCGTGTTTTTCGTGGTTAAATTCTTAAGTTTATCCGTTTTTTTGGATTAGCCGGTTAAGCAATTCTTTCATGCCTCTGCCGTGGATTTGACTTCTTTAAAAATTGGAGTTATGTTAAGTTATGGTCAAGAAGACAAAAAGCGCCCTAAAGAAAAAGACTAATAGCGCAGCCGTCCTGCGGGGGTGTTTGTCTGTTTTGGCTGAACTGTGCGGCATTGCCGGGTTTCTCCTTGCCGTTTATGTTTTTTTGAAGGGGCGTTA
>BOBW01000194.1 GCA_026002595.1 Spirochaetia bacterium | reverse complement strand
CTTCCCGGGCCCGGCCCAAGAGATATCGGAGCGCAATAAAAAAACCGGCCCCCGCCGCCATTGATACCTTAGGCGTCCTCATACCAGCACACCGCTTTCCAGGTTGTAACGAATCTTTGCGCGGCCGGCGACATTTTCATCATGGGTTACCACGATAAGGGTCTTCCCCCATTTTTCAGCCTCCGCATAGAGAAGCTCCGCAACCATGGCGCTGTTATCGGGATCGAGGTTGCCCGTGGGTTCATCCGCCAGGATCATGTCGGGATCGTTTACCATGGACCGGGCCACCGCAACCCGCTGCCGCTCTCCCCCGGAAAGCTGGGAAGGAAAATGCTGAATCCTGTCGTCAAGGCGCACATCGGACAAAAGGGCCCGGGCCTTTTCCAGGGCGTCCTTTTTTTTCATCCCCCCGATATAACCGGGGAGCATCACATTTTCAAGGGCGGTAAAATCTTTTAACAGATAATGAAACTGAAAAATGAAACCCACCCGGCGGCTCCGGTAGGCCGAAAGGGCGCTTTCAGACAGGCCGGTAATTTCCGTGTCCCCCACAGTAACGCTGCCTGAATCGGTGCGGTCAAGGCCGCCCAGAATATTAAGGAGCGTACTCTTTCCGCTGCCGCTCTGGCCGGTCACCGCCACCGCTTGCCCCCGAAAAATATTAAGGCTCACCCCCTTCAAAATATGAAGGGTCTCCGTGCCGGAGATGTAATTCTTTACGATGTTTTCAACACGAACCAAAACTTCACTCATAACGCAAAACCTCCGCAGGACCTGAACGACTTACCTTTCCCGATGCGAACCACGCCGCCAGCAGGGCAGACAAAAATCCGAACATAAAAATCAAAAACACCTCATGGGGAATAATCCGGGAGGGAATTTCCTTGATGTAAAAAACCGCCGGTGAAAAAACAGCGAATTCCTCAGCTCCTGAAAAGGAACCTGAAAGAAAATTGATGATCCCGATAATCCAGTTCACCGTTGATTCCATGATCGTAAAAAAGAATGAAATATTGGACGCTATCAAAAGCCCCAGCACGAGCCCCGCGCCCGCGCCGCAAAATCCGATAATAAGGCCGTCCCAGACAAAGACCAGCCGCACCGCCGTATCCCCGCCGCCCACGGCCCGCAGTAATCCTATTTCTTCCCGGCGTTCAAGGACCGCCCGCCGCTGGGCCTGGAATATGTTGAGCCCCACCACAATAAAGATCAGCCCCACCAGCAGAAACATAAACAGTTTTTCTGTGCGCAGGGCGCCGAAGAAAGCCCGGTTATAATCCTGCCAGGTACTGAGCTTGATATTATTAAAGGCAGCTTCCCCGGCAAGATTTTTTTCAATCAGGGCCAGGGCCTGCCGATCCTGCCAGCGATCCCGGAGCTTGATCCCCAGAGATAATTTTGATCCGGCCAGGGCCTCAGAAGTTTCCAGATTGATAAAACCCCAGCCCAGATCGTATTCATAAAAACCTGAACGGAAAATGCCGGTCACCGTAAAGGTGTTCACCAAGGCGGTATCGGCTTCCTCAAAAAGCCCGGCGATGGAAAAGAGGGTAACCTCATCATCCAGCCGCACCGAAAGGGCGCGGGCCAGTTCAGAGCCAAGCAATATGGAACGCTCATTTTCCAGGTTGAAGCCGCCGGACTCAAATTCAAGTTTTGCCGCCATCCCCGAATCCCGCTGCAGGGCGTCCGCCGGGAGGCCCCGGATCACCACACCGTGCTGGGAGCTCCGCCTGCCCCGGATAAGCCCCTGGAATTCCCGGAAGGGCATCACTGCGGAAATTCCATGAAGGGAGCGGACCCGATCCCCGATTTCATCGGCCTTTTCAGGAGGAAATTCTTCGACCCGCAAATGATAGGAGGAAATTTCCAGAATGCTTTCGATAAACCCAAGCTGAAAGCCGTTCATCACCGCAAGGATAATTATCAAGGCCAATACCCCGGTGGCAATCCCAAGGATCGCCAATATGGGCGAGGGGGAATTTTTGCGGCCCCGGCGTACATAGCGGCTCGCCACAAAACCGATCCAGCCCAGAGAATTTTTTTTAGCGCCCTTCACCGGACACGCTCCTCGGAAATTTTCCGGCCATCTTCCCAGATCGCCCGCAGTATTACTGCGCCGTTCATATACAGTTCTTCCACTTCCCGTTTATTCTCCCTTCGGACCACCCGTTCAACGGTTCCAGCGTTATAATCCCTTTCCAGAATCCGATCCCCTTCGCCCTCATACTCATATTCGGTACGCCGTTCTTCT
>BOBW01000193.1 GCA_026002595.1 Spirochaetia bacterium | reverse complement strand
AGGGGCCGCGCCTTCCGCGGCGGGAGCGGCCTCTTCATCGCGCCTGCGGCGGGAAGGTCGGCTGGGGGCGGAGGGGGTTTTGGCCTCTTCAACCTGACCCTGGACGGTGACCGTTATTTCCGCGGCGGCGCTTTCATAGAGCTTAACCGTGACCTTGTATTTGCCCACGCTCTTGAAGCTGGTTCCCGCAAGCTCGATCCGCTTCCGTTCAATATGATGGCCCTGTTTGGCGAATTCATCCGCTATGGTCTGGCTGGTTACGGCGCCGTAGAGTTTACCGTTGGCCCCGGCGGGCATGGTGATGGTAAGTTCCAGGGCTTCGAGTTTTTCCTTAAGCCCCGAGGCGTCCTTCCGTTTTTCCGCCTTGCGGGCCTCAATTTCTTCCTTCCGGGATTCAAAAAGTTTTACCGTGCTGTCCGTATAGGGCAGGGCTATGCCCCGGGGAAACAGGAAGTTGCGGGCATAGCCCCTGGCTACGTCCTTTACATCCCCCTCTTCCCCAAGGGTTGCAAGATCCTTGTTTAAAATTACCTTCATACCGAGCTCCTTTGCTCAAATGCTGCGCATTTGAGCTTGGGAGAAAATTGCTTTGCAATTTTCTCCATGCATTGATTTACGGCCCTCAAAAAAGAGGGCCGGTTATATCAAACGGGCGAAGAACATGACTGCGCCAGGTTCACGCCGCCGGAGTAGACGGCGGCCCGTTTGGTTTCGGCGTCCGTAAGGGCGCCCAATTTTCAGCGATGCCAAGGAGGATCACAGCCCCCAGGGCAAGCGCGTTAATTCCCGGACTAAAGATCAGCAAAATGATCAGCACATTAAACATCAGCCGCATAAAATGCGAAAAATTCCGGCGGGCAATATAATACTGAACAATCCCGCCGCCCTGAGCCAGATACACCATAGCACAAATAATCAGCATGTTCCATGCGGCAATCCCCAGGATGCTGCTCTTTAATACCTGGGCCAGAAGAACCCCCAGGATCGAAAAAGACAGGACCCAGATAAGCTGAGCGGGAGCATGGAAATCCCGGAGCCCCGGCTTTGGCGGTATATGGCGGATCAGCACCGCAAAGGAACAGGCCAGCCGACGGTTGATGTAGAACATCATCATGCTGGAAACCAGCGCGCCCCCCCGGAGGGCAACAAAATTCATGACCGCCATGATTTTATCCGGAGTCAGCTGTTGTTCCAGATAGGATTGCTGTACCGCGTCGGTTCCCGCGGAAGCAATATAAAGGGAACTCAGCATTTCCGCCTGGGATCGCAGCATGGCCGTAAACCCCGAATTGTTTTGCTCCGACACATAGGCGATACCCAGAAACATCAAAGCCCCGGCCGCCGATGCAATAACAAGCCGGTAGGCGGTCCGTATCCTTAAAAAATCCGGCCCCGAAGCCGGGGGGGCCAGGGTCCAGACAAAGACCGCAATCATCAGGGCAAAGTAAAAAATATCCAGGGCAAATACCCCGAAATCAAACCCGGCTATAACAGAAAGGCCCAATGAAATGACCAGATTGATCCCCACAGCAGCCAAAGCCGCGGCCCAGGCGGTCCGCCTGTTATAAGAGGCCGCCACAACACCCAGGGGGATCAGAAAAAAGAAGGCCAAAAGGCCGCTCCGTATCAGGGCAACACTTATAAGCGCGCCCAATACACAGGGCAGAACAGAAATACCGTACTGCCCGGAAGGATCCTCAGGAACAAAATCCGCCAATCAGTCGGCCACAAAGGGAAGAATCGCGATGGAGCGGGCCCGTTTGATATTCAGCGCAAGGGCGCGCTGATGTTTTGCACAGGTGCCGGTAATACGGCGGGGCAAAATCTTTCCCCGTTCCGTAATGAAACGGCGCAGCACATCCGCGTCCTTGTAGTCGATCTTGAGTTTCTGGACACAGAATTTGCAGACCTTCTTCTTGAAGAAGACCTTGCCCTTTCCGCGGCCGCCCCGGTCATCACCGTCCCGGCCGTCCATCAACCCATCCATCCCCCTATCCTGCCGGGGGGAGCGCTCGCGTTCTTCCATATATTTTTCGTCAGACATTATTGTAACTCCTAAAAAATCTTTGTATTCCTAAAAAGGAATATCGTCGGCAAAACCGTCATCGGAACCGCCGGCCGGACCTTCCTGGGAAGGCGGAGCCTCCTGTGACCCGTTCCTTGCGGAACCTGAGCCCTGGTTATAGGACCCGCCGCCGAAACCACTCCCGCCATAGGAACTGCCTGAACCGGAGCCGCCGGCCGCGCCGGGACCGCCGCTGCCGCCGAGAAGCTGAAGGTTAGCGGC
>BOBW01000192.1 GCA_026002595.1 Spirochaetia bacterium | reverse complement strand
TATACCAGGCGGCACGAAGTCCCGGTTTTTAAGATAATAGTACAGCCCCCAATCCTGGTCATTGGCCCAGGGATCGTAAAATCCGGCCCGTACGCCGTTTATGGTCTCCGGGTACATGTAGGCGCATGACGCGCCGCCGTCAGACCGGAACAAACCAAGAACACCCCGCAGGGAATGTTCCGCTTTGGCCGTATACAGGGGATTGTTGTTAATCTGCGCGTATAACGCGAAGGCGTTCCCGGTCAAGGCGCTCCAATAGTGGGGAAAAGTGTCGCCGAACATCCTTCGTTTTCCAAACCAGTACCCGTCCCAATGGCGAATCGCGGTTTCATATAAATGGTAATCCGGCTGACGGCCATTAAACAGTTCCAGTACCCTCATCTGCGATTCGGCGGCGGCACGGTACTTTTCATCCTGGGTTAAGATAAAGGCCTGAAGCAAATAAGCTACCGCCGGAGCGACAATACTTTGTTCGTATTTTACTTCATGGCTGGGATACAAGAGGCCGTTTTTTACCAGTATATCCGCGTGTTCCCGGTAGCGGGAAAGTAATTCTTCGGCTTCAGTTTTCATGTTGTTTTTCCGCAGCAGCTCTATTGATTCCCACATGGGAATACCAATGGCATAAAAACCGGCTCCTCCGTTGGCGTAATAGGCCCTTAGTATTTTATGCATTCGCCGTAAATCAATTGTATCCCCATAGAGATTGAAACGCTCCATAAAAAAGATCGCCATCCAGGGATAGTTATACAAACGATGCCAATCGTTATTACGCGTTATATCGTTGAATACCGTGCCGGTTTCTTCATCAAACAATTCCCGGCAAATGTACTCGGTATAGAGCGCCAATCCCGCTTCCGTCCCGGCTTTTTTTTCATGCCGCAGCCACACCGCCAGGAGTACACCCATGGCGATACGTTCCCTGCCGCCATTATGATCATGTAAATGAGAATAATAGATACATTCATCCTCGGTATCGTAAACAAGAAAAGCCCCGTCAAGGCGGCTGTTTTTATTGTGATACTGTTGTTTTTCGACAATATAAGCGCACCGGGCCCGCGCCAAATCCTCAATCGGCGGCAGCGTTACTGTTCGGGCCACGGTCCTGAAACCGTCAATTTCGATGTCCCGGATTTCTTCTCCGATACTTTGTGGTACTGTTTTTTCTTTGGTGGATTTGTTTTTGTATCGGGTTTCAAATTCTATTTCTTCACCCAAAAAACAAACATACCGTGAAGCGGAAACAAGAATTATATTTTCATATTCTGAAATGATTTTGAAAAAGTGATCGACATCATTGAACCAAAACAGTTCCCAGGTAATAGTGTATTGTTCACCGGGAGGCAGACAGAAAGCTTCGGGATGGAGGATAAGGCTTCCCCGGTCATTGCTTTTATTACTAAGATCCCTTTCAATGCTGTACCCGTCAAGTTTTCCCGCGGTCAGAACCATGCCCAAATGCGGAGCTTCGCCGCCCATACGCAAGCCGTAGAGGTAGGCGGTGCTTTTCCCGCACCAGACATGCGCATGGCAGCGCTCTTTCATACATACAGCCGACGAGGGATAAGAATCAGCGAGGGGCGTATATATACCGGCTTCGTTTTTTTGTACAAAAACATCAAAACCGGTATGGTTTGAGAAAGTATAGGTCTCTCTCAAATTACCTTTTTCAGTATATGAGCGATCGATCCCCGCGTTTATGGATTCGGGAAATACAAGGCGGCCCCAGGAATTTTGCCGATTGAGCCAATTCATATTATAGGGATCCTGTTTGTGCCTGATGGAAACAAGCTGATTGTCCTTATTTGTTTCCAGGATAAATGCCGTGTTGGTTTTATCGTTCATTCTTTTACAGAACCCAGGGTAATACCGGTTACAAAATAACGCTGCAAAAACGGATATATTATCAGTATGGGTATCATCGCTATAAATATCTTTGCGGCGTTAAGGGAACGGTTTGACAGCAGACTATAGGTGATGAGCTGCTCGGTGGTCATGGTAGCGGTATCAAGTTTAACCACCAGCTGTTGTATATATGTTTGCAGCGGATAACGTTCAGGACGTGACATGAGTATCAATCCGTTAAAGAATTCGTTCCACAGACCAACCGCCAGAAAAAGCGATATGGTTGCGATAACCGGTTTTGATATGGGAATAAACAGTTTTATCAGAATATACCAGGGGCCGGCCCCGTCTACCAAGGCCGCCTCTTCCAATTCTTTGGGCAGATTGCGAAAAAAGTTTACCATCAGGATAACATTGAATACCCCAAACCCGCCCCCCAGGGCGAGGGCCCAAATGGTATCCATCAACCC
>BOBW01000191.1 GCA_026002595.1 Spirochaetia bacterium | reverse complement strand
CTTGCAGGGGGAATATCATAATGATCCAGTCTATAGGAGATGGGCGGGTGTGTAAAGCCCCCCACGCGTGAGACATCACGGCCCATTAGTACTTATTGATTTCAGTATTCAAATAGACCATCCGCTGCATCCACCAGGTTTTCATCCTTGATATTATCTGGGCATAATCGACGGCCCCCCACCTTCTGGCATTTAGGGCCTGTGATTTTTCCAAAGAGGCCGCCATTTCATCAATAAACGGCCCTATGTTGATTATCCCGCTTAAATTTTCATTCCAGTGCGCCTTATATGCTACAGAGAAAACAGGATCGTCAAAAAAACGCTGAAAGAAACTATGTCGGCCGCTTCTATAATCAGTATAGTTAAAATAATTGCCTGGACTTCCAAAGCCCCAATCAAAATCCCATAAAGGCCCCATGCTGATTTTTGCGGCCCCTGCATCTTTATACATATAGGTACTTTTGGGATGGCCGAGTTCCCCATTAGCTACGATTTCATTTATCAATAAAAAATCGACAAAGGTATCCATATTGATTAAATCACGGTATCCGCTTTCTGGAAAAGAAACGTCCGTTAATGCGGCCTCAAGTGCGTTCATTGAATTCTTGACAAAATCATAACCGGCGGGATTGATTAAATCTTCCGGCGACTTAACCATGACGGGAAGCTGATATAAATCGGTTCTGAATTTGGGATCTTCATCATAGTACACATCCAATTCAACCAAAAAGCCATCGTCTTCATCAATATCTACCCGGCCTTTGCCTACCTGCACCTGTTCGGTAAGCACGTAACTTCCCTGGTACACACCATTTAAAACGAGATCCACATGCTGATAGTGATTGGTAAACGGCAGGCCGAATCGGACGCCCAGTTCAAAGGCGAGGGTATTCATAATTAAGGTTGGGTCAAGATAATTGGCTAATAATACCCAGCTTTTTGCCTGTTCATAACCAAATAAGGATGTCTTGTTTTTAAATTTTATCCGGTACGGCTTTTTAGGCTGCCCCCACGTAGTATTCCCCCTGCCGCGTATTTCGTCTTTATACTCCGTATTTTCCAAATTGTTCCCGGGATTTGCCGGATCAACAATTTTGATATTTGTTTTTGTATAAACCTCCTTAAGGAAAAGGGGGTTTCCCAGGAAAAATTGGCGGAGGCCTGTAATACGGCGACCAGTTATATCGGATTGATGGAAATTTACCGGAACGTGCCCAAACTTTCGACCATAGAACGGATTGCCGAAGCCCTGGATGTTGACCCCCTGGCGCTCTTTCAGCGGGTTAACCTGCTGCCGGAAGAAAAGGAAGCGGAAATTCAACAGAAAAAAGAGAAAATTCTATCCGTTTTGGGAAAGGAAATTGATGTGATTCTGCATAATCAGATGCCTTGAGTGTAGGTCTATTTGAATACTGAAATCAATAAGTACTAATGGGCCGTGATGTCTCACGCGTGGGGGGCTTTACACACCCGCCCATCTCCTATAGACTGGATCATTATGATATTCCCCCTGCAAGAACTGATCGAATACGATAAGAACATGTATGAAATTACCTCCGCCGCCTCCCGCCGGTCCTATCAGCTTTCCATGCTGAAGGACCCCGAAATTGAGGACAATGACGGCAAGGTGGTGTCCCTGGCTGCCCGGCAGGTGTTTACCGAAGAAATCGAATTCCGTCTGGACGTTCAATAAGCTTTTGCCCTCAATGTCCCCTATCCCGGTCCTGATCCTCTTTGGCCCCACAGCATCGGGGAAAACTGAAGTTCTTAAGCGTCTATTTGACGCCGATGCCCCCTGCAGGGCAGAGATCGTTTCCGCCGATTCCATGCAGGTCTATCGGGGGATGGATATCGGTACCGCCAAGCCTTCTCCGGCGGAGCGGGCCCGAATTCCCCACCATCTTATTGATATCCGCAGCCCCGATGAACAGTTTCATGCCGGGGATTTTGTCCGCCTGGCAGACCTTTGCTGCGCCGAAATTGCCGGCCGGGGCGCGCTGCCCGTGGTTTCCGGGGGCACGGGCTTTTATCTCAAAAATTTTATCCTGGGCCTCCCCGCCGCGCCCCCTTCGGACGCCGGGATACGGGATGCCTTAAAAGAGGAATTGCAGAACCGGGGCGCCCCCGCCCTGATGGAAGAACTGGCCCGTTGCGACCCGGTAAGCGCCCACAGAATCCATATTAACGATGAATACCGCATCCTGCGGGCACTGGAAGTGTTCCGGCTTTCTGGAAAAGAAACGTCCGTTAATGCGGCCTCAAGTGCGTTCATTGAATTCTTGACAAAATCATAACCGGCGGGATTGATTAAATCTTCCGGCGA
>BOBW01000190.1 GCA_026002595.1 Spirochaetia bacterium | reverse complement strand
TTTGCTTGATTTCTTGCCTTTTTGTCCGTGTCGTCTGTGTGGTGCTGCCCGTAGGGCAGCTTGTGGTTAAATTCTTCTTAAGTATACGCAATACGGCCGAAGGCCCTTTTGAAATTTTCTTCGACAATTTGTTCCAATTCTTCCGTATCAGATCCGGGCGTCCCCACATCTTTTCGCAGTAATGCTGCGGTTTTCAATATCAGCGGCAGATCCGCCCAGCGGGAAAAGGCCTCGCCCCGCAGGCCCTGGTAGGGGGCATCGGTTTCGGTCAACAAGCGTTCTGCGGGAAATGCAGCGCAGCATCGGATAGCCTCCTTGTGGTTAAGGGTGATAACCGTGCCGAAGGAAAAATAGGCGTTCACCCCGCGGCGCAGCAGAGATTCCCCCTCCCCTATCGTCCCCGGCCAGGAATGGAAGATCACCGCGGGGAGTTTTTTCAGCGCGGCTGTGTGGGCAAAAACCTTGTGCATGGCCCGGCGCACATGGAGTACCATGGGGAGGTCATATTTCAGCGCCGTTTCCAGATGGGCGGCAAAAATTTCATCCTGTAGTTTTTCCGCGGCTCGGAATTCATGGTTATAAAGATCGAAGCCGGCCTCTCCAATGGCGCCCAGCCGCCCTTCTTTTGCCAAAGATTCCAGTAAAGCCAAATGCTCATCGGCAAATTCCCCATTCCACATATCCGATGCGGGCAATTGGGGATGGATGGCAAAACAGGGGATCACAGGCGGGGCGTTTTCCGCCTGCGCCTTTTTGGCCAATTCCTCGTGACAGAAAAACTGTTCTTTGGTGGTAGAACTTGCGGCGCAGAAAACGCCCAGCCTGCGGCGTTCATCCTCTGCGCCGGGAAAATGTTCAAGAAGATCCAGGGGATGGCAATGGGCATCAATAAGCATAAATAATTCCCCGTTTATTTATATATATACACCGAAAGTCCTATTCCCATTTCCTTTATATCGGTTTTATTAAAGGACGTTTGTTTTATTATTTTTTCAAATTCATCTTTTGTGTAGGCGCTTTTACAAAGATGAACGAATGTAGTTTTCATAAACCATCGTTCAAATCCTGGCCTGCTTGTTTTTGCGGCCTCTGCTTCAATCATTTCCTTTGGAGCATTACGGTTCATGTCAAGTATTAAAGCAATACCGTTGTTTTTCAATACACGGTACATTTCCCGTATTGCCATAACAGGTTCCCTGAAATTCTTGAATGCCGCCGAACAAACAATAAAATCAAATATACTGTCCTCAAATGGCATCGCTGAAACATTACCCTGCACAAATGTTACATATCCCTGCATTTCGGCCAGTCTATATTCACGGGTATTTTTATCATACCAGCGGGTAAATGGGCCGCTTATGCCAAGGTCCTTAAACTGCCTGAAAAATTTCATTACTGCCATAAAGCGTCCTTCGATTTTGTATTTATTATAGTGTTTTTTATAATTTTGTCAAATATTTTTAACGTGGTTGTATGCGCAGTTTTATTTACGCATACAACCTTTTGAAAAATCAAAAATCGGTCTCGTCCGGATTCCGGGAAGTTCCGCCGATGCCCGTAAGGCCGGCGATCTTCTCCACATCTTCCGCGGAAAGTTCAAAGTCAAAGACATGGGTGTTCTCCGCAATCCGCGCGGGGGTCACCGATTTTGGCAGGGGGAGGTATCCCCGCTGAAGGCTCCAGCGGATGCAGATCTGGGCGATACTCCGGTTGTACTTTTTCGCGAAGCCCTGAATTTCCGGGGAGTCAAAAATTTTCCCCACACCCAGGGGGCTGTAGGCTTCAAGGAGGATGTTGTGCTTACGGCTGTATGCAACCACCTCGTCCTGGGTGTCCCCGGGGCAGAGCCGGATCTGGTTCACCTGGGGGGCAACAGTTGCGGTCTTTAACAGGGCGTCAATATGGCGGCCGTGGAAATTGCTGACCCCGATGGCGCGGACCTTTCCCGCCTTGTAGAGTTCCTCAAAGGCCTTCCATGTTCCCGCGTTGGCTTCCTGCCAGTTGCTGCGGAATTTGATCGGGTTGGGCCAATGGATCAGGTAGAGGTCAAGGTAATCGATGCCCAGCTTCTTCAGGCTTAAATCAAAAGCCTTAAGGGTGGTCTCGTAGCCGTGATCGGCATTCCACAGTTTGGTGGTGATAAAGAGTTCCTTCCGGTTAACCCCGCTTTCCCTGATCCCCCGGCCCACGCTTTCCTCGTTGCCGTAGATGGCGGCGGTGTCGATGTGGCGGTAGCCCGCCTGAATCGCCGCCTTTACCGAAGAAACCGCCACATCCCCGTCGGGTGTCTGCCAGGTGCCGAAGCCGATACAGGGAATCTCTACCCCG
>BOBW01000189.1 GCA_026002595.1 Spirochaetia bacterium | reverse complement strand
TATACTTCAAATTATAATAATTTCAAGTATAACTTTTCAGGGTCTTCCCAGCCGGGTGACGGGCCAGTAGCGGAAAAGGACTTTCCCGGTGATAATCTCCACCGGGACCGGCCCCCAGGTACGGGAATCATTAGTATTGCTCCGGTCATCGGAAAGGACAAAACATTCGTCTTCCCCCAGAATGATCCGGTCCATATTGCCCGAGAAGGGGATCGATTCATCCCAGAGGGCGGGAACCTGGGGGATGGTCGGGACATAGGGCCGCTCGGATCGTTCAAATTCGGTAAGATTGAAGGAGTCTCCCTTTGCCCGTATGCGGACCACAAAGTTGGTCATGGTAATTTCATCACCCGGAAGGCCGATCACCCGCTTTACATAGAAATGGTCCTCACCGGACACCAGGCTGATGCGCTGGGCGGTAAAGAAACGGACCACCCCGTCAAGGAGCCGGGCAGGCAGGGACAACGGATTTTTACGGGACATATCAATCAGCACGATATTTCCCCGCTTAAAGGGGGTAGACTCTCCGGGAATATTCAGGTCCGCAAGGAGGGAATGCACCGCATAGGACGAAAAGATGAACTGGTCCCCCGCACGGAGCCCCGGCTGCATGGTATCATTCTCCAACACCCGCATGGAAAAAAAGAATGAAGTAAGGGCATTGTATATCACAAAAAGGACAAGAAACCAAAGCAGAATCCACCGTAATTGATGGCGCTGGTTTTTTTGCTCCTTATAAGATAATGGCCGCCGTTTATCAAACATCTTTTTCCCTTAATAAAGCGTTCACCGTATGGGCCCGGCCCGTTGCAGGGGCCAATAAATAAGCGCCCCCTGTCCCAGCACCTTGGCGATCCGCACGGGACCGAAATACCGGCCGTCCCGTGAATTATCCCGGTTGTCCCCCAGGGGGAAGATACGGCCCTCGCTCACATACCAGCCCTGGGAAAGCCGGGACAGAACCATCCCGTAACGCCGGTCATGGGGAAAGGCCCCCCGCAGCGTTTCAAGCCGGGCCATTTCATGGGCAAGGGAATCGGCATAGCGCAGATTACCCACCCCCGCCGCTGCGGACCGAAGGTATTCCGGGGGATTCAAGCCCATGTCGATATAGGCCTCCGCCTTCCCCGCCGCTTCCAGCGCAGGGTAGGCATCCCTATCCATAAGACGGCTTAAACGGTGATTCCATCCCCGCTCCGCCTGGTAATCGATCTCATCAACCCAATGATCTTCCCCGGCAAAACGGATCTTCATATCCCCCCGGTCAATGATAAACCGGTCCCCCGGCATCCCCGCCGCCCGTTTGATCAGAAACTGGGCCTTTGGGTCCCCATTTTCATCCCGGTCAATATCAACCAGGGAAAGGGTGAGCATATATATGATCCGATGGGCAATATCAAAAGCCGGCCCCCGGGATATATATGAAGGATTTTCAAAGATGATGACCTTGTTCCGCTCAGGCTTGATGGGGCTGGGCAGTTTTAAAAGGCCGGGAAGCAATTCCGGGCCATAGATGATCTTGTTGACAAAGATCCGGTCCTTGATAAGCAGGGTGTCGATCATGGAGCCCGATGGTATCTGGTAGGCCTGCAGGAGGTATTGATTGGCAAGGAGTACCATGCCGGCGGCCCAGAGAAATGCCTCAATCCAGTCAAGAACGGGATTTTTGACCTTCTGTTTTTCCTTTCTTATCCGGCGCTTGCCGCGTCTCCGGGTCAAACAGGCCTCGGTAAGGGCCTGGACACGGTCAAAAAAATCAAGTTCCTGAACCATTACCCAGAAAATTACCATGAAGGACCTTTATTGACAAGGGCGAAGGGGGAATCCTATAATGCCCTAATGTTGGAAGAAGACGAGGTTCACCTGAAACCCTTGTTGGGGCTGCGTCCCGGGGTGTGGCTCAGTGTTATTTACGGCGCGGCGATCCTCCTTATCCTCTTTTTTATACTGATTTTTCCCGGCCTTTCCCGGCCGGGCAGCGTTATTGCGGTAAAATCCGAACCCTGGGGCGCGGCGGTGCGCCTGGACGGGGTCTACATGGGAACCGCCCCCTGCAAATTCTTTGTCCCCAAGGGGGATCATACCCTGGAATTGGTCCTCCCCGGCTTTGAATCCCGTAAAATTAAAAAGGAAATCCCCGGACGTATCTTCGCTTCCTTTATTTTCCCCCGCCGCATAGCGTTGACAGAAACATTGAAGAGCGATAACCCGCTGGCGGCGCTGCGGGATTCCGCAGCGGATTATGCCGCCTGGACCTTCGCCGGGGAACCGACCCCGGCATATCAAATACCCCTGAGCCTCTCCGAGGGGGCCTACCGGACGGGGCCCTCCCTGGCAAATCTTGAAGATCGTGCTGCCGCGGATGAGTTGCTTCAAGCG
>BOBW01000188.1 GCA_026002595.1 Spirochaetia bacterium | reverse complement strand
CAAAGCACGGTTGTTGACAATAATCAATACATCCTTGTTACGCCAATTACGATTGGTAAAAGACCTCCGGCTCTTTTGATCTCGGCGGCCATACTCTGGAACAAGAGCGGTCATGTCTTTCTCGAAGACGGCCGGCTCTTTGCCAAAACTCCCGGCAGAAACCTGGAAATTTTTACCGACGGTAAACCCGGCAGGCAGATGAACACAGGTATTACCAACCCCTACCTTTCGGTAGAGTTGTCCGGCCCTGTTGCAATTTCCACGGATAAACGCATAAGCGCCGCCGAATTAAAAGCCCTTATGGAAAAACAGAAGAAGAAGGTTATTGAAGGCTGCGGAAAATACGGCGGCCTTGCGGAAGCTTATAATGCCATGCGTACCTGCCTTGCCTGGGACACTATTTATGAGCCTGAGAATGATCAGATATGTTCGCCTGTTTCAAGGCTTTGGAATATTAACTGGGGCGGTTATGTGCTTTTTGACTGGGATACTTATTTTTCCGCCCTTATTGCATCGGCGGAGAACAAGGAACTGGCCTATGCAAATGCCATCGCCATCACCCATGAAAAAACCGAGGCGGGCTTTATTCCCAATTTCGGCGCCGCCGATGATGACAAAAGCCGGGACAGATCCCAGCCCCCCGTGGGTTCCATGGTTTTCCGCGAGCTTTACCGGAAATATAAAGAAAAATGGATTCTTGAATATGTCTTTGAGGATCTTTTAATCTGGAACCGCTGGTTTGCCGGACACCGCATGCTTGCAAACGGCCAGCTCTGCTGGGGTTCCGATCCTTATGAAGGTAAGAATGGGAAGCATTGGGAAACTTCAGGCATAAATGATCTTCTCGGCGCGGCCCTTGAATCGGGGCTGGATAATTCCCCCATGTATGATGATATACCCTTCAACAAAAATACCCACATGATGGAATTGGCCGATGTCGGGCTGACCGGGCTTTATATTATGGACTGCGAAGTTCTTGCAGAAATTGCCGCCATTATCGGGAGGAGCGAAGGCGCCGAGCTTAAAGAAAGGGCTGCCAAATCAAAGACCGGCCTTGAGGAAATGTGGGACGAAGAATTCGGGCTTTACTGCAACAAGCGCAGCGATACCGGCGAATTCAGCAGGCGTATTTCTGCTACTAATTTTTATGCTCTTTATTCGGATAAAGTCCCCAAAGAAAGGGTAGAGCGGATGATGAAGGAGCATTTTTATAACACAGAAGAACTTTTTGGGGAGTATATAATCCCCATGAGCGCCCGCAATGATCCGGCCTATAAAGATCAGGATTATTGGCGGGGACGCATTTGGGCGCCTACCAATTTTCTTGCCTACCTTGCCATGCGCCGTTACGGGCTCAAAGAACCCTGCAAAGACCTGGCGGAAAAAAGTAAAAACCTTATCCTGAAAGAATGGCTCGAAAAAGGCCATGTGCATGAAAACTTTAACGGTGATACCGGCGAAGGCTGCGATGTTAAAAACAGCGATAAATTTTACCACTGGGGCGGGCTTCTTTCTTATATCGCCCTAATGGAAGCGGGTTGTATTGAAGGCCCTGAAAAGCCGCTATAGTTTGTTTTTGAGCCGGTATTCGCTGGGCGAAAGATTGTATTTCTTTTTAAACACCTTTGCGAAATAGGCGGGATACAGGTAGCCGGCTTGTTCTGAAATATCGGCTATCGGGGCCTCCGAATTGAGGAGGTATTCCCGGGCCTTGTCCATTCTGATGTCCTCAAGGTACTCCACAAAGGTAAGGCCCGTTTTTTCCTTGAAACGTCTGCTTAGATAGGGCGGGGAAACATAAAAATGATCGGCCAAATCAATAAGGGTAAGTTCTTCCGCATAATGCTGTTTAAGAAATTCGCAGACTTCGGGAATGAGTTCCCCGCTTCTCCCTTGGGTTCCAATCTTCTGGGCCAGAGACAGGATCATGCCGTTAAGGCGGGTATGCAGGGATTCCAGGGTAGGGTAACGGCAAAGGGCAAAGAGAGAAAATTCCGTCTTGAGCGAATCCGGGATCGGGATCTTGTGGGCTGTGTATTTGTTGATAAGGAGCAGGACTATCTGCCTGAAAAAGGGGCTCAATTCAGGATAGAATGAGTCTTTTCCGGCAATTTCATTAAAGCAGGCTTTAAGCGCCTGACGGCAGGCATCGGCCTGACCGTGTTCCAGACTATAATCCAGAATACCCGTATCAACAGAGGAAACAAGACTTTCGGAGAAACATTCGGCGATCCCGGAATTGATAAAACGTTTGTTCATGGTCTGTTCTGCCCGTTCAGCCAAAGCGTCAAGCCGTTCGCCCTTGGGCTGGGCGTAAACAAAAAACATCCCATTATTTTTTGCCCGGTCGTTTATATTTTTGAAAATGATCTGTTTGGGAACTTCCAATTCCGG
>BOBW01000187.1 GCA_026002595.1 Spirochaetia bacterium | reverse complement strand
CAAGCACCAGCAAGGACCGATCAACCCCTTCCCTGGCAATACCGCGCAGCATTATCTGAAACATGTTTTTCATTTCACCGATGATATTGGGATTTGCATTTTCGGAAGCGCCGGAAAATTTAGCGGCATTTTCCACAATCAGGGAAAACAGCGATAGTACCGTATGGGAAAACATGGCCGCATTGGTATCCGGTTCAAAGACCCCTTCGGCAATTCCCTGTTCAATCATATGCTTGATCATGTTAAAGTACCGGTAAGCCGGTCCGGCGGCGGAATCGGGACTTTCTTCTATTGATATAAAGGGATACTCCGGCGCCAGATAACGGCGCATATTGAACAGCATAATCATGTCATCCGACTGGCTGAAAAGATCCACATAACTCTTCCAGTACAGCTTGAAGGCCTCCAGGGCAGAAAGCCCCGGACTCAGCCGGGCTTGGACATATTCGGTAAAACGGACCGCCAATTCGATACATATTTCCCGGAACAGCTCTTCCTTGCTGGGAAAATACAGGTACAGGGTGGCCTTTGAGAGCTCGGTCTCCTTGGCGATGTCCCGCATACTGACTTTTTCCGCACCGTATTCGAGGATCAGTTCCCTGGCGCAGCGCATGATCAGCGTCTTTCGTTCAGCCTTTTCCCGTTCCCGCCGTTCCTGTATGCTCATAACCCCCATTCCTTTTATGACCACCGGTTATAATATAACCATGAGTATGATGGGAAAATGGTTTTCTGTCAATAGATTTTGAGAATATTTCTTCCAAAAACGCCGGGCTCGATTTGAATCCGGAAAAGGTCTATGTAGTAGCATTCCCAGACTATGCCGGGGAAAACTTAGAAATTGCTGTTTTCATACACCTTGAGTATACAAATGGTATAACAGGTGCCAAGGCACTATTTAGTTACGCCTTTACAAAATCTCATCCAGTCCGTCAAAATTATCCTTAAAAAGCGATACCAGTTTCATTACCAAAATACGTGGGTTTTCCCACCACGCCGCAATGGACAGGACAGCCTCTTTTTTAATCAGCGCCAGAGTTTTCATTGCCGGTTCGGTTTCATGGTTGACCAAATTATTAAGTATTTTTTTGATAAATTCAACATCATACTGATCAACAAGCAGAGAAATACCATACTCAAAAATATCCAGACAGCCCTTTTCGCGTATCACTTTTTTTTCAAGCGCTAAAAGGCCCTCTCGCTGTGCTGTTTCTTTCATCATTACGGCTCTTTTTATAAAACGAAATATTTCTGTTTCTCCGGCTTTTGGTGCAGGGGTATCCAATTTTGCTATTTTTTCCAGCAGGGCAGTAAGAGCATCTTCCTCTTCACCCATAAAATAGCCCGCAATCGCGGCGGTAACCGGATCATTTTTGATGTTTGCCAGGGAGTTCAGCTTCAAAATAATACACAGAGTTTTATCTCCGGCCTGTATGGAAAGCACCGCCTCCAGAATAATACATTTGAGTATTTTTTTGTAATGGTCGGTTTCATGCTCTATCAAATTGGACAGAATATCATCAATAATACTAACGTCAGTGCCTTCCACCACAAGGCGGAGTCCTATATGGTATATATCATCTCTCCTTATTTCTTCCAAATCTTCTTCTAACGATAAAAGCCCTTCCCTGCGGGTTCTGTTGGAAAAATCGTAGGTCATCTTTACGATTTTATGATAGACGGAAACATAGTCTTCATAAAAAAGCGGCGTATGATCAGGAATGACGGTAAGATTTCCCGATAAAGACAGTTTTATATCCGGGGACAATTCAGGAGGTATTTGATCTGCGTAAACCGGAAGTCCAAGCAGATTTATCTCTTTCAGAGATTTCATCTTCGTTAATCCGGCGGGGAATTCTTTTAATCTGGTATAGCTCAGATCAAGCTTTTCCAGGGAAGGCAGATTAAAAAATTCTTCCGGCAATGAAGAAAGTGGAGATCTGATTAGACGCAATGATCTAAGGTTTTTTACATTTGCTACCCATGCCGGCAATATTTTGATATTATGCATAGATATTTCTTTTTTGCAGGGAGATTCGATAATATAGTCAGGTAATTCAGTGCTATCATCCCCTTCAAAAGACAAATGTAGTTCTTCAAGGGAATCAAGATCAATCAGGCCTTCTGTTGATTTAAGGAATCTATAGTTAAGGTGTAGTCTTTTTATACAGGATAACAAATCGGGTCTTTCTCTGAGAAAGGAAAAGAAGGCTTCAATGGCATATTCAGGATCAAGCCATGTAGAAAAAGACAGCCTGCCATCGTTTTTGATCTTATCTTCTTTCGCTTGAATGGTTCTTTTAATACGTTCATCCCTTTCCTGTTCAGCGGATTTTTCATTTTTTTCCTTAAAATTATCCTGTTTCAGTTCGGGTGATGATTTTTTTTGAAATCGCTTTATTTCATCGGCGATTTCGGGGGTAA
>BOBW01000186.1 GCA_026002595.1 Spirochaetia bacterium | reverse complement strand
GAGTTCCGTATTGGTCCCCGGAAGGCCTATGCGGCCGCTCCGGGTATTTACCGTTATTGCTTCCGTGGTGGCGTTAGTTCCCGGGATGATCTCCACGGCGCCCCGGGACAGATCGTCCTCAAAAATGACCGCGTAATAATAGGGAATTCCCGGAACCGGATAATCAACAAAGGGAGGGAAAAGACCTGACTGAACAATCACGGCCCGCAGAAGATCCTCAGGCCCCCCTATGGGCTGAACGCTCCGGTACAGGATGGTATCCCGGGTGCGGTCATTCAGCTCACAGGAAATGGTAACTCCTTCGCCGTTTATTACCGCGTTCAGGCCGGATATCCCCAGGGGAGAGCGGGAGAAACCGGTTGCCGCAGGGGCCGGAAATTCCATCTCCTCAAAACGGACATTTACCGCAATCGTATTATTAAGGGGCATAATGGCAGTGTATACCCCATTGGCCCCCGCCCTGCCGCCCTGCCGCCCGGCATTACTGGCGGCGACAAAATAGTAAATCCATCCGCTGCTTTCTGTTTCATCAATGTATGATTCCGCTCCGTAAGGCACTTCCTCAGTCCGCATCTGCCCCGATGTCAAATCAACGGCATTAAAGGGGGAATCCGAGCGGTATATAAACACCGACCCTGCGGCTTCCGGGGAATCTTTCCAGGTAAGACGGATAAGGTTGCCCCTCACTTCCGCCCGAAGATCCGAAACATGGGGGGATTCTGCCTGGGAAAAGACCCCTGCGGGGAAGAGGGTGGCAAGAAAAATGAGTGTCCCCAAAAACGGCGTTGGACCGTGTTTTTTCATCATCATTATTATATAATATCGGCCGTATTTTTCTATACATTACCCGCCGCTCCATTTACAGTTTCCCTTATTTTTCGTACTCTATCTATAATTAGGAGAGAAAATGCTGTTATCAGAATTGGGAAATCCCCTTCAGGAATTGAAGGGCCGTATAAATGAAACCTGGGGGCGTCTTTGACCGGCCTAATGAGGGGCGTCCGTCCATTGGGAACAAGATAGCGGAAATTGAGGCCAAAGCCGGGGAACCGGGCTTCTGGAACGATGCCCCGGCCGCGGAAAAGCTTATGGGGGAACTCAAGTCCCTTAAAAACCGGTACGAGCCCTGGAAATCCCTTCATGCGGAGATTGAGGACCTGGAGGTCCTCTGGGAACTGGCCGCCGAAGCCGGGGACGAAAGCGAAGGCGCGGGGATCGAGGCTTCTCTCAAGGAGCTTTCCGCCCGGTATGAAAAACAGAATATTTATGAGCTCATGGGCGGGGAAGTGGACAAGAACGCCTGTTTCCTCACGGTCCACGCCGGGGCCGGGGGCACCGAGGCCTGCGACTGGTCATCGATGCTCTACCGGATGTACCTGCGCTGGGCGGAGCGGCGAGGCTTTAAGGCGGAAGAAGTTGACCGCCTGGACGCGGAGGGGGGGATCAAGTCCGCCACCTGCCGCATTGACGGGGACTATGCCTACGGCTACCTCAAGGGGGAAAGCGGGGTGCACCGGCTGGTGCGGATTTCGCCCTTTGACGCCAATGCCCGGCGGCATACTTCCTTTGCCTCGGTGTACCTCTTCCCGGTGATCGACGACACCATTGAAGTTGATATCCGGCCTGAGGATCTCCGGGTGGACACCTACCGTTCCGGGGGCGCCGGGGGCCAGCATGTAAACAAGACCGACAGCGCGGTGCGCTTTACCCACCTCCCTACGGGGATCGTGGTGGCCTGCCAGAGCGAGCGGAGCCAGACCATGAACCGGGCCATCGGCATGAGTATCCTTAAGTCCCGGCTCTACGAATATTACCGGCAGGAAAAGGAAAAGGAAAACGAAAAATTCGCCCAGGAGAAAAAGGATATTTCCTGGGGGAATCAAATTCGGTCCTATGTGTTCCAGCCCTACACCATGGTGAAGGATTACCGGACCAAGACCGAAATGGGCAATATTCAGGCGGTGATGGACGGCGACATCGATCCCTTCATTGAGGAGTACCTCCGTTTCGCCTGGCAGAACAATGCTTCCAATTAAAGGGCAAGGGGAATGGGATTGAGTAAGGGGAGCTTTTTCTTCAACATCATTATTTTTTCTCTTTCCCTTGCAAATATTTTTGCCTCGGGCAAAAAGGAAGAAGTTATTGATCAGCCAATCAATAACGGTGAATGGGTGCTCTGTGTCACTTCCTTTGATGTTTCCGCCCTTCCGGCCTCCCGGCGTATTATCGGGGAAGTACTCCAGCGGGAACTGGTAGCTTCCCTGCATACCGTGGATCACCGGGATCGGATTAAGGTTTCCCCGGAATATGCCTGGTATGAAGGTTACGCCTGGTCCCAATCCCGCAGCGTTGCGGCAAAGGCCCTTGCGGCAAAACGGGAGGAACGGGACCTGCTCCTCTTCAGGGGGGACGCCGGCTGGCGTTACAGGAAGA
>BOBW01000185.1 GCA_026002595.1 Spirochaetia bacterium | reverse complement strand
GACCGTGACGGCTTTGTCTTAGGCGAAGCCGCCGGGGTTCTGGTACTGGAAAGCGAAGAGCATGCCAAAGGCCGGGGGGCAAAGATCCTTGCGGAATTCGCCGGTTACGGCTGTACCGCCGACGCCTATCACATCACCTCCCCGGACCCTTCCGGCGAAGGAGGCGGCAGGGCCATCAAGCTCGCGCTGGAAGACGCGGGGCTCAAGCCGGAAGAAGTACAGTACTACAACGCCCACGGCACCTCCACGGAAATCAACGATGTTACCGAAACCAAAATGATCAAGTACGCCTTTGGGGATCACGCCCGGAAGCTCAAAATCTCCAGCACCAAGAGTATGACCGGCCACTGTGTCGCAGGCGGCGGCGGCATCGAAGCCATCTCCTGCATCCTGGCTATACGGGAAGGGTTCTTCCCCCCCACCATCAACCTGGACAATCCCGATCCGGAATGTGATCTGGACTATGTGCCGAACAAGGTGCAGTACGGTACCATTAATGCGGCCGCGTCGGGGAACCTCGGGTTCGGTGGACATAACGGGGTCGTGGTGTTCAAGAAGTATAATTAGGAGTACATAATGAGTGAAATTGAAGGTTTATTGCCCCACCGGACGCCGTTTTTGTTTGTTGACGAAATTGTCAGCGCCGATAAGGATACGATTGTCGCCAAACATGTGTTTACCGAGAAGGAATTTTTCTTTGCCGGGCATTTTCCCGGGTATCCGGTGGTGCCGGGGGTTATACTGATTGAAACCATGGCCCAGTCAGGCGGCGCGGGGTTGAAAAAGTCAGGCGCATTGGGGGCGCTGGGGGAAAAGGCGCTGTTCTTTCTTGCTTCGGTGGATAAGGTAAAATTCCGCCGCCAGGTGCGGCCCGGCGAGGAAGTGCGCTCGGAGATTACCAACCTGCGGGTTTCACCCAAGATGATCAAACAGTCCGGCAAGGCCTATGTGGGGGACGAATTGGCCGCGGAGGCGGAATGGCTGTGCTTGGTGGGGAGCGGTCAATAGGATGTGACAGGATTTGCCTGCGGTCATATCCTGTCCACAAGGAAAGCCGGCAGAAATTTGGCATCTCGGTAAACGGTGTTGAGGGTGCGGTTGAGGATAAAGCGGTTCGTAATGGCTTCATCGTCGCAGAAGTGGTTAAAGGCGGCCAGGCTTACGGGCTTGGCAAAGGCGCTGAACTTGCATTCCACCGCCGTCTTTTTTGAAAGTCGGTTCAGGATAAAGTCCACCTCCGCGCCATCGGATGTGCGGTAGGATTGCAGTTCCCCGGCAACGCCCCTGTTCCGCCAAAGTTCAAGCATGCAAAAATTTTCAAAGAGGGCGCCCCGGTCGGAACGGTATTCAATGTCGTTGAAATTTTTTTCGATTAGGTTCCGCAGTCCCAGATCGCAGAAGTAGACCTTCTTCATCTTGCCTATGGCCTTGCGCCTGTTGACGAAATAAGGTTCCAGCAGTTTGATAATTCCCATCTGTTCCAGGATGTAAAGGTACTCCTCGCAGGTCTTGCGGGGCAGGCCGGAGGCAAGGCTTACTTCATTTACATTGAGCAGATTCCCTATCTGCGCAGAGATGAGCCGCAGCATCTTGTTGAAGCCCACAATATCACCCTGGGAGATATAGTTCCGTATATCCTTCAATAAATAGGTCTGATAAATATCATCCAATATCTGAATTTTTTCTTCCCTGTCCGCAGTCAAGGCCGCACGGGGCAGGCCGCCGTAAACCAGATATTCCGAAAACAGGGCTTCGATGGGGGCGGTAAGGGGAGAACTCCCCGTATCCATATCAAGGGTTTCGTAGAGCGCCGCAAGTTTGGGGTCGTTGAAAAAAAGGTATTCGGAAAAGGAGAGGGACAGTACCTCCAAAGTCCGTACCCTGCCTGCCAGGGATTCCTCTACCTGCTGCAATATGTCCAGAGCGGAACTCCCCGAACAGAGGATTTTCAGGTCCCGGTGCTTGTCCGTAAGGAGTTTCATCATGGTGGATACCCCGGGGATGTACTGAAATTCGTCCACCAGGAGATACCCCTTGAGCCGGGGGTTAAGGTATACTTGGAGATATTTTTCCAGTTGGGATAATTTCTCGAAGAGCTGGGCGGTTTCCGGGTCCTGGCCGTAAAGGGTCAGGACCTGTTTGCCCTGGCTAAAGCCTTCCATGATGGAGGTCTTTCCCACCTGCCGTGCCCCCAAAAGGACCACAATGGACACCTGCTTAAAGGCATTGAGAATTTTGTCGGGACAGCCGTTACGGTTAAGGGCCATATAGCCAGTATAGCACCGGGACATGGGAAAGTAAAGATAAAACCGAGAATTTTGTCAAATTTGAGAAAAATATCGCGAAAATTTTGTTGATTTTGAGAAAAATATCGGTTTTAAGGTTTTTGGCTTACCAAGCATCCCTCTTTTCCGGTTCCGTCGCCAGGTGCGGTCGGAGATTACCAACC
>BOBW01000184.1 GCA_026002595.1 Spirochaetia bacterium | reverse complement strand
GATCCGGCCCATAAAGGGGCGCGGGAACGGCTTGGAATGTAAACGGGAAGGCAGGGGGCACTATGTTTGGAAATAAGGGCAAATATTAAAAACGGAATCAACCGCTTCATACCAAAAAAACGATGAACCATAAGCCGGGTTCTGTGCCCATTTTCCTTGCGGAAAATGGGCCTGGAGTTTTTCTTACGAAAAACTCCACCGCTGCCGTCCTTAAGACGAAAGCGGAGCCGCCATCTATCTGGGCTTATCCTTGCGGATAAGCTCTGCGCAGCCTACCTGCGGTATCGGACGGGCCGCCCTACCGCCGCTTGACTTTGCTCCTGATGAGGTTTGCCGTTTTTCGGCAAAGCCGAAAAACGGCTTGGGAGTTTCCCCTGCGGGTAAACTCCAGCCAATTTCCGGTTAAGCCGAAATCTTTCCGGCGGCGTTACCGCCGCCGAGGTGGGCTCTTGCCCCACCCTTTCACCCTTACCTGAGTTTCCCCAGGCGGTATACTTTCTGTTGCGCTGTCTGTCAAAAGGGCTTTTCAGCCCCTTTGCCCGGGTGTTACCCGGCATCATGCCCTGCGGAGCCCGGACTTTCCTCAAGGGTCACCGCATGGCCGAAACGGAAACCATCCCGGACTTTATTGCGGCCCCCTGCGGCAGCCTGGTTCATCGTTACAAAAAACATAAAAATAGCAGATATGGAGAAATTGCCTTTGGCAATTTCTCCCCAGGAACTTCATCCTTTGGATGAAGTTCCCTTAGTCCTCAAAGTCACTGCCGACCTTTTCTTCCTCTTCTTCGTCCTCGTCGTAGTCGTCTTCTTCCATGTCGTCGAGATCGGCAAGGCTGCCGGAATCATCGTTGTCGAAGAATTCTTCCTCGCCCTGTTCGGCTTCTTCGTAAAAGAGGACACGGGAACAGTAGGGGCAGAACACGATTTCTTCACCCTGGCGGACCGTATTGGCAAACTGGGCGGGGAGGATCATGTGGCAGCCCATGCAGACGCCGCCCCTGATGGCCACGATGCCCTGGCCCATTTTGTTGCGGATGATCCGCTCAAACTTGAAATGCACCTCCGAATCAAGGTCCGGGTTCAGG
The DNA here is from genome assembly GCA_026002595.1 of Spirochaetia bacterium. Taxonomy (GTDB): domain Bacteria; phylum Spirochaetota; class Spirochaetia; order Treponematales; family Breznakiellaceae; genus BNUT01. The sequence goes on along the minus strand of BOBW01000184.1, from coordinate 1,379 downwards.
GCTTCTTCCTCTTTGGCAAGTTCTTCGATCCGGGCCTTCTTTTCGGATATCTCAACTTCAATCCCTGAGCGGCGTTCGGCAAGTTCCGCTTCCTGCTGCTCGATCAGGGCGGTGCTCTGCTTCATCTGTTCGTCAAGGTCCGCGAGAAGCCGCTCTTCCCGCTGGAGGTCCTTGCGGTACTGCTGTTCCTTTTCCGCGGAATCGTGGATTTCCTTGTCCAGGGCTTCATATTCCCGCTGGGTGTTGATCACATCCATGTTCTTTTCAGCCTTTTCCCGCTCGGATTCCGCATTGATAAGGAGGTTCCGGAATTCGTTTTCCGCAACCTTTGCCTTTTCGTAATCCTGGTTTTTTTCAATAAAGGATTTCTTGAGCCGGGCCAGGAGTTCCTCTTGGGTTACCAGCAGCTTGGGAATTTCCTGAATGTCCTGTTCCAGGGTAATTTTTTCGGAAAGTATATCCTGCAGTTTCCGCAGATTTTCAAATACCTCATCCATTGCCATTTAATGCCCCTTATGTATACAAAATCATACTTGTTAAAGTACTTTATAAAACAAAAAACGCAAGTTTTTTGTCAATGATCTAAATAATCTTTCAGTTTCCGGCTCCGTTTGGGGTGCCGCAGGCGGCGCAGCGCCTTTGCTTCGATCTGGCGAATCCGTTCCCGGGTAACATTGAAGTAGAGCCCCACCTCTTCCAGGGTGAGGGAATAGCCGTCGTCCAGGCCGAAGCGCATCTTGAGCACCTCCTGCTCCCGCACCGGCAGGGTGGACAGCACCCCGGAAAGCTGCTCCTGGAGCAGGGTAAAGGCGGTCTGATTTGCGGGGTTTTCCACATCCTTGTCTTCGATGAAGTCCCCCAAAAGGGAATCTTCCTCCTCCCCGATGGGGGTTTCAAGGCTGATGGGCTCCCGCGCCACGTTTTTAACCGTTTTTACCCGCTGGGCGGTCCAGCCGAGTTTTTCGGCGATTTCCTCGTCCGTGGGCTCCCGGCCCAATACCTGCAAAAGCTGCCGGGATTCCCGGACCACCTTGTTGATCTGCTCGATCATGTGCACCGGCACCCGGATGGTCCGGGCCTGATCGGAAATGGACCGGGTGATCGCCTGCCTGATCCACCAGGTGGCATAGGTGGAAAACTTGAAGCCCTTCTGGTATTCAAACTTTTCCACCGCCTTGATAAGGCCGATGTTCCCTTCCTGCACGAGGTCGAAGAAGTGGAGTCCCCGGTTGGTGTACTTTTTGGCGATGGACACCACCAGCCGCAGATTGGCCTTGATAAGCCGGTCCTTGGCGTTTTTCATCATCACCCGGCCATGGCTTATTTCCCTGGCCATCAGACTGATGCTTTCGATGGATTCCTCAAATTCGGCTTCCATC
>BOBW01000183.1 GCA_026002595.1 Spirochaetia bacterium | reverse complement strand
AATCCACAATATTTTTCATTATATTTTTCGCCAGGTCATCTTCAATATTGCTTTTTTTATAATATATCAGATTATGGATTTTATTATCTTTATTATTTATTATAAGATCCATTTCTCTAATGTCCACCGCGCTCGCGCAGCCCGTTAAGGATATTATCAAAAAAATCAATACCAATTTAACAATTTTCATACAGTTCTCCTTTTGACAATTTATTTTAAATTTTACCAAAGGTCAATATATTTTGTCAAGTCATTGCAAAAAACTTCGGGGGTTATGGCACATAACTCCCTATATTAAGTATATCAGGCTGCCGACAAGCACACCGATTTTTACCTTGTCCATAATTATGTCACCCGATCCTCACCCCCTGCCGTACCAGTTCCGCCTGTAAAGCCTTGATGTCCACCGCGCGGCTGTTCTTCCCCTGTTTGATGGAAAGGGCGCTGGCGGCCCCTGCGGCCTGTCCTGTGGCAAAGGCGAAGTCAACGCCGCGGCTCGTGTGGGTGGCGTCCTTGGTGGCGGAAACGCAGCGGCCCGCGACTAAAAGATTTTCTGCGCCTGAAGGAACCATGATCCCGAAGGGAATCTGGAACCAGGCATCGGTGGCAACGGCAACCCGGCCGGGACCGTCGGCGCAGACCGGGTAGACCGCGACGGTGTCTTCAAAATGACGCTGGCCGTCGATGTCTTCCTGGGTTAACTGATAGGCGCCTTTGATGCGCCGGGTTTCACGGACACCCATGGCAGTGGCAAAGTTGCGGAGACGGGCAGCTTCGAAACCGGGCTCGAATTTTTTCAGCAGTTCCAGGGTATCCAGCACACATTTGCGGGACTTAATCTCCGCCTGGGTAAGGCTCTGCACATCGGTCCCGTCCACGGGAACACGGACCCGGTTAATCGCCGTGGCATCCCCCTGGGTAAGGTGATTCAAAATCACCTTGTCCTGAAAGCCGTCGGGGGGAATCGGGTAACCTGCGGCCTTGGCCTTTTTAAAACCGGTGCTGATAAACTCATGCCGGGGGCGGTCCAGCAGTTCCGGGTGGGCTTTCAGATTGTCCATGAATTCTTCGGTGTCCACATCGGACGCGCCGAAGATGAGGGTGCCGAACATGAGGTTTGTTTTTTCGTCCGGCCCCAGATCGCACTGTTCAAAGGGGCAGCCCGCGCGGGCGGCAATGTCGGCGTCGCCGGTGCAGTCCACCAGCCGCTTTGCCAGCACCGCCTGCCTGCCGGATTTACTTTCAATAAAAACGCCCTTCACAATTCCATTTTCAATATAGGGCGCGGTAATCAAAGTGTGGTAGATGGGCCGTATCCCGTGTTCCAGAATAAGATCGTCCAACACCTGCTTGAGCATTTCCGTGTCGTAGACCAGAGAGGTCGAAGGGGTATAAAAAGGGGGAAAGGCCGCATCCCGCTCAAGTATCCGCTTTTCCAGCATGGCCTGTACGCCGCCGGGCATAACCGTTTCCGCTTCCCGGCACCAGGAAGATGGCTCCATGTTGCAGATCGCCGGGATGCCCCCCAGAAATCCGTAGCGCTCAATGATGACCACCGAGGCCCCCGCATCCGCCGCCGCAATGGCGGCGCCTATCCCCGCAGGGCCGCCGCCCAAAACCGCCACATCCGCCTCAGCCAAAACAGGGACGCGGGATTCAGGCTCTGTAATTTTCTTTTCCATAATTGATTGTAAATCTTCCCTTTATTTTTAGCAATCCCGAAACAGTATAATAAATTTCGTATCGGGTATACTCTGTTTAAAATACTATTTATTGCATGATCAAAAAATATACAGAAACAAAAAATATATAATCGTTGACAAGCCGGGCAATACAACCTATCATTGAAGGCAATCATGAACATCACCGTTAAAATATTGAATGTCTGCGGTGAAAGCGCCGGACGGAATGAACTGTGGAGCCTCTTTGCATCGGATATGAACTACGTTCCCTGGCGCCGCAAAAACGAAATCAGCCGGGAAGGGACAATCACCCTCACCGTACCCGGCGGCCCGGTTATCCTCCAGGCAAAACTCCTCATCCCCGGTTACGGCTTCATGTGGGTAAGCGCCGACAATCGCGGGGAAGGCTATGGGGACGGGGCCAATGTTGAGTTTATCCGGGAAGCCGCCCTAAGCCGGGTACATGAAGTGCGGCAGGTTCTGGCAGGTAAAGAATTTATCCCTTCGGCAAAGTGCCGGTCCTTCCTGTCAGATGCAGAAACACTGCTGAAACTGGCGGAAACCTTTGCCGCGCAAAAAGCAGCGGAACTGAACATCACCGCCCTGGCGGCGGGTCTTTGGGCAGGGGATCTGGCCGTGGTGGAACGCTCCCGTGCCCGCATTGCGGCACGGCCAAAAAGGGAAAACTTTTTATTCGGCTGCAGCGGTTTTCAGTATCCCTATCAAAATGAGGAAGGGAAAAAAGAAATTTTCGACAGCCTTTTTAATTACGCCACCCTCCCCTTCTACCTTGC
>BOBW01000182.1 GCA_026002595.1 Spirochaetia bacterium | reverse complement strand
TTTGCAGCCCACTTCGTTCTTCTTCAGAAAGTGTTATCCGATATTTGATATTCATATTCCCCTCCTATTCTATCATACCATGAAGGGAATGTTTATACAAGTAATATTAGGATTTACAGACCACTAGACACTTATCAAAATCTCCATATTGTTTATTGAGAGCCATTTCAGAAGGAGTCTCTTTTAATTCAAGTTTATTACGTGGACATCTTTGTAAATTCCCATTTTGAAACTCAACGACAATGGTATCACCGTCCTGAGCTATAATTGTTCCAAGCCCGTATCCTTTATGATATGCTTGCATTAGTTTATTCCCTCCTTATATACCAATATAGGAATATCATAGTATCCACCAAATGTAAACACCTTATTTTTGTCAATGTTTAATTTTTTGACGATTTCTCTGTAAATTTGGTCACTTGTATCCGCATTATCATTACCAAATACCGCCATTTTTATTGATTGTTTTGGCATAAAAGCATGTTCTACTGCATATTTAGACGGCTGTTCTATTTTTCGTAATACCTCCCTGATAACCATTGAAGCCCCAATTTTAAATGTTCGATTAACCATAGGGACATCAATTCCGTGGCCTTGTAATAGGGGATTAGACCTAGAATTTAATAAAACATCCATAGAAATAGGATTTTGGATTTTATTAATATCTCTAAAAATTATAATATATTCATTAATATGTCTTCTTACAATGAATAAGATAAAGAATTGTTGCATCCAAGGTAAAAATTCCTGCTCTGATGATGAATTCTCCATATAATCTATAAATATTTCCATCCAATCATCAGGTTCTTCGGAGTTAATCATAGTGGCAAGCCAGCCTTTTGATTGCAAAAACTCCAGAAAACCACGATCTTGATTGATTGTTTTTCTTCCGATTCGCATTGAAGCTGCAAGTATAAACAAGATAAACCACGTAGATTGATATTTTGGTGAATTTGAATTTAGAAGGCAATTAATATCAAATTCAGGAATACTGGGAAATAATTTATTATAATAGTTTATGGTTGTTGATTCTTTTTAAACCAATAAAAACAAGGAAACCACCCCTTGCACAATCGTTTCAAAAATGATACGATTTTAATGTAAAATGATACGATACAATAACCGTCAACAGGCCGTCCTAAAATTTCTTCAGAAGAAAAAAACCGCTTCCCGGGCCGCCATAGAGCGGCACATCGCCCTTCTTTTCCCGGATAAAAATTCCAGGGTCACTATTTTAAGGGATTTGGATCTGCTTTGCCGGGACGGCAAGATCACTAAAACCGGCAAGGCCAGGGACACCGTATATACCTGCGCCGGGCTTAGTATCCTGGATGAGGTAGATGTAGAGGCTTACTTTTCCGTTGATCCTGACAATCGTATCCTTAAAAACGAATACTTCAACCTGGGTATCTGGAGCAGCCTGAAGGGACTGTTAACCGAACAGGAAAAGCAGGAGCTTGGCGCACTGGACTTGTTCAATAACCCCTGAAAAGATATAATATCAGCATGGGACGGGGAAAGGGAAAACCAGACGCCAAGAGCGTTCTATTCAAACGGCTGTATGGGGTAACACCAGAAACATTTGAACGGATGGAAGCCATACTTCAAAAAGGGTTCGACAAGCTGCACCTGCAAGGAGGGAAGCCGCCGAGCCTGACGGTGCAGGACAAGCTGTTCATAACCTTGAAATACCTGCGGGAATACCAGACGATGGAGAGTATCGGCGCAGAGTATGGGGTATGCAAAGGCACGGTTTCCATGGCTGTCAAATGGGTGGAGGATACGTTAAAGAAACCCCCTGATTTCAAACTGCCTGGAAAGAAAATACTGAAAGAAGAAACATCCGCTATACAGTATGTGGTGGTAGACGTGACCGAAAGTCCCGTCCAACGGCCTAAAAAAACAAAAAGAGTGGTATTCCGGCAAGAAAAAGCGCCATACGATAAAGACGCAGGTGATAATAAACCGGAAGACACGGGAAATCATAGATGTCAGGCAGAGGAAAGGCAGTGTGCATGATTTCAGGATATACAAAGAAACCATCGCTGACGCGATTGACCCATCCATCAGGGTAGAGGCCGACCTTGGATATCTTGGAATAGAAAAGCTTCATGAGAATAGCCGGATACCGAAGAAAGCGAGCAAGAAGCATAAGCTGACAAAACGGGAGAAGGAGTACAACAGACGGCTGGCACGGAGGCGTGTTGTCATTGAGCATATTAATGCAAAGATCAAAACATTTAAGATCATGGCGTATCCCTACCGAAACCATTGCCATCAGACCGAAGGTCTGCGACATTTGTTAAGAATGTCTCTTATTTGCGGTTTTATCAATTTTGAATTACACGTTCGTAAATAGAGTTATATGACTATTAAGTTGACTCCCTGTTCTCCTGTATGATATAATTATGAAACAGGGGGAAAGTGATGGCACAACAAGCAGAAATGACGTTATTACAATTCCAGGAGCGCTTTAAAGATGATTCGGA
>BOBW01000181.1 GCA_026002595.1 Spirochaetia bacterium | reverse complement strand
AGTCCGAATCATCTTTAAAGCGCTCCTGGAATTGTAATAACGTCATTTCTGCTTGTTGTGCCATCACTTTCCCCCTGTTTCATAATTATATCATACAGGAGAACAGGGAGTCAACTTAATAGTCATATATAATTATTTACTCATATATTCTTTTACCCTATTTTCATATTCATTTATATATTTTTCATGTTTTTTATTCCTATCCAGTTTATGTATAAATGGTATTTCCTCTAATATATTTTTACATTCATCTTTGGTTGCAAAATTATTACTATATAATATTCCATAAGGCCATTCATGTTCACTATAATTTATTCCACGAATTTCTATTTCTAAATATTTTTCTATTACTTCTGTATTATTTGGATCTAATGTATAACATTCTTTTATTATTTGTAGACTAGTTTTAAAACTTATCTTTTCCCATATATTTTTATTTTGATAATAATTTTGTTCTAATTTTACCAACCATAACATTAAATTTATGTTTTTATTATTATAACCATCCAATAACACTGGAAAAATAACTTCTTCAAATAATTCATTTCTTATTCTTCTATTTGAATCAAGTTCAATCTTTGGCAAATTTTCTATTACCCATTGTTGTTTTTCATTAAAATCCATAAAAGATTGTATGAATTTTTGAACATTTTCTTTTTGTTCAATTCTTAAACCGAGTTTTTTGTATTTTATATATTCATCATAATACTTTATTTCCATTTTATTTATAATAATATTTTTTATTTATATTGTCAACCAGTTCAGGGGGCATTTCACATAACGTGAAAGCTATACGACGTTTTTATGGCCCGAATAAGGAAACCGTAGGTTTCCAGGGCCATAAAAATGTACCGGAGAAAAACCCCATAAAGGCGCTACTGCGCCGACTGGGGTTTTTCGGAGGTCAAGCCGCTACTGCGGCGCAGCGTATAGCGTATGTTATACGCCGTTTGCCCGTACCCCATTATTTTATTTCCTTTCTCATTATTATTTCATTTTCTAATTCTTTATATTTTACAAACCCCATGTTTTCATATAATCTTACCGGTCCAGGATATTCTTCAAAACAACTTTTTCCATTCTTTAATGGATATGCTTCTATATATTTTGTTCCATCATTTTTTGAATCTTCACATATTTTTATTAATATCTTTTTTGCAATTCCCTTTCCCCTCATATTTGGAGCAATTAAAAAACATACTATTGATTTTATTTCATTATCAATATTCTCAGATAATTCTTTTCTATTAATTATACGTATATAATTATTTTTTTTATTTACATTACACCACCCAATAACATTATCATTTTGATATGCTAAATATCCATTGATTATTTTATTTTTTATTAACAATATTGCTTCATTTCTCATTCCTGTTTTTGCTGTATGATCGAGCATTTTCCCCATTTCATCATCAAAATGATAAGAGGTACAATAACACCACGACCAGTCTTCATGATCACTAAAGCCAACATTATCAAAAAAATACAAATAATCATCCATTAATTCCGGAGAAAATTTCTTTATAATAATATCATTCATAACTCCATTTTAATATATTTTTACCATTTTGTCAATATTTCTTTAGTAATTTTTTTATTTTATTATATTCTTCGACCAATTTTAGGGCAAATGGCGTATAACGTGAAAGCTATACGACGTTTTTATGGCCCGAATAAGGAAACCGTAGGTTTCCAGGGCCATAAAAATGTGCCGGAGAAAAACCCCACAAAGGCGCTACTGCGCCGACTGGGGTTTTTCGTAGGCCAAGCCGCTACTGCGGCGCAGCGTATAGCGTATGTTATGTGCAGTTTTGCCGTACCCCATTATTTTTTATTCTATATTATTTACACCATATTTATAATACTATTTCCTTCTTTGTTTTTATACTCAAAAATATTCCTATGTCTTTTAAATTTTTTTTATTTTTTACTCTATAATGTATCCAACCGCCACCTTCGTTTCCACATGGGTATCTATTTTTCCAATATTCTTTCCCTTCCTCAGTTAGTTCGTTATGTTTTTCTATTTCCTTTTCTGTTTTTATTTCAGTCCGTAACATTACATTTATACTTCCTCTTTCAAAAAATATATTAAACAGAAATTTATTTTTTTCATTACCAATTCTATATCCCCAACCATAATTATTTCCATAAGGAAATTTTAATTCAATATTTATCTTAAATATTTTTCCTATTGCATTTATGATTGAATTCATGTTTTCAATAGACTTTTCCCCAATATATTCTCTTATTTCATCTTCCGTAGGGACAATTTGTTTATTTAACATTCTTTCGTACATTTTTGTTCCTCCATAAAATATTTATTTAACCATTTTATTATATCCATGTTTATAATATTTTGTCAATATATTTCAACAAAGCTTAGGCAAAATTGCACATAACGTGAAAGGTTTGCGACGTTTTTGTTGCCCGAATAAGGGCTTTGCGAAGCAAAGACCAGGGCAACAAAAATGTGGGTGGAGTGAGCCGTGGGAAGGAGCGTAGCGACTGACCTAGG
>BOBW01000180.1 GCA_026002595.1 Spirochaetia bacterium | reverse complement strand
GGAGGAACTGCTGAACCTGGGACCGGGGGAACGAGGGCGGGACATCAAGACGCGGCGCCGGGAACTTGTTATCGGGGTGGAAACCGCCGACCCATCATTACTTACGGACATTGACACCCTTGAAACCCTGAAACACATGGAGTAAATATGGAACAAACTGATAACCTGTCAAAAGCGGATAAACTGATCCTTGATTCCTACAAAAATACCGTGGACGCACTGGCGGCGTATTTGGGGGATACCTTTGAAGTGGTTCTCCATCAACTGGATGATTTGGAACATTCCCTGATTAAGGCGGCCAACGGATTCCACTCCGGCCGAAGCGAGGGCGCGCCCATCACAGACCTTTCCCTTTCCCTGCTGGAGGATATTAAAGAGAACCAGGGCGGAGCAGACTCAGGTTTGTTCCGAACCTATTATTCCAGGGGCAAATACGGCAAGCCGGTCAAATCGGTGACCACGGTGATATACGGGGAAAAGGGCCGGGCAATCGGGCTCCTCGGCATCAACATGTACCTGGACAGCCCTATCTCTTCCTTCCTGCAATCCTTTGCCTTTAATGAAACCAAGGGCTATATCCAGGAAAACTACAACAGTGATTCGGAAGAACTGATAAGTCAGACCCTGGAAAAAATCAGGGACGAGGTTGGGCGGGACGAGGCCATCCTGGCATCCCAGAAGAACAAGGAAATCGTAACGATTCTGTACCATCATGGTATCTTCAAGTTAAAAAACGCGGTAAAGATCATTTCCGAAAAGCTCAACATTTCGCGGAACACCGTCTACCTGCACATCAGGGCACTGGAAGATAACTGAGTATCGCCTCCAGCACCCCCCCGGCGATCGACAGGGCCTTGTCTGACACGGTGAAGCAGTGGAACCTCTCGCAGCGGGGATCGATGTCCCCGGCCTTGAGGCCCTTACTAACGGCGATCCCCGAAGGGAGCAAGCCCCGCAGTATGCCGTCTATTTCCGCGTATATTGGCAAGGCCTCCCCATCGGTCCGCACCGCCGCAACCGCATCCCCCTTTTTTACCAGGTCCCCGATTTCCGCTTTTGCCTCGAAGACACCGTCCGCAGGGGCGCGGAGCAGCCGCTCGACGGTATAGCCGCCGATGTCCCCGGGGATACCCGTATTAGGCAGGGCGCTTCCCGCGGTGATGACCCGGCCGAGGGTATGGCCCCGTTTGGTTTCGATAACCGCGTGGCAGTCCGCCCCGGCAGTAAAGCCCGGCCCGATGCCGACAACAACCGGGGCGTCATTTATACTTGTGCCCAGATTTTTTTTTGCCATGATCGCATCCACCACCGCGTTCGGTTTAAAGCGCCTGACAATATCGGCTGCGGGATCGATAAAAAGGGCGATCTGTTTTTGGGCAAAGGCGGCCCGCATCCCCTCTTCGTCCTTCACCAGAACCGCGGTGACATCTTCGACCCGGGCGCTGCCCTCATATACCGCCTGGGAAAAACAGACCGTCCTGCGGACCGCCAGCGGAAGGGCGATCTCGGTCATGGCGATTTTGAAACCCACGTGATGCAGGCGGAGGGCTATGCCCGATGCAAGGTCCCCGGCGCCTTTAATGATCACAAACATGATTCAATTATAACAGGAAAGGGTCGCGCTTTGCATACCGGGCCGTTTTTATTATCATAAGGGCGTGGAACACCCAAGCGGGCGCTTATGTGCCTGGTTTGAAGCAGAACTTTTTGGGCAGAAGGCCGCTGCACCGGTACTCACCGTCAACAATGGCTCTACACCGGTACTCACCGTCATCGGGTCCGGGGGCAAGACATCCCTTATCTGGCGCCTGGCCCAGCATTTACGGGGACAACACAAAGACGACGGGCGCCCTTGCAAAATCCTCGTCACACCCACCACAAAGATGCTGGTCCCCCCCGCGCACGCAGGCTTTTCCGGGGGACTTTATGATCACTACTGCAATGGAGCGCCTGTCGTCTCAAGGACGACTTCCGATTGCGAAGACGGCATAACCCTGGCGGGCATCTTCAACAAAGAAACGGGTAAACTTGAATCACTGCCCCCTGATGAGCTGGAACGGATAGCCCCGGCATATGATCTCGTATTAATTGAAGGGGACGGCTCCCACGGCCTGCCCCTCAAGGCATGGGCGAAGTATGAACCGGTTGTTCCCCCCTTTACGACCATAACCGTGGGTATCCTTCCCCTTATGTCCCTGGGGATGCCGGTCTCTGAAGCCATTGTTCACCGGCTCCCCCTTTTCAGCACCCTCAGCGGCGCCCAAAAAGGGGATATCATAAAACCGGAACATCTGGGCCGGGTGATTACCGGAACGCCTAATGCCAAGGGGCTTTTCGCCGAAGCCAAGGGCAGACGGATTCTTTTTTTTAACCAGGTTGAAGATGATAAAACCCTTCGATCAGCAAGAGAGCTGGTTTCACTGCTGCCCGAAGATTTTCGCAGCGGCCTTGGGGGAATTATCGCGGGCAGTGTGCGGCGGGATGTCATCCTTCTGATTTTACAGACACGGTAACACAAGGCTTTA
>BOBW01000179.1 GCA_026002595.1 Spirochaetia bacterium | reverse complement strand
TTCGATCGATCTGACGCTGATGTCCGCGTCCATTCCCCGGACGCTGAAGGTTTGCGTTTTTTTATTCGCGGCCGCTGCAAAAAAAGCGGCGCTGGGATCATCGGTATTTATCACACCAAAGGACGGAACTTTGCCCTTCACCTTCGGCGAATCAGCGGCGGCCGGTTTTTCCCGATCCAGCGCCCGGAAAAGGTTCGCCTTGTCATCACGGTACTGTTCCCAGGTGCCGTGGAATTCCAGATGTTCGTGGGTGACATTGGTCATTACCGCCGCATCGAAGTCCACATCCCCCAGGCGGTTGGTCCGTTTCGAAAGGCCGTGGGAACTGGATTCCACCACCGCGTATTCCGCGTTGTTTCCCGCCATTTCAAAAAGAAGTTTCTGGACCGCCGTTGCCTCCGGGGTGGTCTGGTGTTCGATGTTGTCCAGCGCATCATCCCCCAGGCTGTGCTGCACCGTGGAGAAGAACCCCGCCTTTTTCCCCATCAGCCGCAGAAGCTGCCAGATAAGATAAACGGTAGTACTTTTTCCTTCGGTGCCTGTCACCCCGATCACGGTCATGCGCCGGGAGGGAAAACCATAAAAAGCCGCTGCGATCGGGGACATGGCAAACCGGGAATCCTTCACCCGCAGATACGCCACATCATTTTTGCGGGCGCTTAATTCATTTTCATGGACAATAACCGAAGCGCCCCGTTCAATGGCATCATCAATGTATTTGTGGCCATCGGTGTGAATTCCGGGCAGTGCAAAATAGAGGTTTCCCCGCTGTACTTTCCGCGAATCGTATTCAAGGCCGGTCACCAATGGATCATTGGCCCCCCGGTCCGCGTTCAGGTTGAGGGCTCCAACATACCCGGCTTTTTCCGCAATTTCGGTGGTGAAAAATTCTGACAAAGGGCGGGCAGGGGAAGGCACATTTTCTTTATTTGAACTCATGGGATATCCTTTCAAAAAGCATATCCGCAGGTATGGGCTTTGTCCATCGGAAAAATCATGATAATATGGAAGTATGTATACCGCGCGTGTAGAGGCCGATTTTGCGGCGGCCCATTTTTTAAGCCACTATCACGGGAAGTGTGAAAATCTCCACGGCCACAACTACCGGGTCAGGCTCTGGGTCCGGGGCGAAACCCTCTCCTCTGGCGGGATGCTGGCGGACTTCGGCATCCTGAAAAAAATTCTCCGGGAGATTTGCGCTTCCCTTGATCACTCAAATCTGAATAGCAAACCGTTTTTTTTTGACGACCCCAGCGCGGAACGTATTGCCAAATATATTTTTGATGAGGCATTGGCGGCCTTTCCGGACAATTCCCTGGACCCGGCGCTGCTTTGGGCGGTGGATGTTTACGAAACCCCTGCCAGCATGGCAAGGTATTCCAATTCTCATGGCTAAGGGGTAAGTTGAAGTAATGAAGTTTCTGCTCATCGGTGCTGCGCTGCTTTCGGTGTTTTTTTCCGCCTGTTCACGGGAGCAGGGGGGTACCGTAGACCGGGAAGATCATTTCACCCTTGATATCGGGCGGCTGGAGGATCAGCTGGCCCTTTACAGCCTGGAAGGGGGCCGGGGGATCCGGGCGGCCAATATTGCCATGCGGGACGGGCTTTTTTATATTTCTGACGCGAACGGGCAGAAGATAGTTCAATATAGTTCCTACGGGGATCTTCTTTTTATGATCTATAATGAAGAGACCAACCCCGCACCCCGGACCCTCAGGACCAATATCGAAGACAGCGCCGTGGTTACCCGGTGGGCCTTTTCTTATCCTTTGCGGGAACCGGGCCATCTGGCGGTGGATTCCCGCAAGCATATCTATGCGGAGGACCGGCTCCCCGATGACCGCTACAGTGTCGATCCCGAAAGCAAGGCCCTGCTGGACAGTATTGTCCTTCACTTTGATCAGGACGGCCGCTTTGTGGAGTACCTGGGGCAGGAGGGAATCGGCGGCAGCCCCTTCCCCCGGATTTTAGGGATTTATACCTCCATACATGATGAAATTGCCGTGGTGTGCCGCATCCCTACGGGCTGGAATATCTACTGGTTTGATGCGGCGGGAACCCTCCTTTACCTCCTGCCGCTTAAAAACAGCGCCGTGCCGGTCCCCCCGGACTGGCCCAGGGTTTCGCCCTCAATGGACGCCATCATGCCCGCACCGGACAGCCGGACCCTTTACTTCAAGGTTGATTATGACCGGGATACCTTTGACGAATCCACCAACACCCGTTCCGGCAATGAACCGGACAGTTCCATCATCTGGATTATGGATGTGGAGAGCGGTTCCTATACGGGCCGGGTTGAAGTGCCCTTTCTGGAATATGACTTTAACGAAAACGGCCGCAGGGTAAACGCCCGGGTGCTCTATTCCCTGCTGGGCGCCATCCGGGACGGCCGGGTTTTCTTAAGCTTTCCGGTGGAAACCGGTTATTCCATCCTGATATTGAACGCCGGTTCCGCCTCCGATTCAGGGGATGAGACCGGCCGTCATCAGGGAATAATCCGGGTGGGCCGGGATGAACTCCAGCTCAACACCTTCGATCTC
>BOBW01000178.1 GCA_026002595.1 Spirochaetia bacterium | reverse complement strand
CCATGGAAAGAAAAAGCAGGATAGTGGCGTATTGGGACCAGATGGGCAAACTTTGGATGAGGGCTGCGGCTTTGAACCCTTCGGTATGGAACTGTTCTGGGGGGAGCGAAGAAAGGCGGGCCTTTATGGCGCGGCGAAGGGCTTGTTTGGAGTTTTGCTTGACTTCTTTCAGCTTTTGAGCGATAATCAACTTAGAAGCTCCATTAGGGGTTCCGGTTTCAGTACCGGTCTGGATAAATGCCCCTTGGAGCTTTTCTTTTATTTCAACTTCATGTAGATAATAGCGTGTTTTTTCTTTCTTTTTTGTAAGTATTACTTCAGCAATATAGGGTTTCCCCCCAATAGAGATAGGGGCGTCAATTACATAAGTATCGTAGTTTCGACATTTCCAATTTTTTTTAGAATCTATTATCTGACCATACTTAATTATATCCGGGACCGCCTTAAAGGCTGCCACCTTTGCTCTGCCTACTTTATGTCCGACTGAATCCTTGGCGCCCCTTCTATCAAGAATAACAGTACCGATCCCTACCCTGTCTACTTTTCCTCCAAGAGTGTCAAAATATTCAACAATTTGGGTAATGAGGTCTTTTTCTGATTTTTTGAATTCTTCCCCGGTAAGCCTGCTGACCGGTTCCGCCTTGAGAAGCCAGTCCGTGGCAGCCTCAATATCTATCTCTACATTGCCCATGGCGGCCTGCCGTGCGGATTTTTCTGCGGCCCAGCCTTAGATGCGCCGGGTGCCCCCGGTTTTAAGTCCCGCTTCGTAGAGTTTACCGCAGGCGAGGAACATGGGGAGCTTGGTTCCCCCCAGAATGATGTCCGATTCTTCCGCCATATCGATCATGTCCCGGCTGGGGCTTTTGCCCCGCACAAAGATGATGGCGTGAATGTCCAGCAGTTCCGCGGTTCGTATGACCTGGGGGTTTACGAGGCCGGTCAAAAGAAGCACCCGGTCCTTTACAAAGGCCATGACGTCACTCATCAAATCCGCCCCGCAGGCGGAGGCGATCTCCAGATCGGCCTTATCCTCACCGGAAAAAAACTGTCCATCCATTATTTTGACTGCTTCTGCTACCGTCATTGGCATCCCCCATTACTAGACTTAAAGATAAAACAAATGGGCGAAATATTCAAGGACCTTAACAAAAACAGCAACCTCCTGGATGGACAGCCGCTCAGGCAGTTTTTCCACCGATGGCCTTGAGCCGTTCGATGATGTTGATGTGCTGGGTGCAGGCGCTTTCGCACTGGCCGCACTCAATGCAATCTTTGGCCTTTTCGATGTCCACGTTCCAGTGGCCTTTTAAGCGATCGGCAATGGCATTGCCGTTCGGCTTGTCGTTGAGGAGCTTCTGGTTGTAGGAATCCATGAACTTGGGGATCGGAATCCCCTGGGGACAGTCGTCGCAGTAGGCGCAGCCCGTGCAGAGCCCCTCAAAGGAGGCCGAAGCCTTGGCCTTTACCGCCGCAAGCTCAGCCTCGGTCCGGGGCGTATAGCCGTTGATGGCGCTGAGGGTGTCCTTTACCTGGGCCTCGTCGTTGAAGCCCACCAGGGTGACGCTGATGTCCCTGTGGTCCCAGAGGAAACGTAGCGCCGCATGGGTGATGGGCTCATCAGGATTATGCTTGAGGAATTCAAAAAGTTCCGGGTGCTGGGGGATGATGCCGCCGCCAAGGGGGTTCATCAGCACCGCGCCGAGTTTTTTGGCCCGGATGGCATCAAAGGCCGGTTCCCTGGTCTTGAAGTTATAGGCCGAATAACCGAAAAGCACCCCCTCAAAAACCCCTTCCAGAAGGAGTTCCTTGATCTCGTCCTTGATCAAATGGCTTGAAACGCAGATATGGTTGATGAGTTTTTCTTCTTTAAGTTTGCGGAAGGTTTCAAGAACCCCGTCCTTCTTCCGTTCCTGCCAGTTGGCCAGGCTGGTGATGCACCAGATATGATAAAAATCGATGGCAGGCACATTCAGCCGTTTAAGCTGGCCCTCAATCTCGGTTCTGATACCCTTTTCGGTAGTCGCAAAGGTCTTGGTGGCCACATAGTAGGGCAGCTTCCGCTGCCGCAGTTCCGCAAGCCCCTTACCGAAAACCTCTTCGCTCTTGGTCCCAAAATATCCCGGCGCGGTATCGAAGTAATTCACCCCGCCTTCGGCGGCGGTCACCATCATGCGGGCGCAGGTCTCCGCATCGTCTATCTGTCCGAAGCGCATCCCCCCGAATCCCAGAAGCGATACTTTTTTACCCGTTGTTCCGTAATCTCTGTATAGCATTGCTGTCCTCCATTGGTGAGAATATAGCACGGATTAGTAGGGAATGGGTAGACGGGTGATGACGTATATTTTATTAAGAGATTGCCACATCCCGCTCCAAAATCTTAATCACCTTGGTCGGGCATTTTCCCGCACAGGTCCCGCAGGAAATACATTTACTGTAATCCACCACAGGGATGTTGTTTTCCAAGGCGATGCACTGCTGGGGGCAATTTTTGACGCAGAGCCCGCATTTAATACAGGCGATCCTGCAGGATTTGCTTACCATGG
>BOBW01000177.1 GCA_026002595.1 Spirochaetia bacterium | reverse complement strand
GTTGGGCTTATATCACAAATACCCGATTATTCATACGCCACCGCCATTGGATTATTCCAGTCTGTCGTAGGGCTGGCATTGCTGCTGGTTACGAATAAAATCGCCGGTATGGTTTCGGAAAACAGCCTTATGTAATGCGGCAAGCCTTATTACATAAGGCCGGACAGCGCTTTTGGAGGAAGACCTGTGAAGAATCTTCATTATAGTCCTCAGGATCGGATTGTGCTGGCCGTAAACGCGGTGCTGCTGACCATATTCATGGTAGTAGTACTGTATCCTTTTATATATGTAGTCAGCTGTTCTTTTAGTTCCGGGGATGCCCTGGTGCGCGGGGAAGTCTGGCTGCTGCCCAAAAACCTGTCTCTGGAAGGCTACAGGCTGGTATTCGCCTATACGCCGATTTGGACAGGCTACCGGAATTCAATCATTTACACCGCCGCAGTCACTGTCTTCAACATACTCATGACCGTTATGGCAGCTTATCCTTTGTCACGCAGGGATTTGGACGGCGGTAAAATCATTATCGCTTTTTTTACGATTCCCATGCTGTTCAGCGGAGGCCTGATACCCAGTTATATGCTGGTAAGTGGTCTGGGACTTTTGAATACACCCTGGGCCATCATTCTTCCGGGTTCAATGAGCGTGTTTAATGTTATTGTTATGCGCACCTATTTCAGGAACAGCATTCCGGCGGAGCTGCTGGAGGCGGCCAAGATAGACGGGTGCAGTGACATTCAGTTTGTGGTACGTATTGTCACGCCCCTTTCAGGGGCGATTATTGCCGTGGTGGCATTGTGGGTTGCGGTGGGATCCTGGAACTCATATTTTTCCGCGCTGATATACCTCAATGATCGTAAACTCTACCCGCTGCAGATTATTCTGCGCGAACTGCTCCTTGTGACCGCCAACATTGATTTTACCTCTACCAGTATTGATCCCAGGCAGCTGGAACGCAGTCAGTATCTTTCGCATTTGCTGCGTTATGGAACCATAATTATCGGGAGTCTGCCGCTGATGATTATGTACCCCTTTGTGCAGAAATATTTTGTGAAGGGTGTAATGATTGGCTCCATCAAGGGCTGATCTGACATAAAAAGAAACGAATACGGAGGAAAGAGTATGAACAGGATTCAATCGGTTATCACAGGAAAAGGATGGGCCTTCAAATGCTATGCGGCCCTGCTCGTTGTTTTGCTCCTTGCAGGCGCAGGATGCAGCCGGCAGGCAGCAGGAACGGCAGGGGGAGGTGGCGCAGCTTCAGGATCCAGGGGGCCCATCAGCTTTCCCCTGAAGGAACCGGCGACGCTGACCGCTTTTGTGCTTCATGCCCAGGCTGTAGCGGATGTGACGAATAATTACGTGACAAATCTCATTAAAGAAAAAACAAATGTTACCATTGATTTTGTGCATAATGTTATGGGGGATGATGGCAAGACCAAGCTGAATCTTCTTATGGCCAGCAATGAACTACCGGATATTTTTCTGCGTACCGGATGGAGCAAAGCGGAGATACTGCTCTACGGCAGCCAGGGCTTGCTGACGCCCCTGCAGGATTATCTTAAAGAATTGCCCCTGTGGAATGAATATAACAATGACCGGCCCAACCGTCTGGCGGATATAACCCTGCCTGATGGTAATATCTATTATTACGGCGGCGGCGGCGGCAGCGGAGAGAACCATGTAAATTATCAGGCCCGTATGTGGATATGGAAGCCCTGGGTGGACAAGCTTATGGGAGGTAAGATGCCTGCCACCACCGATGAATTTTATGAATATCTGAAGCGGGTAAAAACTCAGGACCCCAATGGCAACGGCAGGGCGGACGAAGTACCCATTTCCGGATCTATCGCCCAGGGAACGTGGGCAACAGATCCGACTACTTTCCTGCTGAATGCTTTTCTGTCGGTGAATTCTTTTATCTCCAATACCAACAGCGCTTTTCAGCCTTTTATTTTGAAGAACGGCAAGGTACAGTTCATATTCAATACCCCTGAATACCGGGAAGGCCTGAGGTATCTGAACAGATTGTATAAAGAACAATTACTGGATAGCCAAACCTTCACCATGGACGGCACCCAATTGGTGGCCCAGGGATCGGCAAATAATCCCCACATTCTGGGGTCTGCCGGCGGCGGCTGGTTTGGGGCTTTTGGCGATACCGCCAATTTCAGTAAAGGCATTGAGAGTGAGGAGTGGGCCGGATGGGCTTTGCTTCCCCCCTTAAAGGGACCAAACGGGGCGCAGTTTAGTTTTTATACTCTGCCGGCGGGGGGCAGTTCCAACGGTTCTGTATCCCGGAATTCCAAGGATCCTAATCTGGCGGTAAACATTTTTGAATTCCTGACCACGGACGAGATAACGCTGGCGCAAAGTTATGGACCCAAAGATACCGCATGGAAATTTGTCAGTTCAGGCCCGGGGGTAGACGGCGGTACGGCGACCTGGAGCCAGATTAAAGCCACCAAGTTTAAATCGGACGGCACCGCAGACTGGGGACTGCCTTACGCGACTATTGCCTGGCCGTCGGATATACAGATTTCGTCCCTCGG
>BOBW01000176.1 GCA_026002595.1 Spirochaetia bacterium | reverse complement strand
ATTTAATAATGATACTTCCCCGGTCCTTTGGGCCGGGGTTTTGTTTCTATAACCTATGATTTACAGGACCAAGTCCCGGACATGCTTTTGCTGATACCTTAAAGCCTATGGCATTAAAATGGCAGATCGCCCGTTGTATCATGCTTTACGCCCTTTGCCTTAACCAGATCCCCCGACAGTCCCGTTTTATCCAATATCTGTATCAGTGTTTGGGCATTTTGGACGGCTTGCCCCTTCCGGTGATTGTTAAAGTAGACCAATACCCGATCTGCCTCTAATACAATCCGCTGCAGCCGGTCTCCCCATGATTCCAGTTCTTTATCGTTATACAGATAGTCAAACCGGGCGGCGCTATCGGACCCCCACAGCCAGGATTCCCTATTCCGCCCGTGGAGCCTGATGTAGGAGGTTTTGTCCGTCACCACATCAATCGCAGGGGGTAAGCCCCGGATATCCGGTACATCAACGGCAAC
Organism: Spirochaetia bacterium; assembly: GCA_026002595.1. Lineage (GTDB taxonomy): Bacteria > Spirochaetota > Spirochaetia > Treponematales > Breznakiellaceae > BNUT01. Next base: position 2,082 of record BOBW01000176.1, on the reverse strand, counting down.
CAGCGCCCCCCCCCGTTTCTTCATAGCCTCGATCACCCGGTTGGTGTACCAGTCGGCCAGACGGAATTCCACCGCAATAGTTGCAACTTCAGTTGCAGATTCAAGAGGGACGTCCTTCGGGCTCGATTGATGAACAGCCGCAGCCGCAGGAGGCGCGCCGGTGAGCTGTTCCGGGGAAATAAGCCGGATCTTGCCGTAGCGGGACATGGTGTCGGAGAAGCCTTCGAGGATGCCGGCGGGCACAGCGTACCGGGTATAGGTGTTGAGGGCCGTGACAATATCAGAGGGGGCAAAGCCCGCGCCGGCGGCGTTCCAGAGGGAAAGGGGGGTGATCCGGTAAGTGTGGATATGTTCAGGGGACTTTTCCAGTTCCGCAAAGGGCATAATGGCGGCCCGCGCGTCCTCCGCACCAGGGGCATGCACATCAAGCAGAAGGGTGCGGTCACTTTGCACAATCAGCGGATTCACGGGATCAATAGCCATAACCTGTCAAGTATATAGAAGACACAGGAGAATTAGAAGGGCCGCCGCATTGACAACAGCGGCCCTGAATGGTAGTCTATGCAACATCTATCCGGGTCCAGTAGCTCAGTGGATAGAGCGGCCGCCTCCTAAGCGGCAGGTCGGCAGTTCGACTCTGCCCTGGATCATGGCTAAAAATGCTTCGCATTTTTAGCTTGGGAGTTTTGCAAAGCAAAACTCCAGCCGTAATTCTTCTATATCCACCCTCTACTTCGCAGTAATTACCCTTTCCGCCCTTTCCTTTGCCACTTCTTCGGCCGTCTTTACCCGGAGCCTTACTGCCCCCTTGTAGCCTTCGTTGGTCGCAATTAAATTCCCCACGGCAAAGGTTTTTTTCGCTGCGGCAATTGCCCTGGTGTATTGGGGCAGCCATTGTTCCTGGGCAATAAGCATCTCGTCAACCATCTGCCACACCTCAGCGGGATTGCAGACCGCGCCGGTCAGGGGGTCAAGAAGGCAGGCCTGTTTTAAGAGTTCCGCGTCACCTGAGACCGCGGCTTCTACCGCCATGCGCTGTACGGAAACCGACTGGGACAGAATCGCTGCGCAGCCCAGGGGCAGTTCCCCGACGCGGGGAATTGCAATGCCGCTGCGATCGACAAAGCAGGGTACTTCCACGATGCAGTCGGGGGGCAAATTTTCTATGCAGCCGTGGTTTACAATATTAAAGTGGCCCCGGTATTTTCTGCCTGTTTCAAGGGACTCCATAATATATGAACCGTGTTCGCTGCCCCGCTGGGAGCCGTCGTATTTTTTTGGCGGCTCATTTAAAAGTTTCGGATATTCGGTGTCGAACCAGTTCCGCTCTTCACGGGTAACCCGTAAATAACCGCCGGTTTCGCCGTTTATCCAGCTGTCCGTGTTGATCCACTTTTCAATTTCCGCGGGGCGCTTGCGGTACCATGCCACATATTCTGACAGGTGTCCGTTCGATTCGGTTGAGTAATAACCGAAACGGCGGAGTATGTCGATGCGCACCTTTTCTTCTTTGCTGAACCTGGGGTGTTTTTCAAAGGCCGCAAGCAGCTTATCAAGCTGTTCAAGGCCCCTGTGCTTAACGCTGATATACCATGTTTGATGATTAAGCCCCGCGCAGACAAAATCCAGTTCCTTATGGGGAATGCCGAGCGCTTCCGCAATCTGATGTTCGCCGTGAATTTCCCCGTGGCAGAGGCCGATGGTGTTCACGCCGCCGTATTTATTGCAGGCCCAGGTAACCATTGCGTTGGGATTTGAATAATTCAAAAGGATGGCGTTTTTTTCGGCAACTTCGCGGATGTCTTTGCAAAAATCAAGCACCGCCGGAATGACCCGCTGCCCGTACATGATGCCGCCGGTGCAAAGGGTGTCGCCGACACACTGATCAACGCCGTATTTCAGCGGAATATCAATGTCGGTTTCAAAGCCCTCAAGACCGCCGACACGCACACAGTTAACGATGTAACGGGCGTTTTTAAAGGCTTCCCGCCGGTCGGTGGTGGCGGTGATCTTTGTTTTGATACCGTTTGCTTCCAGGTCCCGCTGGCAAAGCCCCGTAACCTTGTCCAGGTTGCTCTTATT
>BOBW01000175.1 GCA_026002595.1 Spirochaetia bacterium | reverse complement strand
ACTGTTAAAACATATTTCATTATTCAATACTATCCTATAATTTTATTTTTATCAAGTATTTTTTATTATATTTTACAAAAGTTTTAGCCCCCATTTCGTATAACGTGAAAGCTATACGACGTTTTTGCGGTTGCGATAAAGGAAACCGCAGGTTTCCAGCAACCGCAAAAATGTGCCGGAGAAAAAACGCACAAAGGGCGCAGCCCGACTGCGTTTTTTCGTAGGCCAAGCCGCTACTGCGGTGCAGCGTATAGCGTATGTTATGCGAAGTGGCGGCGTACACCATTATTCTATATTACCATTTTTAATATTTTCTTTTCTTCTATCTAAAAAATAGATAAAAGGAATTACTGAAAAAATAATCCAATGACCAGAAAATGCTTTTAATTGAATATAACACATTTCCACATATTGTTTTTTATCAACCTCAGTAATTTCCCCATGATTATTCAATATATATTTTCCATCGAGTATTCCTGGTGAACCATTTCCTAATTTATTTACTGAGGAATAAAAATTAAAAAACACATATATAAATAACGCTATCAAAATTAACCCTACCTTGTAATTTATATTAGGGAAATAGCGTTTAAAGATAATAGCTGGGTTAAAACTTTCAAGAAATTTTATCCTTTCTATTTTGTTTTTACCAAATGAAGATTTAAATACCATTGCAAAAAATGGAATGAATATTAAACCATGTATTACATAGCTAAAGCTAAAAATTTTGTAATATTCATTAAAGAGATAAATTCCCAAATATGTACTTAAATGGGCGACAACACTTATTATTGTTAAAAACATTGAAAAATATAACACAATTTACCTCCAAAATTATTTTACAGCCATTATAATTTTTTGTCAATGCTTTTATATATTATTTACAAAAAATTTTAGCCGCCATTTCGCATAACGTGAAAGCTATACGACGTTTTTGCGGTTGCGATAAAGGAAACCGCAGGTTTCCAGCAACCGCAAAAATGTGCCGGAGAAAAACCCCACAAAGGGCGTAAGCCGACTGGGGTTTTTCGTAGGCCAAGCCGCTACTGCGGCGCAGCGTATAGCGTATGTTATACGCCGTTTGTCCGTACTCCATTATTTTTTATTATATTTTATTTTCCAATATTATTATAATTATTTTACATTATCATAAAACATTATTTATGGTTTATCTCTGCCAACAAACCTGCCTTTTCCCATCAAAAAATTTATTGCTCTTTCAATATTTTTATCAATACTTGTTTCTGTTTTCAATGATGAAATATATCTTATAATTTCATGTTTTCTTGATGGTGATAATTCATCAAATGCCTTTTTAGCATAAATATTTTTTTCAAGAGTTTCTATAAATTTTTTATTTGGAATTATTGTCCGTTCAATTGTATCAAATACTATAGTTAATTCAATTTCTTCACCTATTCTTTTTGGTGAATCTTTAAGCATTGTTGTATTTATATAAAGACGCCATAAACCTTTATATTTCATTAGTGTTTGTTTGTATGGATTATTATTTACTGCTCCTTTAATGGGAATAGGTCCTTTGTTTTTACCAGACTGTTCAAATATTTTTCCTAAAATATTTTCAGGAACAAGTACAAATGGATTTATTCCTATTATTTCAATAAATGCTTTGAATTTATATGCTTTTAGAACCATTATTCCCATATTTTATACATAATTGATTTATAAGTCAATATATTTTTATCCATAATATTTAAACAAATTTTAGGACAAATGGCGTATAACGTGAAAGCTATACGACGTTTTTGCGGTTGCGATAAAGGAAACCGCAGGTTTCCAGCAACCGCAAAAATGTGCCGGAGAAAAAACGCACAAAGGCCATAGGCCGACTGCGTTTTTTCGTAGGCCAAGCCGCTACTGCGGCGCAGCGTATAGCGTATGTTATGCGAAGTTGCCCCGTCCTTTACATTTATTATTCCAATATTTCTATTTTTAAACCATTTAAATATACTTCTATTTTATTATTTCTAAAATATATTTCGAATGTCTCTTTTAAACCATAATTTTCAATACTATTATTCTGAATTGATTCTATATCTAATGTTGTTATTTTATAATCACTATTGAATCTTACATTATACTTTATTATTTCAACTATGGGAACTCCTGAACCAAATATTTTTCGAATTATATAATAATTTGAACCTTCCTTGACTAGTGTTAAACTTTGTCCTGCCCAATTATCTTTAATAATTATTTCATGATCCACAACAGAATATATATCATTGTTATTTTGTGAATAAATAGTATTTGAAAAAATTAACAAAATAAATAATGCAAATGTATATTTCCTGTTTGCCATAAAATCAATTTCCTCCAATATTGGATTATAATACATACTTTAATTCATTTTGTCAATATTGTTTTCCTATACCTTTATGTTTTATTTTCAAAAAAGTTTAGGGGCAATTTCGCATAACGTGAAAGGTTTGCGACGTTTTTGTTGCCCGAATAAGGGCTTTGCGTAGCAAAGACCAGGGCAACAAAAATGTGGGTGGAGTGAGCCGTGGGAAGGAGCGTAGCGACTGACCTAGGCGAACGG
>BOBW01000174.1 GCA_026002595.1 Spirochaetia bacterium | reverse complement strand
CAGCATGAAGATTGAAAAATTGGAGAAGGCGCCGCCGGCAAAGAAGTCAAGGTAATCCACAATGGGATTCCCCGAATTCTGCTGGGAAAGGAAATAGGCGCTGAGTTCCCGGACATTGATCCCCGGAATGGGAAGCACCGCGCCGACACGGAAAATCACCAGCATCCCTGCGGTAAAGAGGATACGCTCCCGGAGTTCCTTTACTCTAAAAATTCCAATCAACGGATTAGCCATTCATCATTCCTGTTCGGTCTTTGCGGCGTCAGAATCTTTCGCCGATGCCGCAGGCCGGGATTTCTTGCCGGACTTATTCCCGGTCTTTTCAGCGGCTTCTCCGCCGGCTACGGCAACCGAGCCCCCGGCCTTTTCAATTTTTTCCTTAGCCGATGCGGATACCGCCGATACGCTAAAGGTAAGTTGCTTGTAAAACTCCCCGTTGCCAAGGACCTTTACCGGGGCGGTCCCCTTTACAAGACCTTTCCGAATCAGGCTGGCAATATCCACGGTTTCCGAAGCCTCATAATGACTCTCAATATCCCTAAGGTTGACTATCTGAACTTCCTTCCTGAAGGGATAATTGGAAAAACCCCGGTGGGCGAGCCGCCGGTACAGGGGCATCTGCCCCCCTTCAAAACCAACATATGTTTTACCGCCGGACCGGGACTTCTGTCCCTTGTTACCCTTCCCCGCAGTAGTTCCCCTTCCGGAACCCTGTCCCCGGCCGATAATCCGCTTGCGCTTATTGGCCCCCTCGGGGGCATGTAAGTTAAAATCCTGCATTACTTAACTTCCTCCACGGTAACCAGGTGGGAAACTACTTTGACCATCCCCAAAACCGCAGGGCTCGCTTCCTGCTCGGTCACGGAACCGATTTTCCGTAAACCCAAAGAGCGTACCGTCGCACGCTGCTTGGGAAGCGAGCCTATGACACTCCGCGCAAGGCGGATTCTTATCTTTGCCATCTTCCTAACCCCACAATTCGTTGAGGGACTTGCCCCGGTTCTTGGCAACCGCCTTGGCGTCCATCATCTTGGCTATGCAATTAAAGGTGGCCTTGACCACGTTATACTGACTGGAAGCGCCGATGGACTTACTGAGCACATCGGTAACGCCCCCGGCTTCCATGATTGCCCGCACCGGGCCCCCGGCGATAATACCTGTACCGGAACAGGCGGGCTTCAAAAGCACCCGGGAAGCCTTGAAAAGTCCCTGAATCTCATGGGGGATGGTCCCGTTCTTTACGGGGAGCTTCACCATGTTCCGCTTGGCCTTGTCAACGCTCTTGCGGATCGCCTCGGAAACATCTTTAGCCTTGCCGAAACCATAGCCCACATTACCCTTCCGGTCACCGATGACCGTGAGGGCGGAAAAAGAAAACCAGCGTCCGCCCTTCGTGACCTTCGCGGTCCGGTTGAGCTTGACCAGTTTCTCTACAAATTCCTTATCCGCGGGATCACGATCCCGATTTCTGTCGCGGCCTTCGCCCCTCTGTGAATGTTCCATTCCGCCCCCTAGAACTGGATCCCGGCTTTCCGGGCTCCGTCGGCCAATGCCTTGATACGGCCATGATATAAGTACCCGTTCCGGTCAAAAACCACCGTTTTGATGTTTTTTTCCAGAAGCCGCTTTCCGATCACTTCACCCAGCTGCGCCGCGCCTTCCACCGTCGTCTTGATAGCCTTCAAATCCTTTTCCAGGGTTGAAGCCGAAGCGAGGGTATGCCCCTGGGCATCGTCGATTATCTGAATCGACAGGGTCCGGTTGCTCCGGGTCACGGTCATCCGGGGCCTATCGGCGGTTCCGGAAAGCCCCTTGCGGATATGCACTTTCCTCTTGAGCCGTTTTCTGTCTTTCTCAACCATTTTACGTAGCATTTACCATTCCTTCCTAATGGAGAACCGCAGGTTCTCCCAAGTCAAATAGCTTCGCTATTTGACACCGGACTTACCGACTTTCCTTCTGATCTGCTCATCTTCATACCGGATACCCTTCCCCTTGTAGGGTTCGGGGAGCCGGAGCTTCCGAATCTGGGAGGCAAATTCCCCCACCTGATGTTTGCTGATACCGCTTACCACGACCTTGCCGTTGGCGTCAGCGGTAACCGCGAGGCCATCGGGGATACCGACGAACACATCGTTGGAAAACCCAAGGCTCATGCTGAGGAGTTTACCCTGCACTTCCGCCCGATAACCGACCCCGGTAATGATCAGGGCCTTGCTGAACCCGTCGGAGACCCCCACCACCATGTTGTTAAGCAGGTTGCGGTACAGCCCGTGAAAGGCCACGGTCTGTTTTTCCTCGTTCACCCTGCCGACAATGATCTCTTCACCCTTGTTTTCAAAGGTTACCACCGGGTGGTACTTCTGGGTCAGCTTTCCCTTGGGGCCTTCAACGGTGATTAACTCATCCTGAAAGCTTATCTTTACCCCTTTGGGAACCTTGACCGGTATTTTTCCGATACGCGACATAAATTCCTCTTTACCAAACGGTACAGATTATTTCGCCGCCGACTTTTTTCTCGGCGGCCTTCTTCCCGGTGGTAACCCCTGCCGATGTAGAAACGATGAGGGTACCATA
>BOBW01000173.1 GCA_026002595.1 Spirochaetia bacterium | reverse complement strand
GGCAGTATGGGGAACATCTGCAAAACGTTTGGTAATTTTGGGGAATTTTTCAGCGGACAGATCCGCTTCCGGGGAAAACCCCGACGCATCCGATGTGTCTGCCATCATATACTTTACTGGAGGTAGTCGGAATTGAACCGACGACCTTTTGAATGCCATTCAAACGCTCTAGCCAACTGAGCTATACCCCCAGATGTCTTCTTATATATAGTGTTTATTCCGTAAACTACACGGCGCTATTTATATGTAGACTTTGTCATACTAGTTTATAGCGTTTTTCTTGTCAATAGGGTATGAGGGTATAAGTTTTGGTATAAGTAAAAAAGCCCGGACGTGCCAAGGCTCCGCCTTGTGGTTCAGTTACATCACTTACACCAGTTACATCACTTACATCCCCTATAGAAAGTGATGTAACTGAAAGTGAAAGTTCCCTATCAATAAGCGCCGGCTAATTGTCGGCAAAGGATGGAGAGCATGAAAACCTATTTTTGTGTGATGTCTGAATACTATGACAACGGGACGGTGAAGGCCGCCATCATTCGGGAAAAGCTGGCAAAAAAGAAGCCCGCTTCCACCAGCGTATCCAACCGGTTTGCGGACTGCTATACGGAATGGTTTGACACCTACGAGGGCGCCCAGGCAGCGGTAAAAGAAGCGAGGGCAGCATAAATGGACAATCCCTTTCAACTGATCCTTGATCGCCTGGATCAAATTGAAAACGAGGTGATAAACACTCGCGTTTACACGGTCAAGGATATCGCCAAATTGCAGGGATATTCAGCGGGGAATATGTACCAATGTCCCTGGCGGCTACCAAACTTCGGGCGTCCTGATATCGGGGACAAGCCGGGTAAGTGGCTTTACAGGACCGTCATGGACTGGCTGAAAATCCCCGAGGACGAACGCCGGGAAAAGTGGGATTTTATGAACAGCGATGAGCGCCGTAAAGCAATGGGAAGGAAATAGGGATCATGGGAGAGACGGACTTCCTCATGTTGGGAAACAGCATGGCCAGCCCCAGCCTCTCCTCAAAATAGGCGGCTCCGGACCCATGGGGCAAAGGATGGAATTATGATTTATGAGGATGAATTCGTACCGGCTATTGATTTCTGGCCGGAAGATGATGTGAGGGCGGCCTTTACGGAAGCGGACAAGGCCATAGGGACAGAAGGGGAGGCAGTGGCCCTGCGGGTGTTTTACCAGCGCATGAAGTTTCACCTGAAAACCTCGGCAACTATAAACAGCAGCCCCGACATGGAAGAACGGATGATAGAGCATTATGAGCGGCCCCGCCTCGATGCGGAGATCGCCCGGCTAGAGGGACGGCCCCCGGTTCCGTGCGCGGGTTGCCCGTTCACTGGGTGCAATCATAAAGGGGGCGCGTAATGGCAGATGAACAAGACGGGCGCGATCCGTTTAGGTTCGCCGAGCCGTATGAAGTCAAGGCAGAGGTGAGCATGTGGGCTTGGCTTATGGGGAATCTCCCTAATGACAATTCCCCTACAGATGATGATCTTTTTGGTATCTGGTTAATCGGTTACATGATAGCGGAAAATGTAGCCCATGCGATTGATAAACTGGTAACAGAAAATCACGATCTGCGGGAAGAATTAAGCCACCCAGGGCGGAAAAATGAAACGTGAAAATCAAATAGGCTGCCGGGTATCCTTCCCCTCCAGCTTTTTCATGGAGCTTGAGGACTGCTGGAAGCATGAGGCGGGCGCTCATCGGGCGCTTACCTTTCAGGGGTTCCTTAACATGATGGTGGGTTTCGGCCTGGAAGCATACAAGGCAAAAACCTTCCCGACCTCCATGGAAGTACCCCCCGCAGCGGATGGAGAGCCGGACCAGGCGGATGATGAAGCGTGAGATTTTCCCCGCAGTAACCGGCTCCCTCTGCTGCGGTTCCCGAAGGAAGGATAACCCATGGATTTACCTGAAATTGTGATCCGGGAAGTCATAGAGGCGGCCCGGTATATAACCCATGGCAGTATTGAAATAATCGTCAATAAGCCGATGGGGTATGTGGATATTCAAATCACGGAGCGGAAAAGGGTGATCGGGCAGGTAGCTCCGGAAGCCCCGCAGATCCCCCCGGTTCATAAACACTACCGGAAAAAGTAACCGGCAGGGAGGGCTTGCCCTATAGGCGCAGCCCTCCCTTTTGTTTGCGGGGCTGTTTGTGCGCGGGAATTTCATATCGTTTAGGCGGTCTCCCTCTGGGTCGTATCATGTCCGTCATGCTTTGCCGATAATAATCGGCGGCACGGTCCCGGATGCGCTGCGGGTCAAGTTCTAAGGCCAATGCGTAAGCTTCAAAATCAGGACTGTGAAACCAGGCCATAGCCTCATCACGCCCCTGGTCCGGGGCCAGGTTCCCGCCTTTCGCGTCCATCAATGCCCGATTTATGATTGCGGCCATTAAAGCGCGGCATGCTTCTTTCGTTTGAATAGTTCCCCTCCAAATTATACCATCCCGTGACTACATACGGGACCGATCCCCCGGAATATCAGCCAGCAACACTTCACAAAACCCCCTGTATTTGCATGAGGTGGCCTCCAGGCGCGCTTGCCATG
>BOBW01000172.1 GCA_026002595.1 Spirochaetia bacterium | reverse complement strand
GAAAGCGAAGGCCTCCGGGACGCCATACGGCAGGACCCTGACATGAACCCCTTGGCCGCCTTTGTGTTCATGCTCTTCACCCTGATCATCCCGCCATGCTTCGCCGCCCTGGCAACCATCAAGGCGGAAATCGGCTGGAAGTGGCTGGGCTTTGAAGTGTTATTCCTGCTGATCCTTGGCTGGGCCCTCTGCACCATTGTCTATCAGCTCGGAAGCCTCTTGGGTTTGGGAGCATTGTTATGAATAGTATGATCGAAACGGGAATTATTGCAGGTATCGTTGCATTGGCCGCAGTGTTTGTGGCGCTGCGGATTGTGCGGACCCTGCGGAGCAAAAGGCCGGATTGCTGCGCAGGGAAGGGCAGGGCGTTTAAGAAGACGGGGGCGCCTTGCCCGTACTGCGCGGCGGCGGAAAATCAACCTACCTGTTAATCATCTCCCGCCGCTTTTCTTCGGCAGCGTTGTGCATCACCTCAAGCTGGGCCATGACGGCGTCCACGGCGGCCTGCTTCTTGTCTTCGATACCTGCGGCTTCTGCGGCGGCGCGGGCCTTTTCGCGGAATTCAGCGCAGGACTGGACCGGGCCTGCGGTAATGCGGATTATGTCATGCTCTACCGGATCGTCCACCATCGATCCCTGGCCGACCTTGAGGACTACGCCGTTCATTGCCACGGGACAAAAGTAATCAAAGGAACGGATGTAGGAATCAATCTCGCGGACGCCCTTTTTGGTTGAGGGGTCCCAGGGCCGGTAACGGGTACCCGAAGGGAACACCAGGATCAGCTTGCCCTTTAGCTTGACCTCGTTGAGGGTCTTCATTGCCGCGCGGTTGATAGCGTTACTGCGGACAATTTCATCGTGGTCCTTTTCGCCATCGAGGCCCTGGAGGGAACGGCTGGGGTAAATGACGATCCGGGTATAGGCGCTGGCAAAGGCGGCCACCGCGCGATTGTCCTCGGTGAGCTTCATCCCGGCGATGGCAACCACCGCCTTGTCGATGTCAACGCCCCGGCCGCCGGCCTTGCGGACAAAGTAGGAAAAGGTAGACAGGTCCATGTTGCTGTAATGTTCGAGAAGCAGGAGACAGGACTTTCCCGATTCAGCCTTGGCCAGGAGTTCCTCAAGATTTTCAATGCCATCCACTCCGGAACCGGGGAGGGCCAGGGTTTCTACCATCTTATCCAAACAGGGAAGAACCGCCGTCTCCCCCTCCTGATACACATTATGTTCGGTTATAAGCGCGGCGGTTTTTGTAAGGCCCATGGCCTGTTTTATGATATCTCCAAATGCGGTAAACAAAGTATCCATCTATACATCTCCCCACAGTTTGATGAGTTCGATCACCACCCGGCAGGCGGCGGCCATCTCGGGAATGGAAGCCCATTCCAGGCGGCTGTGAAAATTATATCCCCCGGTGAAAATGTTCGGCGTGGGGATGCCCAGCTCGGTAAGCCGGGAACCGTCGGTGCCGCCCCGGATGGGCTTGAGCCGGTATTCCACTCCGGCATTGTCAAAGGCCCGCTTCAGTATTTCCATAACCTCAGGCCGTTTTTCGATTTTTTCCCGCATGTTGAGATATGACATCCGGGCCTTCACCGTCACTGTGCCGCCGGGGAACTGGGCTTCTACGGCCCTGGCAAAAGTTTCCAGCGCGGCAAGGCGGCGGTCCATGCCCGCCCGATCAAAATCACGAAGCAATAGTTCCAGTGTGGCGTTTTCCAAATTCCCCTGGATGTCGTGGGCGCAGTAATAGCCGTAATAGCCATCGGTGGCCTCCGGGCTTTCCGAGCGGGGCAGCATCGCGGCGTATGTGGCGGCCATAAGCACGGCGTTGGCGAGGACACCCCGGGCAGCGCCCACATGGATGGCCTTACCTTTGAATTCAATTTCCGCCCTCCAGGCGTTGAAACACTCCGCCTCAAGTTCCCCGATGGGGCCGCCGTCCAGGGTGTAGCAGGCCACGGAATTGATTCGCTCCAGGGGAAAGTCCGGGAGGCCCTTGCCGGTTTCCTCGTCGGGGGAAAAGATGATTTCCAGGGGACCGTGGCTGATTTCGGGATGGCTCAAAATATACTCAAGGGCGGCAACGATCTCGGCAATACCCGCCTTGTTGTCGGCCCCCAAAAGGGTGGTCCCGTCGGTATGGATGATGTCCCTGCCCTTTTGTGCGGCAAGGCCCGGATCCGCTGCCGGGTCCAGGGCATAGCCCTCGGCAAGGCTGATCTTTTCGCCATCGTAGTTTCTGACCACCTGGGCCTTCACATCCTTACCGGACACATCGCTTGCCGTATCCATGTGGGCCATAAAGCCCACCGCAGGGGCCGCTTCCCTGCCCGTTGTCCCGGGAAGCCGGGCGATCACATAACAATGGTCTGTCAGTTCCACATCCCGAATGCCCAGCCCCTTCAGCTCTTCCGCCAGGGCCTTTGCCAAATCCCACTGGCCGGGAGTGGAGGGGGTTTCCGCAACATGGCGGTCACTGGTGGTCCAATAGCGGACATACTTCAAAAAACGGGGGACCAGAAGGTCCTCAAGCGTCTTATCTTCGATATTCATTGGGTAATTATGGAATGAAATTGCTATTCCGTAAAGTCCCGA
>BOBW01000171.1 GCA_026002595.1 Spirochaetia bacterium | reverse complement strand
CGGCCTTCAAATATTGTTCCGACAGCACCGTCTCCCTTTTGTTTGCCGAAAGATGTTTATAGAGTTGGGCCGCCTTGACGGAAAACTGGTTGGCTTTTTCTTTAATGGTCTTGTTCATTTTTTTGATCCTATCAGTAATGTAGTATTTTTTCAATAAATGAAATATCATTGCTGCATGGAAGAATTAACCCGCTGCCCCTGGTGCGAAGGGGATGCAATCTACACGGCATACCACGACAAGGAATGGGGCAAGCCCCTGAAAAACAACCAGAAACTTTTTGAGCTCCTGACCCTGGAAGGCGCGCAGGCGGGGCTTTCCTGGATCACGATTTTGAAACGCCGGGAAGGCTACCGGGAAGCCTTTGAGGGCTTTGATGCGGAAAAGATCGCCCGGTACACCGCAAAGGACCTGAACCGCCTCATGGCCGATACCCGGATCATCCGCAACCGGCGAAAAATTCAATCTGCTATCGAAAATGCCCGGCTCTACCTTGAAATGATGGAGGGCAGACAGTCCTTTGCAAAATGGCTCTGGAACTTTGTGGACGGGGAGCCCATCGTGAACCATTGGCATAGCATGAAGGAAGTGCCGGTCACCACGGCGCTGGCGGAACAGATTTCAAAGGAACTGAAACAGAAGGGCTTTTCCTTTGTGGGGCCCACGATTATCTATTCCTACATGCAGTCCGCGGGGCTGGTGAACGATCATTTGGTAAGCTGCTTTCGGCATCGGGAACTTACCGCTTAATCGACAGCCTTCTTTATGGTCTAAATATGATTGAACCGGTTTAATAATGCATTATAACTATTTTCATTTTCTGTGATATACTGAACCCATGGAAAAAGACCAAACATTCAATAAATTCTCCATCGCCGAATTCGCCGCCCGCATCCGCAATAACATCGAAGGGGTCTTCCTGGGGAAGACCGAGGTGATCGATATGCTGATCACCGCCTTTTTGGCCCGGGGCCATGTGCTGCTGGAAGACGTGCCGGGCACCGGAAAGACGATTCTGGCCCGGGCCTTTGCGGCCAGCGTGGGCCTCAGCTTTGCCCGGATTCAGTGCACCCCGGACCTGCTCCCCGCGGACATCCTAGGGGTCTCGGTGTGGCAGCAGGGCGAATCCGGCGGGCAGTTTGTGTACCGAAGCGGCCCGATTGTGAACCAGTTCGTGCTGGTGGATGAGATTAACCGGGCCACACCCCGCGCCCAATCGGCCCTGCTGGAAGCCATGGCGGAAGGGCAGATTTCCGTTGAAGGAAAACGGCTTTCCCTGCCGGAGCCTTTCTTTGTGCTTGCCACGGAAAATCCCGTTGAATTCGAGGGGACTTTCCCCTTGCCGGAGGCCCAGAAGGACCGCTTCCTACTCTCCCTCAACATCGGCTACCCAAGCGCGGAGGCGGAGGCCCTGATCCTGGAAAACCAGCGCCGGATCACCCACCCCATCACGGACCTCAAGCCCGTGGCCGCCGCCGAAGAAATCGCACCCCTCCAGGAAAAGGTGACGCAAATTCACGTGGACCCCATGGTGAAGAATTATCTCTTAGCCCTGGTGGACGCCACCCGGAAGGAGCCGAACCTGCGGGTGGGCATCTCCCCACGGGGCAGCCTGGCCCTGTACCGGGCCGCCCAGGCCTACGCCGCCCTCCATAACCGCGATTACGTGGTCCCCGAGGACATCAAGGCCCTGGCTTTGCCGGTGTTCCGCCAGCGGATGCTTCTGTCCTCCGAAGCCTTTGTCCGGGGCATCATCTCCGACCGGATCATCGAATCGATCCTGGACCGGACGCCGATCCCCGAGTACCGGACGGCCACGTGAACCGGGCAGCCGGGAAAGTAACAGGCCGCACAACGGCTCATGGGACGGCTCCACGGGCCGATCAATGGGCGCAGGTAAGGTTTCGCGGCAACGCCCCTGTTTTTGCGGGCGCCGGGGCCCTGATTCTGGTGTACCTTTTTGCGCCCTTTTTCATACTTCAGTTCATTTCACTCTTTCTGCTCTTTCTCATTATTGGCTCCAAAATGTACAGCGAATATTTGCTGCGGAACCTCCGCCTTTTTAGGCGGGAGGGAGACCTGCGGAATTTCCGATCCGAATGGGCCAATGTGGAGCTGGTGGTGGAAAACCGCGGACGGCTCCCCGCATTTATGCTGGCGGTGACTGATTCACCGGGGCGGCTTTCAGTCTTTCGGAATAATAAAAGTCTTTGTACCCTCCGGAGCCGTTCCCGGCTGGTCCTTAGCTGGCAGACCTACTGTTCCAGCCGGGGGATCTTCAGCGTCGGCCCCGCCACGGTCCGGGGCGGCGATCCCCTGGGGCTCTTTCCCTTTTTTGCCGCCGCGCCGGAAACCACCCGGCTGGTGGTGTACCCTCCGCCGGGTCATATCAGCCTTGGAAGTCCGGGTGGCATTCCCCAGGGAACCCGTGTCATTAGCAACCCCCTCTACGAGGATGTGACCCGGCGGCGTTCCCTGCGGGAGTACCAGGCCGGGGACGAGATGCGGCGGATTAACTGGAAGGCGAGCGCCCGCATCAGTGCTGCCGCCCCTACGGGCGGCTTGCCAAACGCTTCATCAAACAGTAATAACCAAGGCCTTTTGGTGAATGAATACGAAGCGGCCATATCCTATCCCCTGGTTGTTTTC
>BOBW01000170.1 GCA_026002595.1 Spirochaetia bacterium | reverse complement strand
TTCATTCACCTCGGACGGCACATAGCCTCGGCCCAGATCAATCTGAATTTCAAACTCAAGCTTGGCATTGTCCATGAGGGTCATAATATGCTGACCGGTACTCAATACCTCAACCTGTCCGACCCGGTTGAAATCATCGCTCTTGATGTCTTTCTTGCCGGACCATTCATACAGGAGTATATCCTGTTCCATACTATCGGGAAGCTTAAGCCGGATCTGCTTGAGGTTATTGATTACCTCCAGGGTATCCTCAACAACATTTGGTATGGTCTCGAATTCACTGGACACACTGTGGGCAACCCCGTCCGCATCATAGGAAGTAATCTTTACCGCAGTAATCGCATATCCCTGAATCGAGGAAAGGAGAACCCTGCGCAGGGTATTACCAACCGTCGTACCAAAACCGGGTTCGAAGGGAGCCGCGATGAACTTGCCATAATTTTGTTTCAGCTCACCATGCTCAAAGGTGATACCTTTGGGGCGTTTGAATCCTTTAGTAAGGTTCTTACGGGCCATGAGGACTCCTTATTTAGAATACAATTCGACGATCATCTGTTCCTTGATATCCGCAAGGTCAGTGATATCACTGCGGCGCGGAGAAGCAAGAAACTTACCTTTCATTGCGTCAGGATCAAGCTGGAGCCAGGGCATCACCCCGGACTTCCCGAATTCCTTTAACGCATCTTTAACAATCACCAGGCCCTTGCTGGTTTCTCCAACAGCAATTTCATCCTCGGCCTTTATCAGATAGGAAGGGACATTCACCCTTTTCCCATTTACGGTTATATGTCCGTGGAGCACCACCTGCCGTGCCTGACTCCGGGAAGAAGCAAACCTGAGCCGGTAGACCACATTATCAAGCCGCCGTTCAAGGAGCACAAAGAGATTTTCACCGGTAATGCCGGTCATCCGCAGAGCCCGTTCAAAGAAAAGGCCGAACTGCTTCTCCTGCATGCCGTATATCCTCTTGAGCTTCTGCTTTTCACGAAGCTGAATGCCATAATCGGAACGTTTTCCCGCCCGCGCTTTGGGATCTTTCCCCGGCGCCGGACGCTTTTTATTTATAGCGCACTTGTCACTCTTGCAGCGATCGCCTTTCAGCATCAACTTTTTCTGTTCGGCCCGGCACAAACGGCATACGGGTCCGGTATATCTTGCCATATATTGCTCTCTCCTTAAATCCGGCGCGTTTTCCGCGGCCTGCAGCCGTTATGCGGAATCGGGGTCACATCGTTAATTGACTTCACCTTGATACCCAAGGCCCCAAGCTGACGAATCGCCGATTCCCGGCCAATCCCCGGACCCTTAACATACACATGTACTTCCCGAAGCCCAACCTGCAGGGCCTTCTGGGCGGCGGTCTCAGTCACCGACTGCGCCGCAAAGGGGGTCGATTTCTTGGCACCCCTGAACTGGAGCTGGCCGGAACTGGCCCAGGAAATCGCATTCCCCATAAGGTCGGTAATGGTCACAATAGTATTATTGAACGTAGCCTGGATATATACGTTCCCTTCATCTACGGATTTTTTTTCTTTCCGTTTCTTTGTCGTAGCAGCCACTCAATCCTCCGTGACCGGGCTAAACAGCCCGGCTTATTTCTTCTTCCCTGCGACAGTCTTCTTCTTGCCCTTGCGGGTACGGGCATTGGTCCGGGTCCGCTGACCCCGGAGGGGCAGTCCCTTGCGGTGCCGGAGCCCCCGGTAACAGCCGATATCCATGAGCCGCTTGATATTCAGGGCGATTTCGGTGCGTAAACGCCCCTCAACCTTGTACTCCCCTTCGATAATCTGCCGCAGTTCATTCAACTCTTCCTGGGACAGATCGTTGATAAGCCGCACCGGATCGATCTTGGTCTTGGCGCAGATCTCATCCGCGCTGGACCTGCCAATCCCATAGACATAGGTCAAGGCAATATTCACATGTTTATTCGGGAGGTCAACCCCCACAAGACGCGCCATACTCTTCTACCCCTGCTTCTGTTTATGCTTGGGATTTGAACAAATGATACGGACAATGCCGTTTCGCTTGATCACCTTGCACTTGTCGCAAATAGGCTTCACACTGGTCCGGACTTTCATCCAACTTCTCCCTTATATAAGCGATGTTCACCCCTGAAAAAAATCAAGGGTGAACTATAATTAATAACGAATTTAACGTAATTCGTCAATCTTCCCAAACCCCTACAAATTCCGGCCCCGAAGCCGTCCCCGCTTGGTCAATCCTTCATGGTGATGCATCTTGAGGAGGCCCTCGACTTGGCTCATGGTATCAAGGTCCACGCCGACCAATATCAAAAGTGAAGTACCGCCCATCAGGTATGAAATCGATGAGGGGAAGTGAAAAAGCCCCTGTATGATGGTCGGAATAACCGCAATGAGCGCCAGGTACAGGGAGCCAGGGAGCACAATGCGGTTCAGAATCTTGGTGAGGTACTCCTCGATCCGTTCCGAACGAATCCCCGGTATGGAACCGCCGTTTTCACGGATGTTTTTAGCAATTTCGATAGGGTTCAAACTGACCTGGGTATAGAAATAGGCGAAAAAAATGATAAGCAACACATAGAGTATCGTATACAGAGCGCCGTTGGGGCTTAAAGCCCGGGACACCGCCGCAAGCCAGGCCACATTTCCCCCGATGGTCGAGGCGAT
>BOBW01000169.1 GCA_026002595.1 Spirochaetia bacterium | reverse complement strand
CTCTTTTTTCTTAACCCGGTCAAAAAGCCGGTCCCGCAGCATTACTTTTTCCATGGCATCCAGCAGTCCTGTTTTATGAAAGTATTCCATGGTGTTCCCCGCAATGCAAAGCATCAAGCCCTTCTCAAGCTGTTTCATGGTACGGTTGCTGCCGTATGCAAAACCGTAGGTCCACACCCGGTCGAACCAGCCCACGAGCTTTGCCGGGGCTTCGCTCCAGAACAGGGGGTAGATAAAAACAATAGCGTCACTGTCATTGATCTTCTGCTGTTCCGCAAGCACATCCACGGGGACCGGCGCGTCGAGCCGGTAATAAGCTTCCCGCCGATATTCGGCTTCGCTCATGTCGGTTTGAAAATTCATTTTGTATAAATCGGAAAGAATATAGCTATGTTCCGCGCTTTTAAGGCCCGCGATAAAACGATCCCGCACATGGCGGGTAAAGGAATCCTCCGAGGGGTGGGCGTAGACGATAAAGGCCTTCATGCAGTTTTTTATTCGGCGTACTGTGCCCAGTAGAGCTGATAGTAAAGGCCCTTCTGGGCCATAAGCTCGTCATGGGTGCCGGCTTCCACAATCCGGCCGTCCTTGATGTACATGATCCGGGAACAGTCGCGGATGGTGGAGAGCCGGTGGGCGATGATAAAAGAAGTACGGCCCTTCATCAAAGTACGGATACCATCCTGCACCAGCTGCTCTGTGCCGGTGTCGATGCTGCTGGTGGCCTCATCCAGTACGAGGATACGGGGATCGCTCAGGAGGGTACGGGCAAAGGCGAGGAGCTGTTTTTCACCGTGGGAAATACCGCCCCCCCGTTCGGTGATGGGGGTTTCGTAGCCCTGGGGGAGTTTTTCAATAAAACTGCTGGCCCCGATCAGTTCCGCCGCGGCCCGGACCTCCGCATCGGTGGCGTTCAGCTTGCCGTAGCGGATATTGTCGGCGATGGTGCCGGTAAAAAGAAAACTGTCCTGGAGCATGATCCCCATCTGGCTCCGCAGGGAATTAAGGGTCACCTTCATAATATCAAAGCCGTCGATGATCACCTTGCCGCTTTCGATATTGTAGAAGCGGCTCACCAGGTTCACGATGGTGGTCTTTCCCGCGCCGGTGGGTCCCACAAAAGCGATACTGTCGCTGGGGTCAGCCTGGAAGGAAACGTTTTTCAGAATCGGCCGCCCCGGATCGTAGGCAAAGGTCACGTCGTCAAAAATGACGTGACCCCGCATGGCGGGCATTTCTACTGCGTCAGGGGCGTCCTCGATCAGCGGCGGTTCGGCAATGGTGTCAAAGATACGGTCCAGGTAGGACATGCCCGTAACAAAGGTGTTGTAGATATTCGCCAGGTTGATGATGGGCTGCCAGAAACGCCAGGCATAGTTCCCCATGGCAAGGAGCATGCCGAAACTGGCCATGGGATGCATCCAATAGGCCCCCATGATGTACACAAAGGAGAAAACGATCTGGCTGATCGTTTCCGTGGAAAACCACACCGAGTTGGAAATGTACTGTGCAGCCATCCAGGCCTTGTTCCGGTCATTTGCCAGAGCGTCCAGGGTGCTAATGTTCCGGTGCTGCCGGTCAAAGGCCTGGGTTACCTTCACGCCGTCGATGGATTCCTGCACATAGGCGGTAAGGTTGGAATTCTTGTTCGACACGATCTGCCATGCATGGCGCTGCCGGGCCTTGATGGTCCAGATAAACAAGGCCAATAAAGGGAGCCCCAGCACGGTTACGGTGGCAAGGTGGGGATCAACCTTGTACATAAAAAAGATGATGAAGAGGATGTTGAGAATTTCAATAATGAAGTTGAGGATACCGTTTGAAAGGGCGTCAGAAACGCTGTTCACATAGGGCACTACCCGGACGAAAATTTTTCCGTGGGGGCGGCTGTCGTAAAAGGAGAAGGGCAGTTTCTGGAGATGGGCAAAAAGATCGTAACGGATATCGTGGATGATGCTCTGCCCGGCGCGGGCCACGATAAGGTTGCGGATAGTCCCAAAACCGATGGCAATAACAATAGAACCGGCAAGGAAGGCGGCCATCTCAAAAAGAAGCCGGTAATCCTTGGCGGGAACCGCCTCGTCCAGGGCACGCTGAATGAACAGGGGCCCTGAAAGGCCCACAATGCTGCCGACTATACTGAGGGTCAGGGCAAGGAGCATGGGCCCCTTTACCCGGGAGATATAGGTAACGCAGTACTTGAAGTTGGCAAAGCTTACCTTTTCGTCCAGGTACTCATCAACATCGTAACGGTTGCGGCCCCCTGCGGGCCCCTGCTGCTGCTTTTTTTTGCGCGCCATTTTTTTACCCCGCCCTTTGTGCCGGCATCACCGGCCATGAAGCCGGAGGCTTCGGCACGGTCCCGCCGCTCGAATTGTTTTGCAGGCTCCAGATATAATGATAAAAGCCCTTGTATGCCAAAAGCTCCTCGTGGGTGCCCCGTTCGATGATCCGGCCCTTGTCCATTACGAGGATGAGGTCCGCACCCCGGAATGAGGTGATCCGCTGGGCGATGATGATCTTGGTGCAGGGGAATTCCAACTGCCGCAGCTGGTTCTGGATGTACTGCTCGGTTTCGCTGTCCACCGCGGAGGTGGTGTCGTCCAGAATCAGAATTGAAGGCTCCACCGCCAGGGCACGGGCCAGGGCAATGC
>BOBW01000168.1 GCA_026002595.1 Spirochaetia bacterium | reverse complement strand
GGATACCGCCCCGCCCTCTGCCGATGCGGACATAGTCACCATCGGCGCCCTGTCGAGCTACCGTCACAGCGCCTTCACCTACTCCATCCCCGCTGATGAGTGGCTCCGCGTCCACGACGATATCTTCGACCCCGCAAACTGGAATGAGGTAAAACCATGAGCACTATACAGCGCCGGATAATGGCATTACCCGCTTTGTGCCTTGGTTTTTTTTCCTGCGCCACAGCCATCGTACCACCTGTGTCCTCAGGCCCTATTCCCGCCGACATTGCCGGTGTGGCCCATGCCGGTGATCCGGTATCCGCGGCAGAAAATGCCCTGATGGATGAACTCGGCATTGTTTGGGTGCGCAATGATTTTCGTTGGAGCAGCATAGAACCACAAAAAGGGGTATGGGATTTTTCACGTTACGACCGCATGGTGGAAGATAATATTGCCTCGGGGCGCAAAATGCTTTCTGTCCTGGGATTCGATACCGGCTGGGTGCACAAAAACGGAAAATCGCGGGACTATATATCGCCGGAAGAATTACCTTACTTTCTCAACTATGTCGAACAGGTCGTAACGCGCTACAAAGGTAAAGTTGACGCATGGGAAATCTGGAACGAGCCGGATGTGTATGTGCGCTTCTGGAAAGGGCCCGCCAAAGACTTTTATGCCTTGAGTAAAGCAGCGGCGCAAAAAATCCGCGAATGCGACCCGGATGCAAAAATTATCGCCGGATCTTTTTTTCGCGTACCGACTGCGTTTATAAAAAATATGTTTAAGTCAGGCGCCCTGGATGATGTGGACGGAATCGCCTTTCATCCCTATGCGGCAACTCCCAAAGGCGCCCTTGCCTTATATGATACCTTTGCCGCGCTTGTGCGGGAACAGGGATACTCAGGTGAAATATGGGTCACCGAAGTCGGTTATCCCACCGGGGGTATTTACCCCAGCCGTGTCGGTGAAAAAAAGTACGGCGCATATATTTATGATACCCTTATCGGTTTGGCGCGGCGGGGCGCCCGGACGATTTTCTGGTATCAGCTTACCGAAGGGTATACGCGGGCCAATACCCCGCACACCCTCAATTCCGAACGCTTTTTCGGTCTTGCCTACAAGGATTATGAAAAAAAGCCCGGCGTTGATGAATTCGCAAAAGCAGTCCACGGACTGAAATAATATTTTAATCCCGAATTTGGGAAAAGGCGGAATGATGATGCTCTATCCTCTCTATATCGACCCCGGAACCGGGAGCATGCTCTTTTCAATACTGATTGGAGCGGCGGCTACCCTGTATTTTGTTTTACGGGCGCTGATAATAAAAGTAAAGGTGGTACTCTCAGGCGGCCGCGCTGTTGCATCCGATGCGGTCCATCCCTATGTAATTTATTCCGAGGGAAACCAATACTGGAATGTCTTTAAGCCGGTTCTTGATGAATTTGAAAAACGGCAAACGGAGCTGCTGTTCCTGACATCCTCCGAAAATGATCCGGTCTTTTCCGTTTCATACAAATACATTAAAGCGGAATTTATCGGTGAAGGGAACAAGGCTTTTGCGCGTCTCAATATGATCCAGGCGGGTATTGTTCTTATGACAACCCCGGGCCTCAATGTGTACCAGTTAAAGCGTTCAAAAATGGTAAAGCATTACGCACATGTACTGCATATGCCAAACGATGCGACAACCTACCGGCTGTTCGGACTGGACTACTTTGATTCGGTGCTGCTTACCGGGGACTATCAGGCAAAGGATATCAGGACACTGGAAAAACTGCGGGATTTGCCGGAAAAACAACTCATCACCATCGGCTGTACCTATCTTGATGTATACGCTGAAAAAATAAAACAAATTCCCCAGGAAGAAAATCATGTGTTTACGGTGCTTGTCTCCCCTTCATGGGGACCATCCGCGCTGCTGTCGCATTATGGCGCGAAACTCCTTGACCCGCTGGTAAAAACCGGCTGGCGGATTATTGTGCGGCCCCATCCGCAGTCAAAAAAATCGGAAGGCGCGGTACTGGAGGCGCTTACAAAAAAATACGCCGGTTTTGCAAATCTTGAATGGGATTATGAGCGGGAAAATATTTTTTCACTTGCAAAAGCCGATATCATGATTTCCGATTTTTCCGGGATCATCTTTGATTATACGTTTTTGTGCGATAAACCGGTCATGTATGTTAAACAAGGGATCGATCTTCGCCCCTACGATGCCGATGATTTGGGAGAAAATGCGGCGGAAGAACTATGGCAGTTTAAGGTATTACATGAAATCGGCATTGAGCTTAAGGAAGAATTTTTTGAGACAATCGGCGATGTAATCAAAAACGCCTCCGACAGCGCGGAATTGAAGGCGGCCCGGCAAAAAGCAAAAGAAACCGCATGGCAGTATCAGGGAGAAGCGGGCAAGCGGATCGCTGATTTTATGATAGAAAGGGGGAATGAGTGGGCGTGATTTGTTTCTCTCATACAAGAAACAAATCACCATTTTACACTTTGTTTCTTCCATACAAGAAACTCTTGACATTTTTTCCTAATTATGCTATCATATCCGTATGGATGAATTAGCCGTAAAACGAAGTGATTATGTCGAAAAAGCCTTGCTCTACCTCGATAAACCGGTCATCAAAGTAATTACCGGTATGCGGCGCTGCGGAAAAAGCGCTATTTTGCGGCAAATTTGCACCGCACTCGGTGAA
>BOBW01000167.1 GCA_026002595.1 Spirochaetia bacterium | reverse complement strand
GTCCAGACGGGGCGGCCGTGGGGGCAGCGGGGCTGCGGGAGTGACAGGGCTTCTTTTGCCAGGGCCAGGGTAGCACTGTCGTCCAGGTAGTCTCCGTCCTTTATCGCGGCGTGGCAGGAGAGGGTGGCGGCCCAGCGTTCCGCCATGTTTTCCCCCGCTGTCCGCAGCTCAAGAATTTCCCGTACCGTTTCCGCATCCCCAAGCTTCCAGTTTGCGGGCAGGGCGGTGATGCGCCAGTTGCCCTCATCTTCTTCTATTATAATACTGAACCTTGCCAGATCCTCCCGGTGTGAGCTGAGGAATTTGTCCTCATCGGCGCTTGCGGTGCTGAAGGGCAGGGGCACCAGCAGTTCCTGTTTGGGGATGGGCTTTGAAAGAAAGGCATCGTAGAGGATCCGCTCGTGGGCGGCGTGCTGGTCGATAATAAAGAGCTTGTCCTCCGATTCAACCAGAATGAACAGCTCAAACACCCGGCCTACAAGCCGTATGCCCCCATATTGAGGGCTTGCTTCCGCAACAGAAAAATTGCGATCCAGCGGCTCTGCCGCCAGGATTGCCCGGTCTCCCGCCGGATTGACCGCGCCTCGTCCGGGAAGGGGGGCAAATGCGGGTTTCTGATCCAGCAATGCCGCAATGGCAAGGGTTCCCGCATGGCGATCCCCATATCCCCCGTCTGCCGGGTTATAAGCAAGATTACTATTGCCGGGATTGTTGAATATGGTATCGAGGTTTTCATAATCAATTTCGGTAGTATGGCTGTTTTCTTCCGTACGGCGGGCCGCAGCGTGGCGGGTGAATTCCCGCAGTGTTTGTGTTATCAGATGATGGATGGCGCCGGGATCGGCAAAACGGACTTCCCGTTTGGCGGGATGGATATTGAAGTCCGCCAGGCTGGGATCGATTTCCACATAGACCGCCCCCACCGGATGGGTCCCATTGGGGAACCAGCCCTGGACTCCGTATTCCAGGGCCTGCATAAGACCGTAGTCCTGAATCCTGCGGCGGTTGGCGAAAACGTACTGCTGCCGCCGATCATTCCGGTAGAGTTCAGGTCCGCCTATCACCAGGGTCACCGAAAAGCCCGGACCCGCTCCGTGGATTTCGTGGAGAAAAGTGCCTTCCATTGAATCAAGGAGGCATTGGATAAACCGTTCCTTCAAACTGGAAACAGCGGGGAGCCAGGTTTTGAGTTTGCCGTCCTGGACAAAGCGGAAACTCCGTTCCGGGAAGGCCAGGGCCTTGTCGATAAAGGCCTGCCGGCAGAGGAGCGCTTCGGCGCCCTCACGTTTCAGGAAACGTTTCCGCGCGGGGATGGTGTCGAAAAGGCCCAGGGCGCGGACGCTGGTTCCCCGGTTCCGCCGGGCCTGTCCAATGCGGGGCTCTGTTTTCCCGGGGCCAACCTCAAGCTGCCAAGCTTCCCGGCCGTCGGTGCTGGTGAGGATCTCGAGCCGCGCCACCGCCGCCGCCGCCGCTAGGGCCTCCCCCCGGAAGCCCAGGGTTTCCGCTGACGCCAGATCATCCAATGAACGAATTTTACTGGTGGCGTGGGTGAGCCAGCAGAGTTCAAGATCCTTCCGATCCATTCCCGCGCCGTCGTCGATCACCTCGGTCCGGCGGCCGCCCCCTTCCTCGATAAGCACCTCAATCTGCTCACCCCCGGCGTCGATGGCGTTATCCAGGAATTCCCGCACCAGGGCGGCGGGGCGGTCGATCACTTCCCCTGCTGCGATCTTCCGGGCCTCCTCCGGGGGGAGTACTTGTATCATCAGTCTTCTTCGTCAAAGAGGCTCAATTCCGGTTTTTCCTCCGGCAGCGCCTCGCTGCTGTTCATCAAAACCTCGATACGGCTTTCCACCTTTTCAAGGTCCTTTTCCAGGGTCTGGGCCAGCTTGATCCCTTCCTCAAAGGCCTTTAACGCCTCGTCCAGGGGAATATCGGTCTTGCGGATCTTTTCCCCCAGGTTTTCCAGCCGTTCCAGCCGTTCCTCAAAATTTTTCATACCCTTTTCTGTTGTTTTCATGCGTTCTCCATTTCTTCCCTTTCCTTAACCATCGCCGTAATCAATCCCTCTAAGGGCCGGATGCTGAGTTCGTCCCCGGCCTTAACCTCCGCAGCCCGGCGCACCACCTTGCCGGTCCGCTGGTTCACCGTTACGGAAAAGCCCCGTTCCAGTATTGAGAGGGGGCTCCCCGCTTCAAGGGCGGTCCGGGCCAGTTCCAGTCTGCGGCGAAGCTCCGCCGCTTTTTCGGTAAAGTTTGAGAGGAGTGCTTCCTTGGCATCGTCAAAGCGTACCAGCCGGGGCTGAAGTATGCCCCGGAACCGGTATTCCAGGTCCTCAAGGCTGAAGGGCTTGGCCAAAAGCCGGGCCCGTTCTATTTTGGCCTTCATACTTCGTCCCATTTCCGCCCTTAAATCCCGGATCATTTCCAGCACCGCTTCCCGGTTTTCGCTCACCAGTTCTGCCGCCGCCGATGGGGTAGGGGCCCGGAGGTCTGCGGCAAAGTCGCTTAAGGCCCAGTCGATTTCGTGGCCCACGGCGCTTACCACGGGAATAACAGACGCCGCCACTGCCCGGACCACCACTTCTTCGGAGAAAGGCAGCAGGTCCTCCAGGGAACCGCCCCCCCGGCCCACGATGAGTACATCCGCTAGCTGCCACGCATTGGCTTGCTCGATACGTCGGGCGATCTGCGCGGCGGCCTCGTTCCCCTGTA
>BOBW01000166.1 GCA_026002595.1 Spirochaetia bacterium | reverse complement strand
CCGCGTTGGTATTGGGACGCCAGATGTTCCCTGATGGTCTTGCTTTGCCCCTCAGCATTTGGCTGACGGTACTCCGCTAAGCGGCTATACCGGTTGATCCCTCCGGCATTATTCGACGCCTGGTTATTACGGCCCCCCTTACCGCCTCCGCCGTTACCAGACCCCATGAGGCTACGCCCCAGGCCATGTGCGAGGCTTTGCACCCCGGCAGCGGCAGACGCGCCCACACTTTTACCAGCGGCCTGTATCTGCTCTCCCTTGCCTCCTCCCAATGCCTTTACCGCCCCTACGGCTCCTGCGGCCTGCGCGACAGCCCCGCCGCCAGAGACCGCCCCTTGGGTGGCCTTTGACGCGACAAATTTGCCGGCGGCCATCCCCGCCGCGCCGGTGGCGGCATAGGCGCCTACCGCCTTTGCCGCTTCCATGAGGGACATCTGCGGTGTTCCGGTAAGGAGCGTCACCGCAAGCTGCGGCCCTGATTGGCAGAGCATCATGTAAAAAATAGAAATGAAAACGACATACACCACTTCGTTTATAGTTCCGTCAAAGGGGCGGGTCATCAGGGCGAGATAGCCATAAAAAGTGATCAACATCGTGATGGTACAAAACAGCATTTTAATGAAAAAGCCGACAATAGCGCCGATAAACTTTTCTGTAATAAACTTGCCCCCATCCCACATCATGAAGGGAAGCATGATCACCCCCACCGAGGTGATGAGGGTAAACTCCAGGGCGCAAATAAAGTATTGAAGGCTCCCCAGGATGCCGCACAGGATGACCGCTATCGCCGAGAGCAGAATAAGGATCATTTTGTCAAAATTGTTCCAAACGCTGTACTGGTTCGCCTTATTCAATATCCCTTCCGCAATCAGCATGATGATCCGGATCACGGCATTCGGTGAAATGAACATGTGCTTATCGTCAAAGATATTGATAAGCAAATCCTGCGGACGGCCTCCTTGGTCATAGATTACCTGTATGACTTCACTATGTTCCGGCGCGGTTTCGTCAATTTTTGCCACCCAAAAGGAAACATCATTTTGCCGGTTCAGAAACATTTCCTTGATGCCCGAACTTTCATAGGTGGATATGTTGCTCCATTCATACACGATTTCGGATATACCGGTTATGATTTTGGGATAGCCATACATCAGGACCGAGAACATCACAAAGGCCATCCCCAGCTTGGCAATGGAATCTTTCAGTCCCTCGCCGTTTACCGCATACTTTATGGCGGCAAAACCGAGGCAGAGAATTAACACAATCTGCGCGATAAACCATGCTTGCCCTAGAAAATAGGACTGCAAATCGGCAAGTTTATCCAGGATAGTAAAAAAAGGCGCGTCAAGCCACATATGGCATCTCCTTATTATTCATCGAAAACCGGGTCATTTTTCAGGAAAGAATCGGACGCGCCTATTGGCATTTGAATCTGATTCTTTAACTGCGCTTCGGTAACCATGAGCGCCGACTGTTCCGCGAGGAGCCGGTTTGTTTCCATTGTTTCCTGTGTCTGAATTCCCTGCATTTCAATCTGCGCCTGAGACAGGGCGTTTGCGCTGTCTGTTGAACGCGCATTATTGACAATCTGTTCGACTTTTCCGGCTGTTTCGATTTGTGTTTCCGCAACCACTTCCGGCTTTGCCGCCATTTTCCCAACCAGGTCTTTTTCCCGCTGCTGCCAGGTTTTCATGTAGTAGTAATTTGCCGGTTTTAAGCCATAGTGTACCCACATCTTTTTACGTTCCCGGTCGGTAAATTGGCTGTTCCATTGATTGTATTCGTTTTCCGCTATCGCCTGGGGAATATCGAGGGTATCCATTAGCCCGTAGGTTTTCCCCCCGACCCGGACACCGATATTTGAAAAAATGGCCTCCGTGCGTCGTTCCAGGTCCATTTGATGATTGAAAAAATCTACCCAATCATCCAGGGTTTTCATCTTTGAAAAATCAAAGTTTTTCAGGTTTTGAATCGCCGCCTTTGCGGTCTGAATACCGTATTGCAGATGGTTATACGCGATGATTACCTCTTGAGCTATTTGAATTCCGTTTGCGATGGTAGCGAACAGATGTTCAATTTGGGTGCCTTCTATTGCGGTTGCTATGGCCGCCGAAATCGCACCCCCGGCATACACTTTCCCTAACGACATACAAACCAGGATTACTAAAAATACTGATTTTACTTTTTTCATACCCTTATCCTCCGGTGTTTTCATTTTCCATAAAGATTGAATAATCAATGTTCTTTGCCTTCAAAATGTCCCCACAATACTCGTACCCACTTTCTCCGCCATGCTGATCAGTAAGTCCGTCAAGCATCTTTTGGTCCCCCGCGCCAATAATGCCGAGGCTTATTTTTCCCAAATCAAGCTGAAAGAGCCGGGTACCCATGGGACTGGTGTAAAAATAATCCCGCTTCATTTCCGCCCTGCCGATAGTGCTTATCTCCGCATCGGTTAAACCGAATGCCCGGTATGCCTCTATCATGGCGGCGGTTTCCGCCATCGGGTCCGCAAGGTATATCTTGGTGAGGCATTGCTGGACGACGGTTGAAAACAGCGGAGAACGGATTGCGTCTACCACATCCTGGGTAGCGAACACCACAAAGACATTCTTTTTGCGTAAGGTTTTTAACCATTCATTGATTTTGTCTTGAAAGACAGGATGCTTGAGGAACAGCCAGGCTTCATCCAGTACCAGCATGGTCAGACTTCCGT
>BOBW01000165.1 GCA_026002595.1 Spirochaetia bacterium | reverse complement strand
CCTTTAAGACCCGGGATGCCAACGGGAACGGTAATCCGAATGATGAGCTCCCCTATTCCGACCGGGAATCGGGCAGGAGTATACACACCGCGACCTACGGCGCATTTGGTATCGGTAATTTGGGATATAACAATTTCGGCAACTATATCGATCTTGACGATAACGGCAAGGTCCGCCTCTTCCCCATCACAGAAAATTACCGGCAGCAGCTTGAATGGATCGCCGGTCTTTATGCCAAGGGCCTTTTGGACCCGGAGATGTATACCCAGGGAATTCCGGAATTCACCGCCAAGGGAGATCAGGACCTGATCGGCGCTTTCTTCCTTAACAACAACCCCGAGGTTATTGGTGCGAAAAATGCGGAGTATTTTGTCCCTGTACCGCCCCCTGCCGGAAAATCCGGTAAGGGAGTATTTAACAATCTGCAGCTGACCTACGGTCTGGGGGCCTTTGCCATCACCAATAAAAACAAGTACCCCGCAGAAACACTGCGCTGGATTGATTACTACTATGGGGACGAAGGGGCGCGGCTCATCTGGCTGGGCCAGGAAGGGGTAACCTATACCACGAAGAGCGATGGCACCTATGCGGTAACAGAACTCATCACCAGGAATCCGAACGGCCTTAACATGCCCCAGTCCATGGGACAGTATGCTATCGGATTTGCGGGCGGAGGCGCCCCAACTTATACAACGGAAGTCCTGGAACGGGCGCGGCTGCCGCAGGTCCTCTTCGAGGCCTACGATCTGGTACAGCCCTATGTCAGTGTAAAGGCCATACCCATACTTACCTTCACCGTAACGGAACAGGATGAACTTAACCCGCTTATTTCCGACATTATTACCTACATCAGGGAATCCCAGGTGCAGTTTGTCACCGGCAGGCTGCCCCTGTCCCAGTGGGATACCTATGTCAGGAACATCAAGTCCATGGGCGCGGATCGCTATGTGGCCCTGTACCAGGCGTCCTATGATCGCTGGGCGAAGAATTAGGAGGCATACATGCGTATTCTATTGGTAGATATTGATACCCTGCGGCCGGATCACATGGGGTGTTACGGGTATTTTCGGGATACCACGCCGAATATTGATAAGGTGGCGGCGGCGGGGATACGGTTTAACCGTTATTATTGTCCCGATGCTCCCTGCCTCCCTTCACGGGCGGCCATGATCTCCGGCATGTTCGGTATCAAAAATGGCGTGGTGGGCCACGGCGGCACCGCAGCGGACCTGCGGCTCATGGGGGCGGAGCGGGACTTCAGAAGTCAGAATGATACCAATAATCTGTTCAATGTCTTCCGTAAAAAAGGTATGTATACCGCATCCATCAGTACCTTTCCTGAACGGCATTCGGCCTGGTGGTTCAATTCCGGTTTCCATGAAATGCACAACGTGGGTTACGGCGGAATGGAATCCGGCGAGACGGTGCTGCCGGTTGCACTGGACTGGATGAACCGCAAAGGCAAAGAGGACAACTGGTTTTTGCACCTTCACCTCTGGGACCCCCATACTCCCTACCGGGCCCCTGAAAGTTTCGGCAATCCCTTTAAGGACAAGCCCTTTACCGACTGGATCGATGAAGCGGCCTTTAAGCGGCACCTGAAAGCGGCGGGTCCCCACAGCCTTTGGGAATTAAGCATGTACGATGACAAACTGAACCCCAGGTATCCGCGGATGCCGGGAAAAGCAACAGAATATGCGGATCTGCGCAATGTATTTGACGGTTACGATACGGGCGTCCTCTATGCGGATCATCTTGTCGGCGAGGTCTTTAAGCGCATGAAGGAACTGGGCGTTTATGATGACTGCGCCATCATCGTTACCTCGGACCATGGGGAGACCCTGGGGGAACTGGGGATCTACTCTGAACACGGCAACGCCGATGAGGCCACCTGCCGTATTCCCATGATCGTAAAATGGCCCGGCAGTCCCGCCGGCAAGATTGATAATCAATTCCGTTATAACCTTGACCTGGCCCCAACCATGGCGGAGGCCCTTGGGGTAAAGGCATATGAAAAGTGGGACGGCAAAAGTTATGCTTCCGTGCTTACCTCAGGGGAAGGCCCTGGCCGGGATTCGGTGGTCATCTCTCAGATGGCCCATGTCTGCCAGCGCGCCGCCCGTTTTGACGATTGGATTTACATCCGTACTTATCATGACGGGTATCATCTTTTTGATCGGGAAATGCTCTTCAATCTTAAAGATGATCCCCATGAACAGCATGATGTAAAGGAAAAATATCCTGAGCTGTGCGCAAGGGGTGCAAAAATCATCCTTGACTGGCATGATGAAATGATGCTGTCCTCTGAAAGTCAGGCGGACCCCCTCTGGACCGTGCTCAAGGAAAAAGGGCCCTACCACACCTGGGGGCATTTGCCTGAATATCTGAAACGGCTGGAAGCCACCGGTCGGGCCGACAGCGCGGATGCATTGCGGAAGAAATATCCCTGAACAGTATTACTGTGGAATTACCTGTAATATCCGGGGGATGTTTTTCGGCGGGAACCGTCTGCGGAAAAAATAAAAGCCCAGTGCCGCTGCAAAAAGCAGCAGGGCCCCGCAGGCGGCCCGGAGAGCATCCCCCGCCTGGGGAAAGACGGCGCCCGCAAGAAAGAAGCCCGCGGCAAAACCCAGCAGGGGAGGGCAGAGCGCCGCCGCCCCCTGACGCAGCAGGACATGGGGGCCGGAGCCGGTTTCCACCAGCTCGCCGGGGGCCAGATCCAGGCCGGCTGAATTTTCTGCGGTGATAGGGGCAAACCCTTCG
>BOBW01000164.1 GCA_026002595.1 Spirochaetia bacterium | reverse complement strand
AACTCCTGGCCCCTTTTCTGAGGGACCAGATGGCCTTCCTTGAGGCGTGGCCGGCTTTTCATATCACGGCGGACATCAGGGCCAAACTCCTTAAGATAAGTCCGGCGACCATCGACCGGGCCCTGAAGGAAGACCGAAAGAAGTTGGCCCCCCGGGGGATCAGCGGGACGAAACCGGGGAATCTGCTGAAAAAGCATATTCAGGTCAGAACCCATTACCCCTGGGACGACCGCAAACCGGGATTTTTCGAGGTGGACACGGTCGGACTTTAGTCCGCCATCATTGCGGAGACCGGGATGCGGGGGAGTTTTGCCTTACGTTAACCGCCACCGATGTCGCTTCCGGCTGGGTTGAACTCTTCGCGTTGCTCAATAAAGCTCAAAAATGGACTTTTGAGAGGCTCACTGCTCTCCCCCAACTCCTCCCGTTCCCCCTCTTGGGCATCGACTCGGCAACGAAGTTGCCGCGCGATAATGGCGGCGAATTTATTAACCGCACCCTCCTCGCCTGGTGCAATACCAACCGCATCACCTTTACCCGTTCCCGCCCCTACAAGAAAAACGATAACTGCTTCGTCGAGCAGAAAAACTTCAAGTGCGTCAGGGAATATATCGGCTATGCCCGCCTCGACACCCCCTCCGAACGGGAGGCCCTCGCTCGCGTCTACCGATCCCTCTGCCCGCTCTTGAATTATTTCCTTCCCACCATCAAACTGATTACCAAGACTCGGGTAGGATCCAAAGTCCGTAAGGTGTATGACAAACCCATGAGCCCCTACCAACGGCTCTTGCTGTCAGCTGACCTCCCGGACACGGTCAAGGCTGAACTGACCCGGCGTTACCAACGCTACAACCCGGTCACCCTCCAGCAGGAGGTCCACCAAGCGGTTGAGGCACTGGCCGAACTCAACCGTCAGAAAACGCTCATCCGGCAACAGCCCCTCGCCGCTGCTGCCCTTGAGGATTTCTAACCTTGGTTAGAATTTAATTATGAGGCATCCAGTCTCTACGGTTAGATTTTATTTTGAGGCATTACGCCCCTGATTCGGGACCCGGCTCCCCACGTATTCGCTTTATTCATCCCTCATTTTTAAAAACATATCGAACATCTTAAAGAGGAATTCCTGATATTTGGGCGGCAGGGATTTAAAATTGTGTACCAGGTTCATAAATTTTTCGTCCGGGATTTCGGTAAACATCTCCCCTTCCCCGTATCTAAGGTAGGTTTCATTTACTGAAAAAGCGCTGCAGACAAGTTTTACCAAACGGTCATTAACCACTTTTTGGGCGCTCTCCACCCTCGAAAGGCAGCTGTTGGACAGCGAAATCATGGATGAAAATTTCGCCTGAGAGAGCTGTAGTGCCAAGCGGATTTCCTTGATACGGCGGTTAATTGCCGGAATTTCATGGTCTCCCATACCCTACAGACTGGCAGATTTAGGGAAATTTAGCAAGTTATGCAAAGAAATTTATTGTTTTTTGCAAAAAATAGATTGATATATTGCAAAATTCAATATATAATCGTTGCTAAATGCAATTTATGGAACAAAAACCTGATTTTTTGACCGAACATGCCCTGGTTTCCCGGCTAAAGGCGTATTACAGCCTATTGCCAAAGGGGTATATGGACACCCTTGTAGGCATGGCTATGGCCTGTCCACGGGGAAATCCGCCCAATGGGGAGCGGGATAAAGGGTATGCCCCTGAGGGATTGGTCATAAAGGAGGGGACGGGGCTGTATAAGTGAAATGTCTATAAATGGGAGTTAAATGCCATAAAAAAGCAAAACTGGTAGAAGAATTTCGCCGCGCGTCCGTGCGCGGCGAGGAAAGAAACGGTTTTGTAAAATAAAGGCAGGAGACACCAAAAAAAATTATTTTGGAGGGTAGTTATGAAAGCTACAAAAAAGTGGAACAAAATGCTCCTTACGGGAATGTCGGTAATGGTGCTGGCATTTGGTTTGGTGGTTATGGGTTGTGATGATGGCAACAATAATAATGGTGGAGGTGGCGGAAATCCTTTTATAGGAATCTGGTATGGAGAAGCTCCCGGTCCTTGTTATGTGACTTTTACGGTGGCAGAATCAGCATGGACTCAAACACAAACGGGAACTGTTTCTGGCTCGTGCAGTGGTACATATACTTACAGTGGTAATAATGCACTCTTCACCGCAACTGCAGCTAGCGGTGAACTAGCATCATATGTGACTGTGGGAAGTCCATGGCCTGCAACAATTAGTGGTAGCACACTAATAGCTAGTGGTGTCACATATACAAAGTAGTAACGCTTGAGGAAACCCGCCCTGCCGTCCGTGGCAGGGCTATTCGTAGCAGGTTTTTGTATTGTTTAACGAGGCTGCCTAAAAACCCTATTCTGGCAAGATTTAAATTTTCTAACTTGTTATATTACAATGGTAAACGCATATGGTGACAGGCACAACATCATAAACTTAAGGAAAAATCGTAAAAAATAGTGCCTAATAGAAAAGGGGGCTATGAGCGAACATGAAACCCGGTTGCGAATGGAACAGTTATTATCGGAAATACATAGTGATTGGATAAGAACGGCAGCCCGGCATACCGGGGATTTTAGCAGTTGGACTCGGCGACGGGATATGCCACTAAAAGACATACTGATGTGCACACTTGCCAAAAAGGGATTGAGCACGACCATGGAAGTACGGCATTATTTTCAAGCGGTGAAAAACGTTGAGCAAACAGTGAGCAAGCAGGATTATCTGCGGCAGCGGCAGAAATTAAACCCCGAAG
>BOBW01000163.1 GCA_026002595.1 Spirochaetia bacterium | reverse complement strand
TGAATTTTTTTTTTATCACGGCGGATGATCTCAACTACAACTCCCTTGGGGCCTTTGGATGCACGGCGCCGGACATTTCCCCGAACCTTGACCGCCTGGCCGGCCGGGGTCTTTGTTTTGATAATGCCCATGTGACCATTGCGGTCTGCCAGCCCTCCCGGCAATGCCTGATGACCGGTTTATACCCCCATCATAACGGTTCCCCCGGCTTTAACCCCATAAAGGAGTCGGTCCCTACCCTTACCCAGGTTCTGGGGGAAAACGGTTATTACAACGGTATCATTGGGAAAGTGGAGCATTTGCAGCCGGAGAAGAAATTTTGCTGGGACTATTGTTCAGATGTCTATAACTTTGAAAATCTCCACGGCCGCAGCCCCTATATATACCGGCGGGACAGCGCGGAATTCTTCAAAAAGGTCAAAGAATCCGGTAAGCCCTTCTTTTTTATGGTCAATTCCCACGATCCCCACCGGCCCTTTGCCGGAAGTGAGGACGAACTGACCCGGTTCTACGGCTACAATACCTATGCAGCCCGTTATTACCAGGCAGATGAGATTCCGGTCCCCGGTTTTCTGCCGGATCTTCCCGATGTCCGCCGGGAACTGGCCCAGTACTACAGCAGCGTTCACCGCTGCGATGAAACCATAGGCGGGGTACTGGAAGCCCTGGAGGAATCGGGCCTGTCCGCGGATACCCTGATTATTTTTCTGAGCGATAACGGTATGTCCTTCCCCTTTTCAAAGGCAAACTGCTATCTTAACAGTACTAAAACCCCCTTTATCGCATACTGGCCGGGGGTAACGGCCCCTGGTTCCCGTAACACCGGGGATTTTATTTCCGGGATTGATTTTACGCCGACCATTCTGGAAGCCGCCGGTATTCCCAAGGCTATCCCCTGCGATGGGCGCAGTTATCTATCCCTGCTGAGGGGGGAAGAACAGCCTGACCGGGATATGGTTTTTACCCAGTTCAATATTACGGCGGCCAAGAATCCCTATCCCATGCGCTGTGTGCAGACTGCAGAGGCAGGCTATATTTTTAATGCCTGGGCCGACGGGACTGCCTTCTATAAAAACGAAGCCAAGATGGGCCTGACCTATGCAGCCATGAAGGCCGCCGCATCGGAGGACCCCCGAATCGCAGAAAGGGTACATTTTTTTGATTACCGCTGCCGGGAGGAATTTTATGACTTTTCCCGGGACCCCGATGCCCTGGATAATCTGATGGATCAGGCCGCCTATGGTGATCAAATCCGATCGCTGCGGACTCGTTTACGGAACTATCTCCTGGAAACGGATGATCCGGTGCTGCCGGATTTTGATAACTATTTGGAAAAAATGTATGCGTAATAAGGGGACCGTGACCGCCAGGCGTTTGAGCCGTTCGCTCCATAAATATTGGCAGTTCTATTTCTGCCTTATCCCCATTGTCGCCTACTTTATCGTTTTTCATTATTGGCCCATGTACGGCGTGCAAATCGCCTTCCGGGATTACAATCCCATAGACGGGGTTTTCGGCAGCCCCTTTGTGGGGTTCAAGCATTTTTTGCGGTTCTTCAGGTCTTACCAGTTTCAGCGGGTCATTACGAATACCCTGGGGATAAGCCTCTACCAGCTGGCCATAAGCTTTCCCGCTCCCATCATTCTGGCGATACTGTTGAGTGAACTTCGCTCCGGCAAATTCCGCAAGGCCATGCAGATGCTCACCTATGCGCCCCACTTCCTTTCGGTGGTGGTTGTTGTCGGAATGATGACCACCATGCTTTCACCCAGTACGGGTATCGTGAACCACGCGCTCCGGGCCCTGGGCCTTGAGGGGGTATTCTTTTTTGCGGAACCGCTCTGGTTTAAAACCCTCTACGTCTTTTCGGGGCTCTGGCAGAACTGCGGCTGGAGTTCCATCATCTACATTGCGGCAATTGCCGGAATCGATCCGGCCTTGTACGAAGCGGCCATTGTGGACGGCGCCTCAACCTTCAAGCGGATCCTGCACGTTACGATTCCGGGTATTATGCCGACCATCATTATCCTTTTGATATTGCAGAGCGGGCAGATCATGAGTGTCGGTTTTGAAAAGGTGTTTTTGATGCAGAACAACCTGAACATGCCGGCCTCGGATGTTATCTCCACCTATGTGTACCGGGCAGGACTTGTCAATGCGCAGATTTCCTTTGCGTCGGCGGTGGGCCTCTTCAATTCGGTGATCAACTGCGCGCTGCTGGTCATCGTTAATACCTTCGCCCGGAAAAACGGCGAGACAAGTCTTTTCTGAGGGAGGAGCCTATGGAGATACGACGCTCCCGGAGCGACCTGATTTTTGATACGGTAAATATGGCCATTTGCCTGATCATCTTCGTGATTGTACTGTATCCGCTTGTGTATGTGATAAGCGCATCCTTCTCTTCGCCCTACGCCGTGCTGCAGGGGAGAATGGTACTCTTCCCGGTGGAACCCCGGCTCTCCGCCTACGCCGATGTGTTCAAGCACCAGCAGATCATGGCGGGTTATAAAAATTCGCTCATCCTGGTGCTGGCCGGGACCGCGGTGAACCTCGTCATGACTTTTTTCGGGGCATACATACTTTCCCGTAAGGATTTTTTCGGCCGGACTTTTTTGACGATCCTCTTTACCCTGACCATGTTCTTTTCAGGCGGCATGATACCGACCTACCTCGTGGTACATAAGGTAGGCCTCCTCGATTCCATGTGGTCCCTGATCCTGCCCTCCGCAATTTCCATGTACAACCTCTTGGTTATGCGGACCTATTTTCAGAGTTCCATCCCGGAGTCCCTCATCGAATCCGCCGAGGTGGACGGCGCGAGCCAGATGTATAT
>BOBW01000162.1 GCA_026002595.1 Spirochaetia bacterium | reverse complement strand
GTCAGAGTTGACGAGAGAAGAGAAGGAAGAAATACTGAAAGATTTTGTTATAGAAGGGCTGGCGCCGGAAGTGGACGAAGGGCTGGTGGTATACCGGGACCGGAAAGAAGGAACCATAGAGGAGGACCGGTCGCCCCGGATGACCGGGAGTGTCTATGAGGAGGGAGGGTATATCGTATTAGGGGCATACGGGGAAGAAGCGGCAGGGATAAAGGCAGAAGGGGACGGGTGGAATTATTATATAGGCAGCAATAAAACCGGGTATGAGGTGACGGTTAAAGAAGGAAGGGAGGAGGAGGAAGCAGAAGACCGTCTGACGGTAACGATAGAAAGTGATGAAGCGGAAATAGCGATAGAATTGAGGGATCCGACGGAAAGGGCAAGTACGATAGAACCGGAGGAGATGGAAAAGCTCTGGCGGGATGAAATATTTTCAGGGCTGTACGCGCGGGAGCGTTATGACTATACCAGTGCCTATTGGGAGAATCCGGCGGAAGAAGAGGGGGAGGATTTTTTCAGAAGATATATCAGCGATGGGACGATAAGCGAGTCGGCAATGGAGCGATTTTTTGAGGAGTGTTTTGAATTGACGCCGGTATATAAAACGGTGATGGAAAAGAAACCGGATGCGGAAGGGAAGGAAATAGAAGTACCGAAAGAGATGTTTGATTACAATACCTATAAGCGAAAGGCGGATATCGGCGCCGAAGCCAAAGCGGGGGCGGCGGACCTGCTGCGCAGGGTAGAACGGGCATATTTTTTCCAGGAAGCGTTTCCCTGTTATCGTGAGGCGGAGGGGAAATATATACTTAAAAATGAATACCGCGAAGCAAATGAAGAAGAAAATGAATATGACGAATACTTAAAAGACATAGCTGCGAAGTATGGATTGAAAAATTATCAAACCGTAAAGACAGTCATAAAATACCATTCGGAGTATGAATACGAAGTAATAAATGGAACCTATAAATATATCGGGCTCAACGGACTGTTCCTGACGGAAAAGGAGTCGACGGCAAAACAACTCATCTGGGACAGCGCGGACGGGTATACGGCGAAGAATGAAGCGGGCGGGAAGCTGTATCAATATAGGGGGGGCGGATATAGTGAATATGCCGCTGACGAGGTGGAATTAGCGGGAATAACCAGCGAGGCGGAACTGGAAAGCGCCGGGTATTTAAAAGACGTAATAACAATAAACAGCGATGACATATTATACGGCGGGACCCGGCAGTGGTATTACGGGGTATGGCTGGGCGGTGAGGAAGGGGAAAGGACCCGCTTTAGTGAAGATGCGTTATACGCCCAAATCCGGAACGGGAAAAGGCTGGCGGAAGAAACCAAAGGCATGACAGCGGCAAAGCGGGAAGCAAGAATGAAGCAGGAGGCGGATGAAGGACGGGCGAATCAGCGTGCGTATTACCTGTTACAGACGCGGGAAGGGACCGAAAAACAATACGGCGAACAGCTGCCTGAAACCGAGGGGGAAATGCCTGGGGGGACGGAAGCGCTGCCGGGCAAGAGATTAACGGGCGAAGTATTAATGGGAGAAGTAGCGATAGTGCCCAGGCAGCACATACGCTGGACTGGTGAGGGAGAACGGGAAACGGTCACGGAATCGCAGTATTACTATCCGTATATAGACGGGGATATGATCCACACGAACCGGTCAGGAGGAGAAAGCTACTATGAGATGCCGGGAATGGCATCCCCGGTATCCGTGCAGGGGCTCGGGAGTATCCGGCGGAGTACCAATACCGGTCAGGATAGCACGGTTTCCGCAGGGGTGTCGGCGCTGAGCGGAGCGGCTAGTACCAATACGAGTTCCGGGAAGATGGTACAAAACATCCAGGATATGAACGGGGACGGGATAGCGGATATTGTACAGGCCGGGCCGGAGGGGATAACGGTACGATACGGGAGACGGGTACTCGCAAACGGCACGGAGTCAATCAGTTACGATGAAGCAACGGGGAATCCGTGGGGGAGCGGAACGGCATTAAGCCATACGGGAAGCAGGGTAGAAGCCTGGAATGGGGGCTTATCTGCATCGACAACGCAATATGAGCGGGACGGCAAGACGGGCAAAATCGTGAGTGTAAATGCGCCGGCGACCGGTTCGTTTGGCGTGTCGGTGAACAGGTCCAGCGGGAACAATACGCAGACGACGGGGATATTGGATATAAACGGGGACGGGCTGGCGGATTATATTAACGGGGGTACGGTCCATCTGGGGAACGGATATTCCTATAGTGCAGAGAATACCCATAGTGGAATGAGTGTAATAAGCGAGGGAACCATACGGAGTACCGGCACGGCAGTTAATGCGGGGGTGGGGACATCAAGCAAGGTGTTTGGGAATGCAGACACCACGGCGGCAATCAGTGTGGGAGTTGGAGTCGGCGTCAATGTGGGGGCATCCAGCAGCAGCAACAGCAGATTGCTGCTGGATATCAATGGAGACGGGCTGGTAGACATTGTCACGAAGGGGACCAGTTCCGGTACGCTATTGGTACAATTCAATACGGGGATGGGTTTTCGGGATGCGGTACCCCTATCAATGTCCGCGTGGGATAGCAGCCTGCTGCCTGCGTCAGGGTATCAGGAGGGCGCGAATTCGGTAGATACCGGGACATTAAGTGAATTGCCGGTTGCCGGGAAGATGGTAAGCGGGAATATGGGCGAACAGCCGGCGCTCTATACCATGGGGGATTTGCAGAATGAACTTGACTTTAGTTCCACGATGACGGTTGGGGTGAACGGGGGGGTAAACGGCGGTGGTACGATAGGGATTCCGATAATAGTTGCAGGTATTTCCATTAATATCAGTGCGAATATGAATGCCGGGG